>CAYLTF010000182.1:0-5056 GCA_964386625.1 uncultured Akkermansia sp. | reverse complement strand
CAAGGGACAGGCTGCGAGGATTCTGCGAGAGGCTGCGGAGAGGGACAGGCTTCAGGGAGCTGTGGGAAACGAAAAACGCCGCGGGACCCGGAGAGTCCTGCGGCGTTGTGGAAAGCGGTGTTTGAAACCGGGGGTCTGGATCAGACCAAGGCGATCTTGTCGCCCTTCTTCAGGGTGACGACGGCCTTCTTGTAGTCGCTGCTCTTGCCGGCGGCCTTGGTCATCTGGCGGCGGGCCTTGCCCTCGTAGTTCGCCGTGTTGACCTTGGTCACCTTCACGTTGAAGAGCTGCTCCACAGCCTTCTTGATCTGCGGCGCGGTGGCGCGGCGGTCGGCCAGAAGGGTGTACTTGTTGAGCTTCTCGGTCTGGAGGGCCGCCTTCTCAGTGATGCGGACCGTCTTGATGGTGTCGAAAATCGTCATGGTGGATTTCCTTTCTGGTTACTTGGCGATGCGGGCCTCGACCGCCTCGAAGCCAGCCTTGGTGAAGACGAGCTTGTCGTACTTGAGCAGGTCGTAGGTGTTGACCAGACCGGCGGTCTTGAGCTCCACACCAGCCACGTTGCGGCTGGCGAGGTAGGCGGACTTGTCGGCCGCGCCCAGGACCACGAGGTTGGTGTTGCCATCGAGACCGAGAGCCTGAAGCACGGCCACGAAGTCCTTGGTCTTCGGGGTGGCGAGCTTGAGGTCGTCGATCAGCACCACGTCCCCGGACTTGATGCGCTCGCTGAGCGCCTTGCGGAGGGCGAGGTTTTTGACCTTCTTGTTGACCTTCTTGGAGAAGTCACGGGGCTTGGGGCCGAAGACCACGCCACCGCCGCGCCACAGAGGGCTGGCGAAGGAGCCAGCGCGGGCGCGGCCGGTTCCCTTCTGGCGCCAGGGCTTCTTGCCGGTGCCGGCAACATCACCCATGGTCTTGGTGCAGGCGGTGCCGCTGCGCTGGGCGGCGTTGTAGGCGACCACGGTGTCGTGGACGGCCTGGGTACCGCGACCGTCGGCAATCAACTCGAAACGGACATCGAGTTCGCCGGCGGCGTTTCCCTTGGAGTCTTTGATCGAAAGTTTCATCGAACGGGTTCCTTAATTACTTCTTCTTGGCGGCGGCGGCGGCCTTCTTGTCGTCCTTCTTGGCCGTGGCGGCATCCTTGGCCTTCTTGCGGGCCTCGGTGATCTGCTTCAGGCGGGCGGAGTTGATCGAGATCTTCTTCGCTTCGCGGATGATGCAATAGTCTCCCTCGCTGCCGGGGAAATTGCCCTTGATGAGCAGAACGTTGTCCTCCGGGCGGACCTGGATGATCTCCAGATTCTGGGAGGTGCGACGAACCACACCCATGTGACCGGGCATCTTCATGCCGCGCATGACGGTGCCGGGGAAGAGGCGCTGACCGATGGCGCCGGAGCGACGATGCCAACCCTTGGCACCGTGGGTGGCGTCACCGCCGCGGAAACTCCAGCGGCCGACGACGCCCTCGAAACCGCGTCCCTTCGTGGTGCCGATGGCATCCACGAACTGGCCGGCCTGGAAGATGTCGGCACCGACGGTGTCACCGGACTTCACTTCCTTGGAGAAGTCGCGGAATTCGCGGATGCGCTTGACGCCGGTGAGGACCGGCTGTTCGCCGCCCTGTCCGGGGGCGTCCACCTTGACACCCTGCTTGGCGAGGTGGCCGACGACGGCCTTGGTCAGGCGGCCGAGCTTCTGGTCACCGTAGCCGAGCTGAACGGCATCGTAGCCGTCCTTCGAGGCCTTGGTCTTGACCTGGAGAACCCGGTTGGGGCCGACGTGGACGACCGTGACGGGCACGAGTACGCCGTTGGAGTCATACACACGGGTATGACCCACCTTGAGTCCGATAAGTCCGAGAGGCATGGCTGGGAAAGTTAGATCTTGATTTGGATGTCGACGCCGGCCGGGAGGTTGAGCTTCTTCAGCTCGTCCACGGTCTTCGCGGTGGGATCGAGGATGTCGAGGAGGCGCTTGTGAGTGCGCTGCTCGAAGGATTCCTGCGACTTCTTGTCCGCGTGAGGGGAACGAAGAACGGTGACCCGCTCGATTTTGGTCGGGAGGGGGATGGGGCCAGCGACACGGGCTCCGGAGCGCTTGACGGTCTCCACGATTTCGCTCGCGGAGGCGTCGATCACCCGGTGGTCGTAGGCTTTGAGTCGGATACGGATACGTTGTCCAGCCATTGCAAAGAACAGGTTTAGGTTTTTGTGAGGGAGATTAGCTGCGGGCGGCAGGGCGCTTCTTGGCGGCGTCCATCACCGTGGTGAGGACGCTGTTGGGAACCTGCTCGAAACTGAACGGTTCCATGCTGTAGGAGGCACGGCCCTTGGAGAGCGAGCGGATGGCGGTCGCGTAGCCGAACATTTCGGCCAGCGGCACCTGCGCGGTGAGGACGGTCTGTCCATTCTTGGCATCCACGCCCTGGATCATGCCGCGGCGGCGGTTGATGTCACCCAGGATGTCGCCCTGATATTCGTCAGGGGTGGTCGCCTCGACCTTCATGATCGGCTCGAGCAGGATCGGCCCGGCCTGGGCGAAGGCGTCCTTGAGGGCGAAGATGCCGGCCATCTTGAACGCCAATTCGTTGGAGTCGACTTCGTGGAACGAGCCGTCCTTGATGGAGACCTTGATGTCGATCACCTGGAAGCCGGCATAGACACCCGACTTGATCGCTTCTTCGATGCCCGCGTGCACCGCCGGGATGTACTCCTTCGGGATGGTGCCGCCGACGACCTTGTTGACGATCTCGACGCCCTTGCCCTTTTCGTTGGGCTCCACGTCGATGATGGCATGGCCATATTGACCACGACCACCGGACTGACGGATGAACTTGCCCTCGCCCTCGGCCGGCTTCGTGATGGTCTCACGGTAGGCGATCTGAGGGGCACCGGCGTCGGCCTCGACCGAGAACTCGCGCTTGAGGCGGTCGCGGATGATCTCGAGGTGCAACTCGCCCATGCCCGCGATGATCAGCTGGCCGGTCTCTTCGTTGGTGAAGCAACGGAAAGTGGGATCTTCTTCGGCGAGGCGCTGCAGGCCCTGCGACATCTTGTCCTGGTCGGCCTTCGACTTCGGCTCGATGGCCATGCTGATGACCGGCTCGGGGAAGGTCGGGGGCTCGAGGGCGATGTCGAAGTCCTCGTTGCAGAGGGTGTCACCGGTGGTGATGTTGCGGAGGCCCACGAGAGCCGCGATGTCACCGGAGTAGACGGAGTCGACATCCTTGCGCTCGCTGCCTTGGATGACCATCAGGCGGCTGACGCGTTCACGCTTGCGGGTGCGAGGGTTGTAGATCGAGTCGCCCTTCTTGAGCTGGCCCGAGTAGACGCGGAAGAACACCAGCTTGCCGGCGTACGGGTCGGTCCAGAGCTTGAACGCGAGCGAGCAGAACTTGCCGTTGTCGTTCGGGGGAACGTCGAGGGCATCCTCGGTGCCGGGGACATGTCCCTGGGCCGGAGGAATATCGAGAGGGGAGGGCAGGTAGTCGACGACGGCGTCGATCAGGACTTGGATGCCCTTCTTCTTGAAGGCGGTGCCGCAGAGCACCGGGATGAGTTCGATCTTGCAGGTGAGGCGGCGGATGGCGGCCTTGAGGACGGGAACCGTGATCGGCTTCTCTTCGAGGACCAGCTCGGCGATGGAGTCGTCTTTGTTCGAGACGGCGTCGATCAACTCAGCCAGAGCGGCCTTGGCGCGCTCCTGGTGGGCGGCCGGGATGTCGGTGACCTCGTACTTGAGACCTTCGTTGGTGAGGTCGCCCTCGCCCCAGATGATCGCCTTCTGGTTCACGACGTCGATGACGCCGGCGAACTTGTCTTCAGCGCCGATGTTCAGGTAGATCGGGAACGCGTAGGCCCCGAGCTTCTTGCGCATGTCGCTCAGCGCATTGTCGAAGTTCGCACCGGTGCGGTCCATCTTGTTGACGAACGCGATGCGGGGGACTTTGTACTTGGTGGCCTGGCGCCAGACCGTCTCGGACTGGGGTTGGACACCGGCCACGCCGCAGAACACCGCCACGGCACCGTCGAGAACGCGCATGGAGCGCTCCACCTCGGCGGTGAAGTCCACGTGTCCCGGGGTGTCGATGATGTTGATGCGGTGGGCGATGCCCTCGAAATTCTTGTACAGGCCCGCTTCCTTCTTCTGGGTCCAGAAGGAGGTCACCGCGGCCGACGTGATGGTGATACCACGCTCCTTTTCCTGCTCCATCCAGTCGGTGACCGTGTTGCCGTCATCGACGTCACCGATCTTGTGGATCAGGCCGGTGTAGAAGAGGATACGCTCGGTCGTCGTGGTCTTGCCCGCATCGATGTGGGCGCAGATCCCGAAGTTACGGGTGCGCTCCAACGGATACTGGCGCTGCGGTGAATTGAGTGTCGTGTTGATGGCCGCGGGATCGCTCATGGATGGAAAAGATCGTCGGTTAAGGAGATGAAAAACGCCCCGATTCGACATCGGGGCGTCACTTGAAAGGGTGGCTTACCAGCGGAAGTGTGCGAACGCCTTGTTGGCCTGGGCCATCTTGTGGACGTCATCGCGCTTGCGGATGGCGTTGCCCTGGCCTTGGTAGGCTTCGAGCAGCTCGGTGGCGAGGGCCTGCTTCATCGGCACACCCTTGCGGTCGTCGGCGTAACCGACGATCCAGCGCATGGCCAACGAGGTCTGGCGGTCGGGATTGACCTCCATCGGAACCTGGTAGGTTGCACCGCCGACCCGGCGGGCCTTGGTCTCGATGCGCGGCTTCGCATTGTCGATGGCGCGCTGGACGATCTCCAAAGGATCGACACCCGGGGTCTTCTCGGCCAAGGCCTCGATGGCCCCGTAGACGATGCGGCGGGCGACGTTCTTCTGGCCGCTGAACATCACGGTGTTCACCAGGCGACCGACGAGAACGCTGTTGTACTTGGCGTCCGCGATGACGGAACGCTTGATGGCTTGACGGCGACGGGACATACGAAGTTCTGGAAAAGAGTGGGGTTGTGCTGCAGGGCGGCGTTACTTCTTCTTGGCCGCGGCACCAGCCTTCGGGCGCTTGACGCCGTACTTGGAG
>CAYLTF010000181.1:0-5169 GCA_964386625.1 uncultured Akkermansia sp. | reverse complement strand
CCGAGTAACCGGTGCCCTGGACGGAGGTGTTGAACACCTTGGTGACGCTGTCCACCGCGGCCGCCGGGGTCGTCGTGTAGTGGAGCGCGTAGTAGGAGTAGAGACTCTCGGGCTTGATCGGATCCACCTCGACCGGGGATCCCGCGATGTGGATCTCCGGGGTCTTCGGCCAGGAGGTGACCGTCAATCGCGGCACCACATCGAGCGCGGTCGCCGACAGGTTGCTGCTGCGATGCCAGCGGATGGTGGCCTTGACCGGGCGGATCGCGAAGAGCGCGCGCTCGACATCGCTCCAGAAGAACGAGTTGGCGGCATTGTCACCCGGGCTGGATTCCAGGATGTCGATGAGAGGATAGCGCGCCACAGTGCCCTCGGGGCGGGCCACGCGCTTGCCGATGACGCTGGCGGGGGTCGCCAGGAACGCGCGGACCTGGTCGCGGGTACCGTCGCTGATCCGCCCGGTTCCGACGATCTGACCGGCGGAATTGATGGCGTTCGCGCGATCCAGCTTCCACTTGGAACCGAGCGGCAGGAGAGCGGTCAGATCGTAGGCGGCGTCCCCGATCCAGAGGAACGCCTTGCGGGATCCGTCAGCCAACGTGGCCTCGCCCACGATCTGGCCGAAGGTGTTGATCGCGGTCGCCTCGCTCTGCACCCAGGTGCTGGCGAAGGTGCCGGACGGGCTCTTCCAGACCCCGCCCCGATAGGCGATGGCCTGACGCTTGTTGTCGGACCGGACGAGGTAGCCGACGACAACACCCGTGTCGTCGATGCCGGTCCCGACGGTCTCAACCGCGTTGGCCGGCAGGGGAAGGTCGGCCAAGACCGATCCGTTGTGGGTGAACGCGCGCCTCTTGCCGGAGATCAGCCGGTATCCGGTCGCGAGATTGAAGCGGTTGATGGCCAGGGCTCGGCCGTTGATCAGTGCGTTGGCGCCATCCTTGAGCAGGTTTTCGGTGGCGATGTTGGTCCGGGTCAGGTCGAGGAGGAGCGGGAATTCCGTCCCGTCGGCCTTGGTGAGATAGCCGGCCAGACCGCCAACCGCGTTGACCGCCATGGCGAATCCGGAACGGTAATCGGCCGGGAAACCAAGACTGTTGGTCGTCTCACGGATACCCACGAAGGCGTTGGCGGCCGCGGCGGCGGCCGCAGCCTCCTTCCGCGACTGGTCGGGCTCGGCGGCGTAGGCCTTGGAGGCGGCGGCGGTGCGGTCATCGATGAAGATGCGGGAGAAGCGCCACGGCGTGGATATCCCATTGGTGGTCAGGAAACCGACGGCGAAGTGGTTCGTGCCGTTGATGTGGAGCTTCAGGCCGGTGATCTGGCCAGCCATGGTGCCCACATCGGCCGACGCGCCGTTGAAGAGCATCTGCTCGTGGAAGATGGGCTTGTCGACGGCACCCACACCGGTCCCGCGGTAGTAGCCGGCGACCCGGTTGTAGTCGTCGATGGCTGTGCCATAGGACTCGGTCGCCTGACCCGGGTCGTTCACGTCCAAGGCGGCGTAGGCCAGACGCGGGACGAAGTTGACGGTGATGGTCTTCTGGACGGTGTCGATCGTGTCGGTTGCGGTCACCGTGACGGTGGTGAGGCCGTAGGCACCCTCGTAGGGTGTCATCTCCAGGTAGCGATCGGCACCGGTGCCGGTGATGGCGACGCTGGCCGAAGGCAAGATGGACCCGTCACTCGAGACGGCACTCACGACGACGGCCGCGGCCCCATGATCGACATCATTCACCTTGAATGGGATCCGGTGGGTCGTCTCCTCCTGGAGCACCAGGTTGTCGAGGCTGGAGATCACCGGGGGATCGTTGATGTTCTCGACCTGGATCAGGACGGTCCCGGTCGAGGTCACACCGTTGGCGCTGGCCGTGTACCGGAAGGAATCGGCACCGGAATAGTCCGGATTCGGGGTGTAGACATAGGCAGTGCCCCCCGCGGCAGAAGCCCGCCTCACCACGCGGCCATTGGCCGGTTGGGTCGGATCCCCGAGGGTGATGGTCTGGATGCGGTCGAACTCGATGGCGGAGACGAAGATCTCGAACCCGGCATGATCCTCAGGGACCACGATGGTCTTGGTGGGAGTATCTCCGCCGGTGATCCAGTTCACCGTGCCCGAGATCCGCAGGTTCTCCTTGGTGTCATCGACCTCGCGTGAGAGATCGTAGGCCCAGACGCCGAAACCCTCGTCGAATCGGTAGTAACCGATGAGGCCGGTCTCGAAACCGCTGAGGGTGTTGCGGTAATTCATCCGCAGCTCGGTCTCCGAACGCGCGACGTTCCAGACACGGAGCTCGTCGAGATCGCCGACGAACGACGTGTATCCGTCACCCCGCGCGCCGACCCGCGTCTCGGAAAAACCGGACCAAAGAGCGACATCGTCCGGAGTCTCGTTGCGCAACTGCCCATTGACGTACAAGCGCACCTTGGCCCCGTCATAGGTCGCCGCGATATGGGTCCAGGCGTTGAGGGGCACTGCGCCATTGGCGGTGTTGTCGATGACCCACTGCCAGGGGGCATGCTCTCTCCAGAGGCACACTTGGCCCGAGGCGCTCAGCGCCAGGATGTAATTCCCGAAGACGCCCCCGGTGTACCGCGTGAGGATCTCCATGTGCTGACGCACCGACGGACGCACCCAGGCCTCCATCGTGAACGAGGACTTTCCTTCGAAGGCGAAGGCGGTGTTCTGGCCCGGCACGAAGAGGAATCCTGTGCCGTTCATCTTCACATAACCATCATTGCGGATGACCGGTGCATCATCCACCGGCTCCACGTTGAAGCGGATGCGCTGACGGGTCACATCGCGACCCGCGGAATCACGGATGGCGTAGTCGGCGACCAGGTCGATCTCGGGCGAGTCCTGCCGGTTGAAATTGACCAGTGGGGTGTAGCTGAAGGTCGCGACAGAGCCGTTGTTCAGTTCCAGGATGTACGGGATCCGAGCGGAGGAGTCGACGTCGTTCCACAGGCCGCTGGTCATGATGTGCGCGTAGTCCTCGGAGTTGGCCCAGTTGTCCGGCTGGCCTTGAGACCAGCTCGAATAACCTGCGGTGCTGGCACCGCCATAGAGCCACTTGAACCCGGCACCGTTGCCCGCGGATTCCACCTCGAGATCGGTGGCACCGATCCACGAATTGCCCACCGTGGCCGCCGCGGTCTTGGCGAGGTCGTTGTCGGCTGCGCTGGTGATCGTCGCCAGGCGTCCGCGCCGGGCACGAGCATCATGGTAGGCGTCCCAGAAGCTGAACTGCCCGGCGACCCCGACGAATTGCTTGGAGGCAGTTCCGCCGATGCTGCTGGTCAAGGAACCCTCATCGGGATTGCGGAGGATCTGCAGGCTGTGACCGGAGATCAACTCGTTGAGGGTGGCGGTCACCGTCAGCGGGGTGTCCTCCTGGACGGTCACGGTCTTGACCGTCGGGATTCCGGGGACATAGACGCCGCCCACCAAGGTGGCACGCGCACCGCTCACGAGGTTGACCGGGGTGTTGTTACGATCGTTCAGACTCCAATAGCCGACCAGCCCCGGGGCGTTGGAAGCCAAGGGAGGATAGGCCTGCGCGATCAACTCGGCCGTGGAGAGGGCGCGGTTCCAGATGCGAACCTCGTCGATCACTCCGTTGAATCGACCATCGGGCCAATTGCTCTTGCCAATGTAGCTGTTCCTGCGGGTGACGGATGTAGGCCGGTGCACCGCCGCAGAGCCCACCAGTCTTCCATCGAAGTACATGAACGCGGTGCCATTCCGGTGAACCAATGCCACGTGGGTCCAGCGGTTCAACGGCAAGGCTTCGCTCGCGGCCAGACTCTGGGCAACATTCCCGCGGAAGATGTGCAAATTGGGGCGACCCGTCGTACCTTCGGAGAGTGCGAACAGCACATTGTCCGATTCTGGACCGTTGCCGAAGTCGAGGATGCGGCTCCAACTCTCGAAGCTCCGGGGATAGACCCAGCTTTCGATGGTGAAATCGGACTCGCCGAAAAGAGTGTTGGCTCCGACATCGATGTAGTCGACGTCGCGTTCCAGGGAGAGACCGAGGGAATCACCCGTCTCGTCATTGAAACGAGCCCCATAGCGGACGTTCTCCTGGAAACGGACGGCGAGATTCCCGTTGGCCGTCTGACCGTCGGAGTCCGTCACGCGGATCCCCAAAGTCACGGTTCCATTGGCGGAGGGAACGTTGTTCGGCGTGGTGATCACCACGTTGCGGAAGGCGCCACCGGCCGAACCGGCCACGATCGAGACACGGGACAGCGGGATCGCATCGGAGGTGGTCGAGATGGCCTGGACGGTGAGGTTCTGGACCGGCGTGTACTCGTCACCGACCTGGATCGCATTGACCAGTGTTACCGTGTGCTCGGCACGGACCAGGTCGTTCTGGCGGATGGCCGGGATGGTCGGCGGTGATCCCACCCGATTCACCGTGACCCAAAAGCCGTGGCTGCGGGCGATGGCGCCGTCATTGACGGTCACCGTGACGTAAGTGCTTCCAAAGGCGTTGGCCGCAGGTTGGAAATAGACGTGGTAGTAGGAATTCTTCCCGGAACAACCTGCCTGGTAGACGTTCACGGTACCCAGGCCGGGGTTGCTGCTGGAGGAGGTGGCCCCCGGATAGCATCCGTCGGGATCCACCATGTTGATCTGGTTGACCCACGTGTTGCCGACGTTCCAATTCATCGTCGCATTGCCGTTGCTCAACCAACTGTCATGGGGAGTGTTGTAGGTGTAATTCCACAGCACCGAGTTGAACCAGAAGTTGTTCCACGCTCCGACCCAGTAGTCGCCGACGTCGGTGGCATGGTCGCGGATCACCTGCCAGTCGGGCGTCCAGACCGTCACGGCCGTGTGGCCGATCACCCAATTGCGGTCGGTGTTGTAGAAGCGGACGTTGCCGAGGTTCGCACGGAAGGTCGGCCAGTCCTGGTTGACGTTGTAGAAGACGGCCTCGTACCAGTTGCCCGGATAGAAGGTCCCGGCGACTTGCCACTCTTGGCCGAAACCGTTGACCCTGAGGTTGTAGGCCTCTTGGCGATTGCAATCGCAGTTGCCCCACCAGTTCTTGCCGCAACACCAGCTGTCGGTGTTGGCGACGTAGATCTTGACCCGGACATGTCCCACGGTCGGGTGGGCCAGCGCATTCCCGGCACCGACAATGAGGAACAGTGGCA
>CAYLTF010000180.1:0-5182 GCA_964386625.1 uncultured Akkermansia sp. | reverse complement strand
ATGCCGACATGGCTTCCACGGCCGACAACCAGTTCATCGTCCGTGCGGCGGGCGGCGTGGGCATCAACACGACACCTGTCAGTGGTGCCGCACTCACCGTGTCGGGGCAGGTCCGGGCCACCAGTGCCGCGTTCGATACCATGAATGTATCGACGCTGACAGCCACGTCAGTCTCGGGTTTCGGGTCCGTGCCGCTGGGTCTCATCGCCATGTGGTCCGGCTCCGCCGACGCGGTGCCGGCCGGCTGGGCGCTTTGCAACGGTCAGGTTTCCAATGGGCGGCAGACCCCGGACCTGCGCGGCCGCTTCATCGTCGGTGCTGGCCAGGGAACAGGTCTGACGCTGCGCAACGTCAATCAAACGGGCGGTGCTGAGACGGTCACGCTCACGGTCAACCAGATCCCAGCCCACAACCACGTGGTCTCGGGAAGCACCGGGAACGGCGGCGCGCACACCCATACTGCGTACGGACCGAACCACGACAGTAACAGCGCGAATTCGCAGGGTTACCCCGCCAACAACAATCACCAATCGTTCCGAACCTCCGACCGCGCTCGTGACTACGCCGTCAACTCAAGCGCGATCTCTACGGCGCCCGACCATGCCCACTCCATCTATCTCACTTCCCAAGCCACCGGCGGCAACCAGCCCTTCGACAACATGCCGCCCTTCTTCGCGCTGGCCTTCATCATGCGGGTGCAGTGATCGCGGTCTCGTTCTGGTCGACCGACAATGAACTTTGCCATGAAACCCTTCCTACCACTCCGGTGCTTCGCCCTCGCTGCGCCGCTATCCGCGAACCTGCTGGGGCAAGCCGTTGCTCTGGAGCCCTTGGAACTACGCCCATCCTCCGCGACGGTGAATGTGAGTTCCTTCCAGAACGCCGCGTCTCCCGTGGTCAGCAACAGCGCCGCGAGCCGCCAGGCAGGATCGGTGATGACCTTCGGGGGAGGCATCGGGATCGGGGGTTCGCCCACGAATCCGCCGACTCTCGACTCCAGCCGGAGCCTCTTGGACAACGCGGTCAGCCTGAACCTCCCGCGATTGGGGGGAGCCAAGCCCACCCATGTGCTGTTGCGGGCCCGCGTTGGTGGCCCGGTGTCGGGTGGAGCGGCAGTGAGTTCGGTCAAGGCGATCGCCGAGGTGACGGCGCCGCGGGCCGAGGTGGGGTCCTCCAAGTGAGTCGCCGCCTCCCGGTGGCAGTTCCCTGCGCGGAGCCCAGACGAGGCAGGCCTGAGGCCTGAGGCTGGAGGCATGGCAGGCCCGGTTGGGCTTCGATTGGCCGGGGAATTGCTCGGTCGCATTCGGTGGAAAACAAAAAAACCGCGATCACTCGCGGTTTTTTTATTGGTGCCGGCGGAGGGACTCGAACCCCCACACCCTTCCGGGCAACAGATTTTGAGTCTATCGCGTCTGCCATTTCGCCACGCCGGCATGGTCGTGCGACCTGAGGCGAAGAAAATAGGGCCGGGGTCGCCGTGTTGGCAATTGAAACCTTTGCGGCTTGAGAGGCGCGATCCCGCTCCGAGGCCCAGGATCGCCGAGGGCGAGAGCTGGCTGCCGGTGGGTTCAACGCCGCTCGAACGCCGGCGATGGCGTGCGGTGCCCTGCAAACTCCGGGCCACTGGCGACTGTAGAAAGCGCCCCGGGGTTCCGATGGGAAGAGAATGGCGATGCGGGGCGAAAACCAAGGCGGGGATGTGCCGAGGTCGAAGGGAGCGGCCGGCGGCCTGAGTCGCGGGCTGCCGCTGGCGGTCTTCGTGGGGTGGTGGATCTACAGCCTGCAGTTCCTCTGGCGGGCCCAAGAGGAATATCGATTCGGCTTTTTGGTCGTGGCGCTCGTGGCGTTCCTGGTGTGGGACCGTTGGGATTCGTGCCCGAAAAACGATGTGCCGGTGTCCGTCGGGCGGGCCTCGGTGTGGTTGGTGGTGGGGTTTCCGCTGGTGTTGGTGGGCGAGTTGTACCGGCACGCGCTCACGCGCAGCCCGGCCTCGGCCACCGCCCTGAGCCTGGGCACGCTGTGCTTCATCCGTGCGTCGATCCTGCAGCAGTGGGGGCCCAAGACGTTGCGGCATTTCCGTTTCCCGATCCTCTTCGCGCTCGTGGCCGTGCCGATTCCGGGCGTTTTCTGGAACCCCATCGTGGTGGGGCTGAAGGGGTTGGTGACGTTCGTGAATGTGGAGTTGCTGAACCTGGCGGGGATCCCGGCGGTGCAGCAGGGCAGTGTGATCGCGCTGCCCAATTGCCGGGTGGGAGTGGACGAGGCGTGCAGCGGCATCCGCAGCCTTCAGTCGTCGATCATGATGGCGCTCTTCCTGGGCGATCAGGCGCTGCGCCGGGTGGCCTTGCGGTGGCTGCTGGTGGGCGGCGCGGTCGGTTGGGCGGTGGTGGGCAACATCGGCAGGTCGCTGTACTTGTCGCTCACGGCCCATCGGCACGGCACGGCGGCGTTGGATGCCGTGCATGACCAGGCGGGGTGGAGCGTGCTGGTGGTCACACTGGTGGGGCTGGCGTTGATGGCGTGGGTGCTGGTCCGCTGGGAATCGGCGTGGTTGCGGTTGGCGCAGCGGCGGCGGAAGGTTCCGGCCAATCCATGAAGGACGCGAAGGGCGTGAAAGGCGTGTTGATCACGGGGGCCTCGGGCGGCATCGGCCGTGCGTTGTGTGCGGGGTTCTTGTCGGCGGGGTGGCGGGTGGTGGCGACCGACGCCCCAGGGCGGACGGCCCCGGAGGGAACGGTGTCGGTGCCGTGTTGCCTGGCGTCGTATGTCGCCGACGAACGGGTGCGCCACGAGTTCCGGGACCGTGTGACCGAGGCTTTGGCCGGGGCTCCGCTGGCGGCCGTGGTGAACAATGCCGCGGTGCAGCACTGCGGCGCGACCGCAGAGGTGGTGCCGGCCGAGTGGCAGGCGACGCTGGCGGTGAATGTGACCGCGCCGTTCTTGCTGGTGCAGAGTTTCCTGGGCCTGCTGGAAGCCTCGCGGGGTTCGGTGGTGCAAATCACGAGCATCCACGCCACTCAGACGAAGCCGGGCTTCGTGGCCTATGCGACGAGCAAGGCGGCGCTGGCGGGGCTGACACGGGCCTTGGCGGTGGATCTGGGCGGCCGGGTGCGGGTGAATGCGATCGCGCCGGCGGCGATCTCGACGCCGATGCTGGAGGCGGGCTTCGAGGGCCGTCCGGAGTCGCGGGCCGAGCTCGACCGATTCCACCCGGCGGGCCGCATCGGGCGCCCGGACGAGGTGGCGCGGGCGGCGGTGTGGCTGGCGTCGGAAGATTCGGGCTTCCTCACGGGCGCAACGCTGGCCGTCGATGGGGCCCTGGGGGTGCGCTTGCACGACCCGGTGTGACGAGCGCGTGGGGGTGTTTTCGGTGTTTCCGTCGCGGTCGGCAGGGCGTTGAATCCTCCGCATGAATCCGGAGGCGATGGATCGGCGGGGTTTCGTGGGCGGCGCACTGGGGGCCGCCTTGCTTTCGACAGCGGTCCCAGGCGGTTCGGCGCTGGCCGACGCGCCGGCACCGGCCAAGCTGCACGGGCGCATCCAGCAGAGCCTGTGCTCGTGGAATTTCGCGCCGCTGACACCCGAGGAGTTGGCGCGCGAGGCGGTGTCTCTGGGCCTGAAGGCCTTGGAATTGCTGGGTCCCGAGCACTTCCCGATGCTCAGCCGCCACGGGCTGACGTGCGCGATCTTCGGCCGGCATGGCTTCAGCAAGGGATTCGCCCACCGCGAAGAACACGCCGAGTGCACGGCCGCGTGCCTGAAGGCCATCGACGAGGCCTCGACCTTCGGGGCGCCCAACATCATCACCTTTTCGGGCTTCGCGCGCGGCATCGGTCGCGAGGCCGGGGTCCGCAACATGATCGAGGGGCTCAAGACGCTGGCCGCCCACGCCGAGAAACGCGGGGTGACGGTGTGCCTGGAGATGCTGAATTCTCGGGTGGATGTGCCGATGAAGGGGCATCCCGACTACTTCTGCGACGACATCGACCTGAGCGTGGACATCGTGAAGGCGGTGTCGTCGGAGCGGGTGAAGGTGCTCTTCGACATCTATCACGTGCAGATCATGCACGGCGATGTGATCCGCCGGATCCGTCAGCATGCGGCCTGGATCGGCCATGTGCACACGGCGGGCAACCCGGGCCGTTGCGATCTGGATGCGGCCGACCAGGAGTTGAACTACCCGGCCATCATGAAGGCGCTGCTCGAGGTGGGGTATCGCGGGTTCGTGGGCCAGGAATTCATTCCGCGGGCGGCGACGAAGGCGGGCAATTTGCAGGCGGTGAGGTCGGCGGTGAGGCTGTGCGATGTCTGAGCCGATTCCAGGGCGCGTGTGGGTGACCGGGGCGGGCGGGCTCATCGGCCATGCCTGCGTCGAGGTGGCCCGTGCGGCGGGGTTCGCGGGCCGGGTGCGTCCGCTGATGCGGACCGAGGTCGACCTGACCGATGTTCGGGCGGTGGAACAGCTGTTCGCCCGCGAGCGTCCGAGCGGGGTGATCCATTGCGCGGCGCGCAGTCGCAGTCCGGCGTGCCAGGCCGATCCCGCCGGGGCTCGGCTCCAGAATGTGGAGGTGACGCGCAGGCTCGCCGAATGGGCGGCCGAGGTCCCGATGGTGTTCCTGTCGACCGATCTGGTCTTCGACGGCCGGCGCGACGGGTCGCAGGGCGGGTACCGGGAAGACGACGCGGTGAACCCGTTGAGCGTGTATGCCGAGACGAAGGTGGAGGCCGAGGCTTGGGTGCGGCGCAATCCGCGCCATGCGATCGTGCGGACGTCGCTGAACTTCGGCCGCTCGCCGTCGGGGCCGGGAGCGTTCAACGAGGAGTTGGCCGCCGCGTGGCGCGCGGGCCGGACGGTGGATTTGTTCGTGGACGAGTTCCGTTGCCCGATCGCGGCGGTGGAGACGGCGCGGCGGCTGTGGGCGTTGTTGGATTCGGGGCAGGGGGGCGTGTTCCATCTCGCGGGCTCGGAGCGCCTGTCGCGGTACGACATCGGGCGGCTCGTGGCCGAAGATCTGCGGCGTTCCCAGCCCGATCTGCCCACGCCGATGCGGGCGGGTTCGTTGGCCGGCTATTCGGGAGCCCCGCGCGCGCCCGACACGACCCTGGACTGCTCGAAGTTGGCCACCCTGCTGGGCACGCCCATGCCCGCCTTCACCCCCTGGCTGCACGGCCGAAGCGGGGC
>CAYLTF010000179.1:0-5189 GCA_964386625.1 uncultured Akkermansia sp. | reverse complement strand
GTGATCCGGACCGGTGCGGGTTCCAGGGTCTCGGTCAATTCCTCGTTCAGATGGAGGTCTCTGAGCACCGCGCTTTGGTCCACGCGGAACTCACCGGTGTATTTCGTGGAGTGGACGGTGGGTCGTGTACCGTCGAGCGTGTAGAAGATCTGCCCGTGCTCGAATCGCTGCGCCAACCGGACGACGGCCCGATCTCCCACCGTCACCGGTCCGTCCGACTCGAGTCCGTTGACGGTGACTCTGGGATGGCTGTCGAGTGTCACAGCCTGGGTCTCCGATTCGATCCAGGGGCGGGCCGGTTGCGGCAATGCCGATCGGAAACCCACCCGGTTGTACACCGTGTCGGGGGTGAACGCGCGACGGTGCGCGATCTCGCAGTTCTTGGCGTTGTCGTACCAGCTCCCGCCGCGGAAGACGCGGTGGACTCCGATGTCGGGACCGCGCGGATCGGTCTGGGCGTCCGAGGTGTATTCTCCGAACCGATCCCAGCACCACTCGAAATGGTTTCCGGCCATGTCGTACAGGCCGTAATCGTTGGGGGGATAGGAACCCACCTTCACCGAGCCGCTCTTCTCCGACTCATCGTAATTGGCACGGTCAGGAGTGATCTTCTCCGAGTCGGACCACGGGAAACGATGGCCCTTGGAACCGCCGCGGGCCGCCTTCTCCCACTCGGCCTCGGTGGGCAGCCGATATCCCGCTTTCCAATCGACATGGGGTGCCAGCCGCCCACTCCGGTAGACCAAGGTCGCGGCCGCGTCGACATGGTACGCCGGGCGTAATCCCTCCATCTCGCTGCGGGCGTTGCACCATTTCACGCAGTCGAACCAATTCACCGTGTGAACCGGGTGACCGCTCCCGAAACTCTCTCCGGTGGGCAGATCCAGGTACCCGTGGTCGAGAGACCAGCGGCGGACGGTGTCCCAGAGTTCCTTGGTGACTTCGTGGACATCGATTGCGAATTCGGAGACCGAAACCAGGTGGGCAGGTCCGGCCATCTCGAAGGTTCCCTCGGGAATGAGGTTCATTCCCTCGGATGGAACCCAATCGGTGACACCGATGCCGAATCGGAGGTCTTTCTCGTAATGACGGGGATGGTCGACCGAGGCATCCCAACGAATCCGCTGGAGCGTTCCGGTCTTGATCCGACGTCCCACAGCCCCCGTGGCGGAACCCGCTGGCACGTTCCAAGTGCGCCCTCCATCGGAGGAGACTTTCAGGTAAACCGTCACCGTCTCACTGTCCGGGTCTCGGACCTCGAAGGAGATTTCAACCGAGCGAGTGCCCGACACCGGCTCGGCCCGCAAGACCGGGATCACCGGCTCGAGCCCAGCCAATGAGGTCAAAGGAATGATCAGAGACAGGAAACTGGCGACCAACGGCTTCATGAAACAATGGGACGACCCACGATCGGAGGGCTTCCGAAACGCTGCGTCCATTGCAGGATGGGACCACCACCTGGATCAAGCACAGGGTTGGGTTCAGGATCGGCGTTTGGGCACCCGGATCGAAAGGTTTGGCTTGTTCAAAGTTCCCGGACTGATCAAAGAGTTTCGGATCCTTTGAGGATCCGAGTCCTGAGCTGGATCATGAATCCGTCGGGCCTCCGATTCCATGGAGCAAATCGTTCCCCGAACTCCCAAGTCATATTCGTCCGATGCAATTCTACATCGCCATCCAAGGACAACGGCAGGGGCCGATGTCGCTCGAAGACATCCAGGGCCAGTTGGACAACGGCCGGATCCTGCCCGAATCGACTCTGGCCTGGCACGAGGGATGTCCGGAATGGATCCCGCTGGCGCAGGTGCCCGGGATCCATCTGCCTGCCGGAGGCGCTGCGGAACCGCCTCCGATACCGTCTGCTTCGGCGTCCAGCGCCGGCGGCCTTGCGAACGGTCCCCAAGGAACCGCGCCCGGGGACGGCTCGCCCCATGTTCTGAGCTCTGTCATCCCTTACCGCAACCCGATGGCGCTCGTGGCCTACTACCTGGGCATCTTCAGCCTGATCCCGACGCTTGGCTTACTGCTGGCGGTTCCGGCCATCATCCTCGGGGTGCTCGGGTTGGGACGCAGTCGCCGGAACGCCCAGGCCAAGGGAAAAACCCACGCCTGGGTGGGCATCGCGACAGGTTTGCTCTCGATCGTGGGTCACGGCGTCGGCCTGGTGATGCTCCGTTCCTGAACCGTACCGGGCACCGGAGCCTCGGACACCCGATGGTTTTCACCGGGGCACCTTGAGCGAGGCCGCTTGGAATCGGCGGAGGTCCGGGTCGTTGGCTCGCACGGTTTGGCTCTGGATGTACGGCGGCATGCGACCGATGCGGAGGGTGTCGGGCGAAACGAATCTCCAGGACTCGGCGTGGCCGTCGGCGAAGCTCAGGGTCGCGGCCCCGGCATGACGCACCGAGGGGAAGTCGATCCAAAACCACTCGCCGGGCTGGGTGACCACGAATCGGGCGTTCTCGATGCTGTTCTCGTGTTCGTCCAAAAAGACGAAGGCCTCGGCCGGCGTCGGGACCACGACCTGAGAAAGCTTGTGCCAGCAGGTGGAGCTCTGCGGGTCGGGTTGGTCGTTCATCGACGCGCTCATCGAGACGCTGCGGGATCGCAGGAGTTTTCGGGCATCCCGGACCGTGGATCGGTCGGCCGGGCAATGGTAGATGCCCGACGCCTGATTGTAGGGGAACAGCAGACCCTTGCGGATGTTGAAGTCGTTGGTGTCGGTGTAGGCGTTGCCCACCACCCAAGTGCGGGCCGTGGCGTTGGCCCCCTCGCGACCGCCGGTGAGCACGGTCTCGTTCGGCGGCAACTCGTCCTTGAAGTCGTCGATGTACAGCAACCAGGCCAGGTTGAGTTGGCGGTAATTGCTGAGGCACTGCGTTCGGAGCGCCTTGTTCTTGGCCTTGCCGAGCGCGGGCAGGAGCATGCCGGCCAGGATCGCGATGATGGCGATGACCACCAGCAGCTCGATGAGGGTGAAGGCCCCGGGCTGCAGCCGTCGATTCCGCCGGCCGTCTTCCGCCAGCGGAGACACGCATCCCGGGTGGTCCGTGTGGCAATGGTTCATCGACGATCGTTGGGGTGAGGGACAAAAAAACTCCGGGTCCGATCCTGAGGATCCGACCCGGAGTTCTTGAAAGGCTTGCGGTTGCCGGTCGATACGGGTCGAGGGCGACCGGTCACTTCTTCTTGCGACCGAAGAACCGGTGCAGGTTCTGGAGTCCCTTCACCGCGATCTCGTCACGGGTGGGCTCCATGCGACGCCAGATGGCGGCGGCGCGGGCGATCACCTTGACGTCGGTGGTGAAGCTCTCGATGACCACGTCTCCGGAGTACTTGATCGACTTGAGGGCGGCCACGATGGGCTTCCAGTCGAGCGAATCATTGCCCGGGGTGCCGCGGTCGGTGCCGCAGGCATGGAAGTGCGCCAAGAGCGGGCCGGCCTTCTTGATGGCGGCAGCCTGGTTCTTTTCCTCGATGTTCATGTGGAACGTGTCGAGGTGCAGCTTCACGGCCTTGGATCCGATGGCCTTGATCAGCTTGAGGCCCTGGTCGCAGGTGTTGAGAAAATCGGTCTCGAAGCGATTCAGCGGCTCGATGCAAAGGGTGACGCCCTTGGACTCCGCATACTTGGCCAGCGGCTTGAGATTCTTCACCACCAGGGCGAAGTGCTCCTTCTTCTCTTCGTCGGTGTGGGAGCCGATGCGGCCCACCACCGAATAGATCGGTCCGATGATCGAAGGGCACCCCAGCACCACGGCCTGATCGATGAGGGTCCGGACGTAGGTGGTGGCCGTGGCCTGCTCTTCGGCCGTGCCGCGGAAATCACGGCCAGGACCCATGCAGGCGCAGATGCTGCCGATGGCCAAGCCGTGCTTGTCGGCCGCGGCCTTCACCTTGACCGGATCGATGTGCTCCGGGGCCTCGATCGGGAGTTCGAGGGTGTCGAAGCCCCACTTCTTGAACTTCGGGAAGAGTTTGACCGACTCCGTGGTGAACGGAGAGGTGAACAGGAAGGTGTTGATGCCGAATCGCATGGAAAGGATGGAGTAGCTGTGTTGGAGAACGTTATGGGCGGGAGTCCCCAGAACTCAAGGTTGTTGGATCGGGGACTTCAGCTCAGGGACTTTGGTTCAAGGCTCGAACGTGGCCCGATGAAACTTGGCCAGGTCGCGGTGACCGTTTCGGGCCGGCTTGTCGAGCCCCTTGAGCTTTTGGGTGTCGGGTTCGATCCAGCGCCACAGGTCGGAATGACCATCGGCGAAGGACAAGACGCCTCCGTTGCCATGGCGGCTGGCCGCGGTGTTCTGCCAGGTCCAGCGAGGCGGAGCGGCCTGCACGGCGAAGTAGCCGTCATCGATGCTGTCGGCGTTCTCGTCGACGAACACCATGGCCTGCGTGGGACTCGGGGCGCTGATCTGGTCCAACTTGGACTTGGGCGGCGCACCCGGGTTGACGAAGGTGATGGCCGGGTCGCCACCCATCTGCCCGTTGATGGAGTAGCTGCGGGCCCGGATGAGGTTGCGGCCGTTGACCTTCAGACCCACGAGGTCGGAGGGGCATTTGTAGATCTCGACGCTGGTGTTGTACGGGAACAACCGGCCGTTGCGGATGTCCAACTCGTTGGTCGCCCCGGGCATGCTCGAGACGCTGCCGCCGATCCAGGCGTTCGTGGTGCCGAGGTAGTTGGGGACGATGCGGTCTTGGTTGTCGATGGGGTACATCAGCCAAGCCAACTGCATCTGCTTGAGATTGCTCATGCACTTGATGCCGGTGGCCTTGGATTTGGCCTTGGCCAGGGCCGGCAGGAGCATTCCGGCGAGGATCGCGATGATGGCGATCACGACGAGGAGCTCGATGAGCGTGAAGGCTTTCCGCCCGAAGGTGAGAGGTCGCGTGTTCATGGGCTTAGGGATCCGCGATGGTTTTAGCCCGTCACCCCGGCTGATTCAGCATAAATCCGATGCCGGAGTCAGATTTTTTGCCCAAACCCGTGCCGGACGCAGGGGCGGTGCGAACGACGACGCATCCAGGCCTCCCGATGATCGCACGCCGCCTTCGTGGGCCGTGGATCTTCCGCGGCGGGAATCCCTCAGGATTGGGCTTTGCCGAATTCCTGGGTTGCGGTCTGATTTTCATCCATCCCCCGGAAGCACCGGACCGACGCCCATGGATTCCCCTCGTTCCAC
>CAYLTF010000178.1:0-5266 GCA_964386625.1 uncultured Akkermansia sp. | reverse complement strand
GAGGTGTCGATGCCGCTGTAGCGGGCGGCGTTCTCGTTGTTGCCCAGGGCCAGCAGGTAGCGGCCGTAGATCGTCCGGTTGAGAAACACCGCCGCGGCGACGGCCACGACCACCAGCACCGCCCATGGGGCCGGGATCTCGAATCCCTGGATGCCCGGCACCGGGATCTTGCCCGTGGCCAGCACGCGGAGGCCTTTGTAGCCGTCGGCGAAGCCCACGGTCTGGTCGGCCGTGAACCCGCGCGTGATGCCCCGGTAGAGCATGAGGCCGCAAAGGGTGACGATGAAGGGCTGCAGGCGCAGCCGGGTGATGAGGAGGCCATGGGCCAACCCGATGCCCACCGACACGGCGACCACCGCCGCGAGGGCCGCCGGCAGCGACCAATGCTGCACCGTCAGCAACCAGGGCAAGCCGCAGCCCACCAGGCAGATGACCGATCCGATGGAGAGGTCGATGCCGCCGGTGACGATCACGAAGGTCACGCCGATGCCGATGACCCCGAAGAGGGCGGTGCGCCGGATGAGGTTCTCGACGTTGTAGCCCGAGCGGAAGCTCTCGCTCGCCCAGGTGGCGAAGAGGCAGACCGCGAGCAGGAGACCGAAGATGCCGAGCAGCTTTTTCATGGATGAAGGTCGGGAGAGGCGGGAGGGAGGGCGGAGGTGTTGGAGGCGGGCGAGGTGGCTCCGGTGGCCAGGTGCATGATGGCCTCCTCGCTGAGTTGGTGGCGGGCCAGTTCGCCAGTGATCCGGCCTTCATGCATGACCATCACCCGGTCGCTCATGCCCAGGATCTCCTCCATCTCGCTGGAGGCGAACAGGATGGCGACGCCCTGGGCGGCCAGTTCCTCCATCAGCCGGTAGATCTCTTGCTTGGCCCCGATGTCGATGCCTCGGGTGGGTTCGTCGAGCAGCAGCACCTTGGGCTGTAGCGCGAGCCACTTGCCGATGACCACCTTCTGCTGGTTGCCACCCGAAAGGAATTGCACCACTTGCCGGTCGCCCGGGGTCTTGATGCGCAGTGATTGGATCATCTCGGTGCTGAGCGCCACCTCCCGCGTCGCATCGCGGAATCCATGGCGTTGATCCCGGCGAAGACTGGCGAGGCTGACGTTCTCGCGCACGGGCATCGACAGCACCACGCCCTCCCGCTTGCGGTCCTCGGGCACCAGCGCCAGGCCCGCGGCGATGGCCTCGGTGGGGGAGGTCGGTTGGAGTGGGATGCCATGGATCCGAACCGTGCCCCCGACGGGCGGCTGCACGCCGAAGAGCGCGAGCAGCACCTCCGTGCGGCCGGCGCCGACCAGGCCGGCCAACCCGACCCGCTCGCCGGCCCGCACTTGGAAGGTCAGCGGATGGGTCGGGTGGGCGGGGGTCCGCAGGCCCTCGACCTCGAGCACGGTCTCGGGTCGTACATGGGGTTGGTGCGGGTAGAACTGGGAGAGGTCGCGGCCCACCATCAGTCGCACCATGGAGGCGTGGTTGATCTCGTGCCGGGCCAGCTCGCCGCTGTTCTCGCCGTCGCGGAGCACCACCACCCGGTCGGCCAGTCGGGTCACCTCGCCCAGCCGGTGCGAGATGTACACGATGCTCACGCCGCGCGCCCTGAGGTCCTGGATGACCCGGAAGAGGTTCTCGGCCTCGCCGGCCGACAGGCTCGAGGTCGGCTCGTCCATGATGAGCACGCGGGCCTGCGTGGAGAGGGCCTTGGCGATTTCCACGAGTTGCTGCTGACCGATGGCCAGCGATCCGACGCGGGTGTCGGGGGCGACGTCGAGACCGACGGCCCGCAAGAACTGCCCGGCCTCACGGTGGAGCCGGGTCGTGTCGATGAGTCCCCAGCGCCGCGGTTCTCGGCCCAGGAACAGGTTGGCCGCGACGTCGAGGTTCTGGGCCAGGTTGAGTTCCTGGTGGATGAGGGCGATGCCCAGCCCGAGGGCCTCCTCGACCGAGGCGAGCGGCGCGGGCTCCCCGTCGATGCGGATCTCGCCGGTGTCGGCGGTCTGCACGCCGGCGAGGATCTTCATCAGGGTGCTCTTGCCCGCACCGTTCTCGCCGATGACGGCGACCACCTCGCCGCGGCCCACCGTCAGGCTCACGCCCTTGAGCGCCCGCACGCCGGGGAACGACTTGGTCAGCGAACGGGCTTCGAGGAGGACGGGAGGCATGGACGGGGCGGGGCGGGCTGGGCTGGTGCGGGTTACTTGCCGCCCACCTTCGACTTCAGGTCGGTCCAGAAGGTGTCGACCGTGTCCTTGCGGATCTGGCGGGCGGGAATGTCGATGAACTTGCTGGCCGGGACGACCCCGGGCTTGCCCGTGAGCACGTCGTTCAGCACCTCCACCGACTTGTAGCCGTACATGTAGGGGTTCTGCACCACGGTGCCGTGCACGGTGCCCTTCTGGATGCCGTCGAGCGTGGCGTCGTCTTCGTCGAAGGCGACGACCTTGACCTTGTTGAGCTTGCCGGCCTGGGCCAGGGCCTCGAGGAGCAGGGGAGGGTTGTAGGCGAAGAGGCCCACCATGCAGCCGAGGTCGGGGTATTTGGCGAGGGCGTCCTCGGCGTTGGCCTTGCCCTTGGCGCGGTCGAACTGGTCGGTGAGCGTGCCGAGGATCTTGAAGCCGTTGCCCTCGAGCACGGTGCCGGGGGCGTCGTAGTTGGAGGGGTTCTCAGGTCGGCCGAGGATGGCGTCGATGGTGCCTTGGCGGCGCCGCTTGGAATTGTCCTGCTCCAGGCGGCCGATGAAGATCATCACCGTGCCACCCTTGGGCATGGCCTCGCGCACGAGGTCGCCGCACATGCGGCCGGCCTTGTAGTTGTCCATGCCGATGTACACGAGGCGGTCGCTGTTCGGCGCGTCGGAGTCGTGGGTGATCACCTTGGCCCGACGGGCGGCGGTGTTGAGCAAGTCGGTCTGGTTGGCCGGGTCGATCGGGCTCACGGCGATGCCGTCGACGCCCTTGGTGAGCAGGTCCTCGATGATGCGCTTCTGGTCGCTGATGCCTTCGACGGGCATGAGGGTCTGGGCATCCACGCCCAGTTTCTCGCCCGCGGCCTTCACGCCGGCCGAGGCGATGGTCCAGAACGAGGCCACGCCATTGGACACGAAGGCGATCTTGCGCTTCTTGCCGGCGGCCGGGGCCGAGGCGTCACCGGCCTTGCCGGAGTCGGCGGTCTCGGCCGGTTTGTTGCAGGCGGTCAGCCCGAGCAGCAGGGCGGTCCAGACCGAGAGGGAGAGGAAACGGTTCATGGGATTCGGGGAGCTGAGGTTCTGGGGTTGGAGATCGGGTGGGTCGGGGGCGGTTCAGCAGACGGTCATGCCGCCATTGACGTGCAGGGTCTGGCCGGTGACGAAGGACGAGGCGTTGCTCGCGAGATAGACCACGGTGCCGTCGAGGTCCGAAGGGATTCCCCAGCGGTTGACCGGGATGAGCGCGCGATAGCCGTCCTTGAGTTCCTGGGGGTCCTTTTCGTGGCGTTCCACCGGGATCCATCCCGGGGCGATCATGTTGACGGTGATGCCGTGCGGGGCGAGTTCGCCGGCGAGGCTGCGGTGGAAGCCGTTCTGGCCGCCCTTGGCCGCGACGTAGGCCGTGAAGTTGGGGACGCCGCGGGCCACCACCTCGGAGCCGATGTTGATGATGCGTCCCCAGCGCTGGGCCTTCATGTGGCCGACGCAGGCTTTGGTCAGGAGGACCGGGCTCTTGATGAAGAAGTCGACCATCCGCTGGTAGAAGGCCCAGTCGTATTCTTCGATGGGCTTCTGGGGTTGGTCGCAGGTGGCGTTGAGCACCATGATGTCGACGGGGCCCAGGGTCGCCTTTATGTCGGCCACCATCCGTTGCACCTGCGCCTCGTCGGTGACATCGGCCTGGAAGAGCGCTCCCTGCAGGCCTGCGGCCTGGAACTCCGCGAAGGCCTCCTGGGCCCGCTGGGCGTTGTTCGCATAGTTGAGGGCCACCTTGGCCCCGGCCTGGCCCAGGGCCTTGGCCATGGAGCGGCCCAGTCCGGTGGTGCTGCCCGTCACGAGCGCGACGCGGCCGGCGAGCGAGAAGGAAGCGGGGAGGGATTCAGGCATGGGAATGCAGGAGGAATGGCAGTGCTTTGGCGATGTGCGAGTGAATGCCGTGAGAGTGGCCAGATTGCGCCCGGCGTCAACGCGGGGAAGTGGTTCCGGACAGGACGCCAGGACCGGGAGCGAGGCCTGGGGGATGGTTTTCTGGGGGCTTCGCAGGGGCGACGACCCGCGGATCATTTCCAAGCCGAGAGGAAGGCCACGAGGTCGCGCAGTTCACGGGGGCTCAGGATCCCGCCCATGGGCGGCATGACCGACTGCGTGTCGGCGGAGCGGGAGGCGATGTCCGCGGAAGGGATCGTGCGCTGTTCTCCCGACGACAATCGCATCCGCAGGCGGCCCTCCGTTTCCCCGAGCAGGATGCCATCGACGGACTCCCCATCCTTCAGGGTCAGGCGCACGGTGGCGTATCCGTCGGCGATGCGCGCGCTGGGCTCGAGCAGCGATTCCAGCAGGGATTCAGGAGTGGCCCGTTGGCCGATGCCCTGGAGGACCGGACCCGCCTGTTGCCCTTCGCCCCCGGCATTGTGGCAGCGCGCGCACTGCCCCTGGATGGAACCCTGGAACACACGACGCCCCGCCTCCGGGTCGCCCCCGGCCAAGAGGGCTCTTCGCCCTAGCTCGGGGTGCGCGGTCTCCCAGTCCCGTGCCCGACTGGCGAGGTTCGGATCGCGGTGCTTCCGGGCGGCCTCCAGCACATCGAGGACCAGCGGCGGCGGCAGTGTTCCGGAAACCAGCCGATCGAAGGATCCGTTCAAGAGAATCGTGGCCTCCGCCTCGGGCCGGTCGGACAGGAGCCGCAGAAACACCTGCTGGTCTCTCACCGAAGCCGATCCCGATCGGGCCCGGACGTGGTCGAGGAACTTCTGGGGCGACTGCCGGGCGTGGATCTCAAGCGCCGCCTCACGCAGGGCGACTTCGGGGGCTCCCAAGAGCAACCCGAGACATTCCGTCAGCTCCGGAGCGCCGGTCTGGGCCAGGGAGCGAAGGGCCTGGATCCGGACGCCCACCGGTTGATCCGCGGACCGGACGCCCTCGGCCAGCAGGGCGGTGGGTGCGTCGATGCGCTGTTCCACCACCAGTCGTGCCAAGGTCTGCCGCAAGCCCGGGGTGGCCTTCGACCAGAGTGGGACCAGGGCTTCGGCCAGCAAACGGCGGCCCAAGTCGTTCGGTCTCGGGGAAAGGGTTCGCACCC
>CAYLTF010000177.1:0-5360 GCA_964386625.1 uncultured Akkermansia sp. | reverse complement strand
CATGTTCAGCGAACTCGCCCGGGCGGTGGCCCATGGCCAGGAACTGGGCCCGGAAGGCATGCCCGGGCTCGTCGATGCCCTGGGAGACCCGGCGCAACCGGTGGGCGAGCGGGCCGACTTCCTCATCGCCTGGGCCATCCGCGGCGAGACGCCGGCCGAGGTGGCGGCGCTGGCCTCCGAATTGCGCAACCGCTCGGTGGCGGTGCCCCTGAGCGAATCGTTCCGCCAGTCGCGGGAGATCCTCGATGTCTGCGGCACGGGCGGCGACCGGCTCAACACCTTCAACATCTCCACCACCGTGGCGCTGGTCTGCGCGGCGGCGGGCGTCCCCGTGGCCAAGCACGGCAACCGGGCCATCACCTCCAAGTCGGGCAGCGCCGACGTGCTCGAGGCCTTGGGCATCCCGGTGGACCTGTCCCCGGAGGCGGCGGCCCGGGCCATCGAGGAGGTGCACTTCGCCTTCCTCTTCGCCCCACGGTTTCATCCGGCCTTCAAGGGCATCGCCCCGGTGCGGGCCCTGTGCGCCGAACGGGGGCAGCGAACGGTCTTCAACCGACTCGGTCCCCTGCTCAACCCGGCCCGGCCCAGCGCGCAACTGCTGGGGGTCTCGCGCATCGATTGGGTGGAACCCATGGCTCGCACCCTGCAGGCCCTCGGGCTGCGGCGGGCGATGGTGGTCTCGGGCGAAGTCCCCGGCCATGGGAGCCTCGACGAATTGTCCACGCTCGGGACCAACCACGTGGCCGAGTTCTACCAGGACCGCGGATTCAGCGCCTCGACCGGATCACCGTCGGATTTCCCGGTGGCGCCGGCGACCCTGGCGGACCTGGAGGGCGGCAGCGCCGCCGACAACGCCGCGATCCTCGTGCGCCTGCTGGAGGGTGCCGACCGCGGGCCACGGCGTGATGCGGTGCTGCTGAACGCCTCGGCGGCGCTCTTCGTCGCGGCCCGGGTCCGCAGCATGGGCGAGGGTTGGGACCTGGCCGAACAACTCCTGCGGGACCGCCGTGTGCTGAAGACCCTCGAGGCGCTCCGCCAGACCGGCTGAACGGTTCAAACGGGCGGCACGCGGCACCGGACCGCCCGAGCGGCCGGTCCCCGGCTCCTCGCCCATCGGCCCCCTTCCCGAATCGATGTCTCCCGAATTGACCCTCCAACAGTGGGCGCTGGCCTGCCTGGCCGCCGTGGGCATCGGAGTCTCCAAGAGCGGACTGCCCGGGGTCAGCCTGCTGCATGTGGTGCTCTTCGCCCAACTCTTCCCCGGTCTGCAATCCACGGGGGTCGTCCTGCCGATGCTCGTGGCGGGCGACATCGGCGCGGTGCTGCTCTTCCGGCGTCATGCCGATTGGCACCACATCCGACGGACGCTCCCGCCCGCGGGCATCGGAGTGGTTGCCGGATGGGCGGTCATGCATCTCCAGGGACAGGCCGACTTCCGGCCGGTGATCGGGGCCATCGTGCTGGCCCTGGCGGTGATCCAACTCATCCGTCACTGGCGGCCCCAGACGCTCGCCGACCTGCCGCACACGCGGGCCTTCGCCTGGAGCATCGGGCTGCTGGCCGGCGGCGTGACCATGGTCGCCAATGCGGCCGGCCCGGTGATGGCCCTCTACCTGGTGGCCGTGGCGCTGCCCAAGAATGTGTTCGTCGGAACGAGCGCGTGGTTCTTCCTGCTCATCAATCTCTTCAAGGTTCCCTTCAGCCTGCAGCTGGGACTCATCCACCTCGACTCGCTGGCGTTCAATCTGCGTCTGCTGCCGCTGGTGGTGGCCGGGCTCTTCCTTGGCAGGGCCGTGGTGTCGCGCCTGCCCCAGCGCACCTTCGACACCTTCATCCTGATCTTCGCCTGGGTGGCGGCCCTGCGGCTGCTGCTGTAGCGGGCCCAGGGAACCCCGAGACCGCCCGAGGGGGTGAAGGAGAGGGCATCAGGTCAATCGGCTCATCGAGAAGGCAACGCGGCACGGGGTGCCGGCAACCGGGCCAGCGACCGGCCTTCGCGGCGTTGGAGGACCGCATCGATGCGAGGCACGTACATCTGGGTCTCGGCCGGAAGGTGCCGGGAGATCTCGTCGAAACTGCGCGCCCGGTGGCGGCTCAGGAGCTGGGCCACCCGGGTCTCGCCAGCGTTGTAGGCGGCCAGCGTCAAAGGCCAGTCCTTGAAGCGGCCATGGAGAGTCCGCAGGTATCGGGCCGAGGCGCGGGCGTTCTTTTCCGGGCGGTAGCGCTGGTCGAAGGGAAAGGTGGAAAGTCCCTGCGCACGGGCCGTCTCGGGCATCAGTTGGTACAGACCGGCCGCACCGGCCGGACTGCGGGCGCCCGGATCGAAGGACGACTCCACCTCGGCGATCCAGACCAGTTCCTCAGGCACGCCTTCCTCGCGGAAGATCGGTTTGAGCACAGGAACCCGGCGACGGGCTCCGTCAGGCCAAGGCTCCACGATCGTGATCTCCGACCAGACCCGCCGCTGCTGGGCCGCGGTCGGGACTCGCGGCTGCGGTAGGATCGGACGAATCGATGGGGTGGGCTTCGACGGTGGCTGGACCGGTGCCGGCGGCGGCGCCGGCTTCGGGGCCGATGGCACCACCGGCAGCAGAACGGCCGGAGGCTTGAGAACTTCACCGCCGGGAGTCTGCCCCAGGGTTCGAGACAAGGCCTCGGCGGCCTTGAAGTAATCGAGACGGGCACGCAGCCAGGGCACATAGGGACGCAGGGCGGTCTCCCGCTCCAGCCAAGGCAGGAGGGCGTCGGTCACTCGGCGGAGTTCGGCCAGGTCGAGCAGATCCTCGGCCTGCAGGCGCTCCTGGACCCGCCTCAACAGCGGTTCCACCTGCTGGACATCAAGTTCGGGCAGCGGAGGCAGGGCCTCCTCGTCGATGTTCTCTTCCCACCAGCGCTGTCCCTGTTCGAGCAGCGATCCCAGGTCGGTGGCAGCCCCGGGTGCCGATGTCTGTCCGGATACTGTCCAGGGACACACCAGGAACACCGCCGACAAGATGGGCAGAAGCGTGCGTTTCACCTGAGGAGTACCTGCAGCATCGCGCGACGGCGGCGTTCCGGCAAACCCCGGGTCCGAAAATCCCCGGACCCCAGCCGCGACAAAACCCGGACTTGCCGCCCTCCATGGGGCCGACACACTCGGCTCAGTCTTCCAAACCCTCCGATTATGGGCCGCATCTACAACAACATCGTCGAGACCGTCGGGCGCACGCCGCTCGTCCGCCTGAACCGCATCCCCGCCAGCCTGGGCGTGGACCCTTCCACCCAGGTCCTCCTCAAGTGCGAGTTCTTCAACCCGCTGGGATCGGTGAAGGACCGCATCGGCATGGCCATGATCGAGCAGGCCGAGCGTCGCGGCGTGCTCAAGCCGGGCACCACCATCATCGAACCGACCTCCGGCAACACCGGCATCGCGCTGGCCTTCGTCGCCGCCGCCAAGGGCTACAAGGTCATCCTGACCATGCCCGAGACCATGTCGCTGGAGCGCCGCACGCTCCTGGCGCTGCTCGGGGCCAAGCTGGTGCTGACCCCCGGCAGCGAAGGCATGCGCGGCGCGATCGCCCGGGCCGAGTTGCTGGCCAAGGAGATCCCCGATGCGTGGATCCCGCAGCAGTTCGAGAACGGCGACAATCCCTCGATCCACACCGCGACCACCGGACCGGAGATCTGGGAAGACACCGCCGGCGCCGTCGACATCCTGGTCGCCGCGGTGGGCACGGGCGGCACCATCACGGGCTGCTACGAGTACATCAAACCCCTCAAGCCGTCCTTCACGGCCATCGCGGTCGAGCCCAAGGACTCACCGGTGATCTCGCAGACCCTGCACGGGGAACCGGTGAAGCCGGGCCCGCACAAGATCCAGGGCACCGGGGCCGGCTTCGTGCCGAAGAACCTCCGGCTCAAGGACGCCGCGGGCAACGCCCAGATCGTCGAGGCCGTGCAGGTCAGCAACGACGACGCCTTCGCCATCGCGCGCCGCCTGGCCAAGGAAGAGGGCATCCTCGCCGGCATCTCGTCGGGTGCGAACGTGTGGGCCGCCATCGAGGTGGCCAAGCGCCCCGAGAACAAGGGCAAGACGATCGTGACGGTCGCCTGCTCGACCGGCGAACGCTACCTGTCCACCGCCCTCGCCGCAGAGGCCCGGGCCGAGGTCGGGGGCTGAAGATTCCTCAGGACGATCCCTTCGGAAACGACACAGGCCGCGTGGGACCCCACGCGGCCTGTTTGTTTCCGGGGCGAATGCGGCGCGGATCCGGTTCATCGGCCCGACAGGCCCCAACGATCAGGGCTCGCTCGACAGACGGACGACCAGCTTGCCGAACTGCTCGCCGCGCTCCATCCGTTCGAAAGCGGCCCCGACATGGTCGAGGTCGAAGACTTCGCTGACCACCGGCTTGATCGCATGGGCCTTCACGAACTCCACCATGCCGGCGAAGTCGGCCGGGCTGCCCATGGTGGTGCCCAGGAGCGAGATCTGCCGCCAGAACAGCTTGCGGGTCGGCAACTCGGGCGGATTTCCGCGGGTGGCGCCGAAGAAGACGATCCGCCCGCCCGAGGCGGTGAGGTCGATGAGCGTCTCGAAACCCGGCCCGGCGGCGCTGTCGACCACCACGTCGAAGGGTCCGTGGTGCTTGCCGAATTCGACATGCCAGTCGGGCAGGCTGTAGAGGGTGCCGGCCTTGGAACCCAATTCGTGGGCGCGCTCGAGCTTCCAGGGGGCGCTCGAGGTGACACAGGGGATGGCTCCGGCCGCGGCGGCGAACTGGAGGGCGAAGAGGGCCGTGCCGGCGCCGATGCCGTGGATGAGGATGCGCTCGTGGGCCTTGAGGCCGGCCCGGCTGAAGACCGCCCGGTAGGCGGTGAGTCCAGCCAGTGGCAGCGCCGCGGCCTCTTCCCAGGACAGGTGGCTGGGCTTGGGAACGAGTTGCGTGGCCGGAATGCTCACGAACTCGGCCAGCGTGCCGTCACGAGGCAATCCCAGGATGGAGAACCGGGGCTCCTGGGCCTTCTCGGAGTGCCCCCAATCGAGCGACGGATTGAGGATGACCTCCTGCCCCACCACGGAGGCATCCACCCCCGGCCCCGCCTCGACCACCGTGCCCGCGCCGTCGGAACCCAGGATCACCGGGAACTTGAGCCCGGCATAGTGTCCCCCCTTGATCCACACATCACGATGGTTCAACGCGGCCGCGTGCAAGCGGACGACGACCTCGCCGGCGTGCGGCGTCGGTTGGGGGACGGTGTCGACGACCAGTTCCTGGACTCCGCGGAGGACGGCAGCTTTCACAGGGCGCAGCGTAGAAGACCGGCTGCGGCAACGCGAGCCTAGTGTCCTGAGTGGGAAATTCGCTGCATCATGCGGC
>CAYLTF010000176.1:0-5397 GCA_964386625.1 uncultured Akkermansia sp. | reverse complement strand
CGCACCAACTGGGCGTCCTTGTTGTTCTCCCAGCCGCTGCCGAACTCGATCACATACAGGGCCCCATCGGGCCCCAGTTCCATCTCGATGGGCCGCTTGAGGGCGATTTCCGGGGCGACCCGCTGCAAGGCTCCCGGGGAGCCGTCGGCGTTGATCTTCACGGCCAGGATCCAGTGCCGCTCCCAGTCGTAGATCAACTGGGTTTGGTCCAACGTGGCCGGCAGCTTGCGATTGGAGGCCAGCGCCGGGTCGAAACGGTAGAACGGGCCGGCGCAAGCCGTGCGCCCGCCGCTGCCTACCGCCGGGAATCGAGTCGAAGGCGCATACGGGTAGGCGATCCACGCAGGACGGGCCGCCGGCAGTTCCACCGGCCCCGTGTTGAGGGGCGATCGATTCAGCGGGTGATCCGGATCCTGGGCCGGGCCCGATTCCCTGGTGGCGAAGTCGTAGGACCGGTACGGCCGGTTGTCGGCGATCAGGAAGGGCCAGCCGAAGTTGCCGGCCGTGCGGGTCCGGTTGACCTCGTCGAACCCCGCGGGGCCACGCTCCGCCTTGGGCTCCCGCGCATCCGGGCCCACCTCGCCCCAGGCCAGCGTGCCGGTCACCCGATCGACGGCAATGCGGAACGGGTTGCGGCAGCCCATGACGAAGATCTCCGGTCGAGTCTTCGGCGTGCCCGCGGGGAACAGGTTGCCGGCGGGGATGGTGTAGGACCCGTCGGGCTGCGGATGAATTCTCAGGATCTTGCCCCGCAGGTCGTTGGCGTTGCCTGACGAGCGCCCCGCGTCGAAGGGCCGGCGCCCGGGTCGGAAATCGGTCGGGTTGAACCCGTCGGACTGGAAGGGGTTGGTGTTGTCGCCGGTGGAAAGGAAGAGGTTGCCCTCGCCGTCGAAGGCCAGCGAGCCCGCCTCGTGGCAGCAGACATCGCGATCCACCGCGACCCGGAGGACGACCTTCTCCGACGAGAGGTCCAGAGTGTCCCCGTTGAGCGTGAAGCGCGACAACCGGTTCTCGGAGGCATCGCCCACCGGCGAATGGTAAAGGTAGACCCAACCGTTCTTGGCGAACGCGGGATCGAGGGTGACCCCCAGTACGCCCGCCTCCCAACTGCCACGGTCGGGTTGGCCCGCCTGGATCGCGTTGAGGTGACCATGCACCGGCAGTTTGGCGGCGAGCACGGTCTTGCCCGTGTCGGGCTTCCAGATCCGGACCGCCCCGAACCGCTCGACGAAGAGCACGCGACCATCGGGCAGCACGGCCAACTCCATCGGATTGTCACAGCCGGCCTGCAGGACGACTTTTTCGAGGGTGGGCGACTCGGCGGCGGTGATGGCCATCGGAGCGATTCCAGAGGCCAGCGCGGCCACGCAGGCCGTCACGATGGGAGCGATCGGCAACCAAGATATCCGTTTCATGAGCAACGTCGGGGAACTGGCGGGAATCCTTGTTCCCGTCCTGCTCATGAGGCAACCGAGAACCCGACACTGGGAACCCCCACGTCCCGAGCCGGCCGGCTGCCTCAAGACTTTCGAGTCCCAGGGCGACCGGATGGGCGCCGGGCATTCAGGCCATCGCCTCAACCTGGGGGACACCCGCAGAGAGAGCAGAGGGTCGGCTTGGACTGGGATAAATCCTTTCCTTTTGGAAGGGATGCGTTAGCGGTCGTTCGACGTGAACGACCAGGACTCGAAACTCCAATCACCCGCTGACCCTTCCCGAACGCCGGTCATAGGCTCCAATTCCCGGGCGGCCGGGTTTCCGTGGTTCCCGGTGGTGATTCTGGGGCTCGTGATCGGCGCCATCGCCGGGGTGCAGTGGAAGCCGGAACTCGAGCGCAACCTCCGGGCGTGGGCGACGGCGGCACTGGGGCTTCTCGGGGCGCTATCGCTCCTGATCTGGTTCCTGGCGTCGTCCCGATTCCGCGCCCGAACCCGCCTGGTCGCAGTGGCTGTGATCGCCGTCTGCGGACTGATCCTGAAAGGGTCGCTGCGGTTGGACGGCACCGTCGACGGCACAGGCCTGCCCCGGTGGGTGTGGCGTGGGAGCGTGCGAAGCGGCGCAATCACGGCCAACGTCAACGACACCACCGCCACGAACGCCACCGCCCTCGCGGGACCGACGCCCTCTGGCGGAAGCGGCCCTCGACCGGTCACCCTGCCCGGCCTGGAGGACGTGCCGCAGTTCTTCGGTCCCGATCGCACGGGGGCTCTGCCGGCCGCCCGCTTCTCGACGGACTGGAATGCCCAAGCCCCCAGGGAACTCTGGCGGCGCCCCATCGGGCTCGGTTGGTCGGCCTTCGCCGTGGTGGGCGGACGCGCCTGGACCCAGGAACAAACCGGTGACGACGAGCAGGTGACCTGTCTCGACGTGGCCACAGGCCGCACCCTCTGGAGCCACGCCGAACGGACCCGCTTCTCCGAATGGCAAGGCGGCGATGGCCCGCGCGCGACACCCACCATCGACGGTGGCCGCGTCTACACGCTCGGCGCCACCGGCCTGCTCCTCTGCTTGGAGGCCGCAGACGGCAGGCTGGTCTGGAAGCGCCCGGTTTTAAGTGACAACGGCTTGGGCAACATCACCTGGGGCACCAGCGCCTCGCCGCTGCTCGTCGACGACCTCGTGGTGATCACCGGCGGCCGGGGTTCCGGAGCCGTCCTCTTCGCCTACCGGAAAACCGACGGCACCCCGGTTTGGAAGGCCGGATCGGGCGACGCAAGCTACGCGTCCCCGATCCTTGCCACGCTCGCCGGCCGTCGGGTCATCCTCTCCAACAACGCCGCCAGCCTCACCGCCCATGATCCTGCCACCGGACGCCTCGTCTTCGAGCATGCCTGGGGTGACAGCAAGTGGCCCAAGGCCTCGCAACCGGTGGTGCTGCCCGGCGACCGAATCTTCCTGTCGGCGGGATACGGCATGGGCTGCCAGATCGTCCAGGTCACCGCCGCCGGAGCGGGATCCAAAGACGCGCCTGCAACGCTGACGGCCCAGACCTCCTGGAAAGGCCTCACCATGAAGACCCAGTTCAACAGCCCCGCCCTGCGGCAGGGCTTCCTGTATGGGTTGGACGACGGCCTGCTCGCCTGCGTGGACGCCGGCACCGGTCGGCGGGTGTGGAAAGACGGCCGGTTCGGTTCCGGGCAGACCCTGATCGTGGGCGACGTGATCGTGGTGCAGAACGAGAACGGCACCGTGCACGCCTGTGCGGCCAGTCCTGACGGGTTCCGTGAACTGGGGCGGATCCCGGCGCTCACGTCGAAGACCTGGAACCACCCCACGATCGCCGGGCGATACCTGCTGGCCCGCAACGACCGCGAGGCCACCTGCTGGGAACTCCCCGCCCCGGGACGGTGATCCCCGGTGTCGGAACCGGGTGCAGGAACGCGGTGGCGGGTCTGGGTCTCAGTGCTGCCGCTGCGAGAGGCCCGCAGCACAGCATCGCCCCAGGCTTGGAGATCCCGCGCTTCGTGTGGACACTGAGGCCGAACGCGTGAAGCCCCAGAACTCCCAGCCGCTCCTCTTCGAGATGGCTTCTCCCACCGAGCTCGTCCGACACGATGCCGGGGGCAAGGCGCGCCCGGCCTGGCCGAGGGACTCCAAGGTCAGCGCGGTGTTCTCGGAATGCCAACGGTATCGCTACCAGCTTCGGGAGGTCTGGGACCCGGGGCGTCCGATGGTGCTGTGGCTGCTCATGAACCCCAGCGTGGCCTGCCTGGACCATGCCGATCCCACGCTCAGGAAAACGGGCAACTTCGCCCGGATCTGGGGCTATGGCGGACAATGGGTCGGCAACGTGCATGCGTACCGATCCACCGACAAAGACCGACTCATGGAGGTGGCGGATCCCGTGGGGCCGGACAATGACCGTTCGATCTTGGAGATGGCGGCTCAGGCGGAGCGGGTCGTCCTCGCCTACGGACAGCCGCCGAAACCGCTCCGCGCTCGCGGCGCCCAGGTGGTCGCCCTCCTGCGCCACCACCCGAACCTGTGCCACCTGAGATTGGCCCAGGATGGCACCCCGGTTCACCCGCTCTACCTGCCCTTCAGCCTCCGCCCCCAACCGTACCCTCGACCGATGCCCGCCTCTCCGGGTTGAGGGCGATCAGACCAATCCCCGGATGGGCTCGCCGCGGGTGATGGCCTCGATGACGCGCTGCGAAACTCCCGGGAGCAGGCGGGCCTGCCCGACATCCATGAGCGAGTGCATCACGGTGGCGATGAGGTCCTTGAGGGTGATCGCCTGGCTGGCGGGCTCGCCGCCATCGCGCGACGACTGCCCGATCACCTGCCCCATCTTCAGCCCGCCCCCGTACACGAGCAGCGGGGCCAGGTTGCCCCAGTGGTCGCGGCCACCATCCTTGTTGAGCATGGGCGTCCGTCCCATCTCGCCGCAGCACACGAGCAGGATCTTGTCCGAGAGGCCACGCGCCTCGACATCCTCGATGAAGGCCGACACCGCGCGGTCGAAGGGCCGACCGACGTAGTCCATGCCCACGGTCATGGGGGCGTTGTTCACGTCGGCGTGCATGTCCCAGATGAAGCTGGTGGTCACCGTCACGAAACCCGCCCCGCGCTCGCAGAGGCGACGGGCCAGGAGCAACTGCCGGCCCAGGGTCAGGGCATTGGTGGCGTAGTGCTCGATGTTCTTCCAGCGCGGGTCGATGCGGGACCGCGGCAGCAGCGCGGCGGTGTCGTAGCGCTCGATCCACCGGGGATCTTCGCGGGAGAGGTCGAACGCATCGAAGACACCGCGGTGCAGCAATTCGAAGGCCTTTTGCTGGAGTCCTCCAAACTCCTCGACGGCCGCCCGGTCGTCCATCCAGCGCCGCCACTGGTCCACCGACTTGAGCAGTGCCTGGCGGTCGTGGAATCGCCCTTCCGGCAGGTTGATGCGCAGGTTCTGCTGCTGGTCGCCCCCGGCCCCGGGCACGAACGGCGCGAAGGCGCGGCCCAGGTCGCCCGTGCCCTCGAAGCTGCCGAACTCCCGCACGGCGTCCTGTGCCTTGGGCTCCACCGAGCGCGGAAAGAGAGCGATGTTGGTCGGCATGGCCGAGTCGGTTCGGCTTGGGCCGGCGATGCTGGAGTAGAGCGAACCCAGGTTGGCCTGCAGCGTGTCGACCCCCACGATGGGCTTGATGTCGTGGTTGCCATCGCCGGTGGCGAACGAGCGCACGATGCTGAACTTGTGGGCCAGCTTGGCCAGGCGCTCGAACGTGCTGCCGAAGGTGATGCCCGGCAGCGTGGTGGGAATCTCCCCCGTCGCGCTGCGCACGTGCGACGGTGCGTCCATCTTCGGATCGAAGGTCTCGAACTGCGAGGGTCCTCCGTGCATGAAGAGGAAGATCACCGAGCGGTCCTTGAGCGGGTTGCCCGGTGCCCCCCGATCCGCGCCGATGGCCC
>CAYLTF010000175.1:0-5530 GCA_964386625.1 uncultured Akkermansia sp. | reverse complement strand
TCAATGCTGTCCGCCGCCGGGGCGGGCGTTCTTCTTCCAGGGCATGTCGGGGAACTTCTCGGGCATCTTGAAGGCCTGGGCCTTGGGCTGGGCCATGCGGAGCTCGGAGTCCTCTTCTTCGGCAGGCTTCGTTCCCGGAGCGGCCATGTTGCCCTTCCACGAGGCGATGCGGGCCTGCAGGCCGTGCTTCTCGGCGGTCTGCTTGTCGCCGGACTTCATGTAGAACAGCGAGAGGTTGGTGTGCACCAACTGCTCGTTGGGCTTGAGCTTCTCGGCCCGGTGCCCCTCGGCGATGGCGGTGGCGTAGTCGCCCAACCGGTAATGGCACATGGCCAAGCCGAGGCGCGCGTCGAAGTGGTCGGGATCCTCGGCCAAGATGGCCTGGAACTTCGAAATGGCCACCGCGTACTCGCCGGTCGAGTAGTCGAACATGGCATCGTCAAACTGGTCTTGGTGGCTGGACATAGTCTCGTGCGCCCTCACTGGTAGCCTTCCCGGGCGTTCACCACAACTGCGGACCCGACCTTGCCCCACGCGACCGCCCGCCCCAGTCTTGCCGGGCGCATGAGCCACGGTGCCTCCCTCCGACTGCTGTCGACCGACTTCGACGGCACCATCCACGACGACTTCGGCGACCCGAAGATCCCCCACGCGCTGCAGGAACGCATCGCAGCCTTCCAGGCTCGGGGCGGCCGCTGGGTCATCAACACCGGACGCGACATGGCCAGCCTGATGGAGACGCTGGGGCGGGCCCGGACATCGGTGCAGCCCGACTACCTGATCCTGGTGGAACGGGAGATCTACGAACGAAAACACGACCGGTTCGTGCCGGTGGAGCCCTGGAACAGCCGCTGCACCGACGACCACGCCCGCCTGTTCGGCTCGCTGGCCAAGGAACTGGAACAGCAGATCCAGTCGCTGTCAGCGCGCCATGAGGCCACCTTCTATGCCGACCCGTTCTCGCCGCTGTGCGCCATCGCCCGCTCGAACCTGCAGATGGACGAGATCCACGCCGAGCTCGACACCTTCTGCGAACGGCATCCTGAGCTCGTCGCGGTGCGCAACGACATCTACGTGCGCCTGAGCCATCGGGGCTACAGCAAGGGCACCGCCCTGTCGGAACTGGGCCGCATCCTCGGCATCGGTCCCGAGGCGCGGGTGGCCGCCGGCGACCACCTCAACGACCTGCCCATGCTGCGCCGAGAGCATGCCCACCACCTGATCTCGCCCTCCAATGCCCTCGCCGCGGTGCAGATGCAGGTGCTGGCCGAGGGCGGCTGGATCGCCAGCAAGACCGCCGGCCACGGCACCTTGGAGGGCTTGATCCGGCTCGGACTCTGAACCGCCTCGAGATTCGACCACCCCGTGTCCGAACCGCAACTGACAGAGGCGTTCTTCGCCAAGGCCGCCGGCTGGGAAGTGATGAAACACGCCCGGGCGCTGCTGGCCTCGGGCAAGGTGCTCTCCTCGAACTGGACGCCCCCGTTGCTCAAGGGGGTGGTGGTCTCCGACACCACCTCGCTGCGGGCCGGGTTGGTGATCCGGCACGAGCTGGACATCGAGAACGTCTGCCCGTGCCGGCAATCGCGGGAGTGGGGAACGCTCTGCGCCCATTCGGTGGCCGTCGGCCTGCACCACCTGAAACCCGCCGCCCCCGAACCCGCCAGACCGAACCCTGCCACCATGGCAAACAGGACGGGCTCGTCGGCGACCGCTTCAGGAGGTCCGTCCACCCCCGGCCGATCCTCCGGACCAGCAGCCAAGGCGCCGCTCTCCAACAAAGACCCCGTCCGCCTGCGCCGGTCCGAGACCGGCAAGCCGCTGGAAATCCACGTCATCTTCCCGCCCAACCTCGCCGATGCGATCCAACGCGACCGCGTGATGGTGATGTTCGAGGGGGTCACCGCCAACAGCAGGGCCCCCTTGAACGCGTTGATCCAGTCGGGCCCGTTCCGCCTCTCGGACGCCGACACGCGCCTGCTCGATGCGGCCGAGCTCGCCGCCGGCGGCGATTCCCCGGGCATGGTCCAACTCGGCGGTGCCGCGCTGGCACCCGTGTTGCGAGCCATGGCGGGGCATCCCCGGCTGACGCTCGGCCGCAAGACGGAGCTGACCGTGGGCAGCGAAACGGCGGCGCTGCCCCTGCGGGCCCATCTCGAGGCCTCGGGTGAGATCACCCTCGGCCTGAAGAGCCAGCCCAAGGGATCGGCCCTGCTGAGCGGTGCCGACGAAACCTGGATCCTCCAGGGCAACACCCTCCAACCCCTCGGCCTGTCCCCCGCCCTGCGCCCGGTCTTGCAGGCGCCTCAACGGATCCCCCGATCGGAGGTGCCCCGGTTTCTCTCGCAGGATTGGCCACGGCTCTCGGGCATACCCGGCCTCGAGGCCGATTTCCGTCCCGAGGACTTCGTGCTCGAACCGGCCCCGCCCCGCCTCCTGCTCCAATTGAGCGGTGGCCTGGCGATGCTGACGGCGCTGCTCCAATGCCGCTACGGCTCGCGCATCATGACCGTGGGCGTGACCGCACGCGACGAGGCGGCCTGGATGCCCGATCCGGCCAACGTGCGGCGCTACACGGCCCGGGATCTGTCCGCCGAGCACACGGCCTTCATGAGGCTGCGCCAGGCCGGATTCTCCGGGCCCGACGCCCAGGGGCGCTGGCAGCTCAACGGGCAGGAGCGCGTGCTGGCCTACTTTTCTCGGGTGCACCCGCGCCTCGAGCGCGAGTGGGAGGTGTCCCTCGAAGAGCGCCTCGAGACCAGCACCCGCAAGAACCTGGTGCGGGTGCAACCGCGCTTCCAGATCACGCCCTCGGGCGAGCGGTGGTTCGACCTCGAGGTCTCCTACGTGGCCGAAGATGGCGAGCGCTTCAGCGCGGCCGACATCCAGCGACTGGTGCTCGGCGGAGGCCAAGGCAAATCCCGCTCCGGCAAAACGGTCCTGATCGACACCGGCGCGGTGGAGGAATTGCAGGAGGTGCTGCTCGACTGCTCGCCCGACCAACGGGAAGGACGCTATCGCATGGGGGCCGCCCAGGCGGGATTCCTCGACGCCTCGCTCCGGGAACAGGGGCACACGGTCCAGGCGCCCGCAGCCTGGCGGGAACGGGTCGCCCAACAAACCGGCACGGCACTGCAAGCCTGCCCGCCGCTGGGAACCCTCGACTCGGTCCTGCGCCCCTACCAGAAGCAAGGCGTGGCCTGGATCCGATTCCTGCGCGACCACGGGTTCGGAGGCATTCTGGCCGATGAAATGGGTCTCGGAAAAACCCTCCAGGTGCTCGCCCACTGCGCCTCGTTGCACGGATCGACCGCCACGAAACCCGCCCACCCCACGCTCATCGTCTGCCCCACCTCGCTGGTCACCAACTGGGCCGCCGAGGCCGCGCGCTTCGCCCCGGGCCTCCGGGTGCTGGTGATCTCCGGGCCGCAACGCCAGAAGCTCTTCGCGCGGATTCCCGAGCACGACCTCGTCGTCACCAGCTACGCGCTGCTGCGCCGCGACATCGAGCACTACCGCGACCACGCCTTCGACACCGCGGTCCTCGACGAGGCCCAGCACATCAAGAACCGCAGCACCCAGAACGCCAAGGCCGTGAAGGCCATCCCGGCGGAGCACCGATTGGTGCTGACCGGCACCCCGCTCGAGAACTCGGTCCTCGACCTGTGGAGCCTCTTCGACTTCCTCATGCCCGGCTACCTGGGCAGCTCCGACGACTTCCGCGACCGGTACGAGATCCCCATCACCAAGGATCGCGACAAAGGCTCGATGGCGCGCCTCGGCAAGCGCATCCGGCCCTTCCTGCTGCGCCGCCTCAAGAAAGACGTGCTGCAGGAACTGCCCGCCAAACTCGAGCACCTCTCCTACTGCGACCTCACTCCGGCCCAATCGACCGTGTACGCCCAGGTCTTGGCGGCGACCCGCAAGCAGGTCGATTCGGCCGTCGAGGCCAACGGGCTGGCCAAGAGCCGCATGATCCTCCTCACGGCACTCCTGCGCCTCCGGCAGATCTGCTGCGACCTGCGGCTGCTGGACGACGACGCGGCGGCCACGGGCCAGGAGTCCTCTCCCGACGACTCGGGCAAGCTGCAGCTCTTCGGCGAACTGCTCGACCAGAGCCTCGATGGCGGACACCGGTTGCTCGTGTTCAGCCAGTTCACCCGGATGCTCGGCCTGCTGAAGGACGAGCTGAAGCGCCGCGAGGTGGAGTTCTGCTACCTGGACGGTTCGACCCAGGACCGCGCCGGCGAAGTCGCACGCTTCCAATCGCCGTCGGGGCCACCGGTCTTCCTCATCTCGCTCAAGGCGGGCGGCGTGGGTCTCAACCTGACCCAGGCCGACACCGTGGTGCACTTCGATCCCTGGTGGAATCCCGCGGTCGAAGACCAGGCCACCGACCGCGCCCACCGCTTCGGCCAGTCCCGCGTGGTCAGCAGCTACAAGCTCATCACCCGCGGCACGGTCGAGGAGAAGATCGTCAGCCTGCAGCAGCGGAAGCGCGAGATCATCGCCTCGACCCTCACCGGCGAAGAGGCCTTCGCCGAAACCCTCAGCTGGGACGAAATCCGCGAACTGCTCGACTGAGACCGTCGACACGAACGCGGCCTCCCGTCCAGCGTCCCATCGGGGCAATCCATCAGGAGGGTTTTCGGGATGGCGGGACTTCGGCCGATCGATAAGGTCCCGAACCATGGATCCCCGACATTCCCCACCCCAGGGACCGTCACGCCGTGGTGCCGTGCCCCGTCGCGCGGCCACCTCTCCCGAAGCCGCGGCCTTCACGCTCATCGAGCTGCTGGTGGTCATCGCCATCATCGCCATCCTGGCGGGCATGCTCCTGCCGGCGCTGGCCAAGGCGAAGCTCAAGGCCAAGGAGGTCAACTGCCTGTCGCACTTCCGGCAATGGGCCATCGCCTCCAACCTCTACGCCTCGGACGACGCGCGCGGCCGCCTGCCCATGCTCGGCGACATCGGCAACAATCCGTGGGACGTGGCCGACGCGATGATCCCGGCCGTGCAGAACTACGGGCTCACCGTGCCGATGTTCTTCTGCCCGGTGCGCCCCGCCGAACTGACCGAGGCGCAGATGTGGCTCCAGCAGCAGCGCAAGCGGACCCTCTCGAACAACGACGATCTCCGCTACTACTACAACCAGCGCTGGACCTTCGGCTTCGCCATCATGCAGCACAGCTGGTGGGTGCCACGCTCCGGGCAACCGGGCTACAAGGTCATGCCCTCCACCTCGCGGGTGAACACCCATTCGATGGTCGAGGGGTGGCCCACCCGGCTCGAGGACCCGGGCGCGGCGACCAGCCCGATCATCACCGACACGCTCTACAAGGACGGCTTCGAGACGAACCTGCAGAAGGCCTGGGGCGGGCACCCCACGGTGAAGGCCGACTCGGGCTTCCAGATCCAGGGCGGTCGAGCCGCCTCCATCAGCCGCGCCTACGCCGACGGCCATGCCGACCTGGCCCGGGCCAGCGCCATCGTGTGGCGTCACTACGGCAACTGGACCAGTTTCTACTGA
>CAYLTF010000174.1:0-5540 GCA_964386625.1 uncultured Akkermansia sp. | reverse complement strand
GTCCGATATGGGACGAAAAGGACGCCCAATCCAGGTGTCGTCGTTCCATCCCATGAGCCCGGTTCCGAATCAGGAAAACCCAACGTCCGCAGCGCCGCGTGTGGATCCCCGCCGCCACGACCTGGATGCTCTCCGGGCCGCGGCGATGCTGCTGGGCATCGTGTACCACGCCGCCTTGGCCTACGCCGCCGGGACCTGGTGGATGATCCAGGATCCGAGCCAGAGCACCCTGGTGTACCTCTTTCAGGCGGGTGTCCACGGGTTCCGCATGCCGCTCTTCTTCGTGGTCAGCGGTTTCTTCACGGCCCTGCTCTGGCGTCGGCGGGGACTGGCGGCCCTGTGGAAGAATCGGCTGACGCGCATCCTGGTGCCGTGCCTGCTGGGCTTGGTGACGCTGGTGCCGGCGATGGGGTGGGCGTCCAACAGCGCCACCGCCGCCGGGGCCCGTTTCCGTCAGGCCGCCGCCGCCGCGGCTCCCGACGCCTCGGTCTGGAGCGCCTTGGCTTCAGGCGACATGGCCGTCTTGGGCAGGGTGCTCGCCCGCAAGCCGGACCTCGACGCTCAGCAACCGGAGTCCGGCATCGTGCCGCTGACGCTGGCGGCCTTGCAGGGCCGGGTCGACTTGGCGCGGCAACTCCTCGACGCGGGTGCCTCGGTGAACGCGACGAACCGGGATGGCAACACGCCGCTCCACGCGGCGGTGTTCCTGGGGCGCACCGGGGTGGTGGAACTCCTTCTCTCGCGCGGGGCGGATGTGCACGCCCGCAGCGTCCAGGGCGAGTCGACCGTCCAGCCGGCCGCCGCGGATTGGCCCACCACCGAATTCATCGCCGGATTGTTCGCCATCAAACCCGATCGCGCCGCCGTCGAGGCCGGGCGCGCCGAGGCCGTGCGTCGGCTCTCCGCGCTGGGGGTGGGGACGCCTGCCGTGTCTTCGAACCACGAAGAGTCGAAGGCCCGGACGGTCGAGCCGTCGCCCGTCGAGCGCGGGTGGCGCCTGCTCATCGACACCCCGGTCTTCATCGTGGTGTGGTTCCTGTGGTTCCTGTGCTGGCTCCTGCCGGTGTTCTCCTTCTACGCCTGGGCGGCCGGTGCGGGTTGGGTGCCGCCTCCGCCGCGATGGCTGACCGTCCGTCCTTCACGATGGTGGTTCTGGTTGCCGGCGACCTGGGTGCCCCAAGCCTTCATGGGTTGGGAAGGCGGTGCCTTCGGCCCCGACACCGCGATGGGCCTGGTCCCCATGCCCCATGTCTTCGCCTACTACCTGCTCTTCTTCGCCTTCGGGGTGCTCTACCACGAGTCGGGGGACGAATCCGGGGAGCTCGGTCGGGATTGGCGCTGGACCCTGCCGGTGTGCCTCCTCGGGGTGTTGCCCTTGGCGGTCGAGTTCGCCACGGGATACCTCGGGTTCCGGGCCCGACTGCTGCCTGAGCGGCACTTCCATGCTGCGACCGTCATCCTTCAAGGGATCTACGCCTGGGGCATGGTCTTCGGATGCATCGGGGCGTTCCGGGCCTGCGTGCGCGAGGCCAGTCCGCGGGTGCGGTACCTTTCCGACTCGGCGTACTGGCTGTACCTGGGCCACCTGCCGTTGGTGATCTGGGCCCAGGGGGCGCTGGTCGGCTGGTCGGTGCCGGGATGGTTCAAGTGTCTGTTGATCTCGGGCGGTGTCACGGGCTTCCTCTTGGTGATCTACGAGTTCGGGGTCCGATACACCTGGGTGGGCGCGATGCTCAACGGGCGCAAGTCCCGGACGCCGTCGATCGCGGGATGAACGAAGAGCCTCCAGTCCGAGCAGAGTCCGGGTGCCGATCCGTGGCGGATACCCCGTCCGCTTCCCCTGCGGAGGCTTCGTCCCTGGAGCCGAACGCCTCCGAATTGCTCCGGGTGGTCTACGACGAGCTCCGGCGCCTGGCCGCCCGGAAGATGGCCCAGGAGCGACCCGGTCAGACGCTCCAACCGACGGCGCTGGTGCACGAGGCGTGGCTGAGGCTGGGCAGCGGCTCTGCTCGTCCGTGGGACAGCCGTGAGCACTTCTTCGCCGCCGCCGCGGAGGCCATGCGGCGGATCCTCATCGACCGGGCCCGTCGCCGGGCACGGGTCCGCCATGGTGGCCAGTGGGAGCGGGTGGACGCCGACCTCATCGATTTGCCGGTGGCTCAGGACGGCGACAAGTGCCTCCGGGTGAACGAGGCGCTCGACGAGTTGGCCCGCATCGATGCCCGCAAGGCCGAGGTGGTCAAGATGCGGATCTTCGTGGGGATGGAGGTGCGTGAGATCGCCGAGGTTCTGGGCCTCTCGGAGAAGAGCGTCCAGCGCGACTGGGTGTTCTCCAAGGCCTGGCTGTCCCGGGAGTTGCGACGCGAATGAACCCGGCACCCACCATCGTGCCTCGTCCCGAAATCTCTTCGTCGGACCTGGAGCGGCTCTTCGACGCGGCGGTCGCCCTGGGCTCGCCCGCCGCGCAGGCCGCCTTCCTCGACCACGCCTGTCCCGATTCGGAGCTGCGCCGCGAGGTGGAATCCCTCCTGGAGTCCCACCGGAACCCCGATGCGCTGTTCGAGGAACCCTCCCGCCGTCCGGTGGGCGAGGTCGAGGAGGAGCGACCCGGTGCCGTCCTCGGGCGCTACCGGCTGCTGGAATTCCTGGGCGAGGGCGGCGTGGGACGGGTCTTCGCCGCCGAGCAGACCGAGCCGGTCCGCCGGCGTGTGGCCCTCAAGATCCTGAAGCCCGGCATGGACAGCCGCGACGTGATCGCCCGCTTCGAGGCCGAGCGGCAGGCCATGGCCATGATGGACCATCCCGGCATCGCCAAGGTGCTGGATGCCGGCACCACTGAACGCGGCCGGCCCTTCGTGGTGATGGAACTCGTGGCGGGGCTGCCGATCACCGACTACTGCGAGCGCAACCGATTGAGCGTGACCGCCCGGCTGGAACTGGCCATCCGGGTCTGCCGGGCCATCCAGCACGCCCACCAGAAGGGGGTCCTGCACCGCGACATCAAGCCGACCAACCTGCTGGTGGTCGATGAAGACGGGACGCCCGTGCCCCGGGTCATCGACTTCGGCATCGCGAAGGCGCTGGAAGGGAGCCTCGGCGAACACACGACCCTGAGCACCCGGCTCCACCCCTTCGTCGGCACGCCGGCTTACATGAGCCCCGAGCAGGCCGACATGGGCGGGATCGACGTCGACACCCGCAGCGACCTCTACAGCCTGGGCGTGCTGCTCTACGAGCTGGTGACAGGGTCTCCGCCCTTCGATGGTCGCGCGCTCTGGCAGGCGGGTCTGGATGTCCTCCGGCGCACCATCCGTGAGACGGAGCCCCAGAAGCCCAGTCAACGCCTCGCGGCCCTGCCTCCGTCCGAGCGCGAGGCCATCGCCCGGGCCCGCTCGACGCACGGGTCGGCCCTGCTCCGGGAGGTCCGGGGCGACATCGACTGGATCCTCCTCAAGTGCCTCGAGAAGGACCGGTCCCGCCGCTACGCCTCGGTCGATGCTTTGGCCGCAGATCTCCGGCGTTTCCTGGCCCACGAGCCGATCCAGGCCCGGCCGCCGGGACCGCACGACCGGTTCCGGAAGTGGGCCCGACGCAACCGGGTGACCAGCCTGTCGCTCCTGGCGGTGGCTCTGGGCCTGAGCCTCGGGCTGGCCCTGGCCGTGGCCGCCTGGGTGCGGGGGCGCACCGAGGCCGCGCGCACCGAGGCGGTCACAGGGTTCATCCACCAGTTCCTCTCGGACTCCCTGCCGCCCCTCACCCAGCGGGGCGATTCGCGGGCGGCGCGCGAACTCATCGCCACGGCCGACCGGCTCGTGTCGTCGTCGCTGTCGAACGCCCCGGTGGCGGAGTTGGTGGTCCGCGTCCACCTGTGGAAGACCTTCATCGAGCAGTTGGGCGACTATCCCGCGGCGCTGAGCCAGAGCGAGGCCATCGCGCGCATCGAACCGCAGATCCGCCTGGCGGCACCCCAGGTGCAGCGAGACCTGCTGGCCGTATTCCTTGCGGGCACCCGACTCTGGGCCTCCGGCGGCCCGGGTCCCTCGGCCGAGGCGGCCCTGGGCGACTTGGACCGTCTGGCCGGCTCGTTCCTCGCGCGGACGCCCCCGGAACGCACGATGGCCCGGGAGGTGCGTGCCACCCAGGGGTCCTGGCTGCTCCTGGCGGGTCGCTTCGCCGAGGCCGAGGCTCGGCTCGAGGAGGCTTGCCGGCTGGAGCCCGCGCCTCCCGAGAAGGGTGCCAGGCTCCACGGATGCGTCCCGGACTATGCGCGCGCCCTGTCGTTGCAGGGGCGTTTCGATCGCGCCGAGCGTGTCCTCCGCGAGCGGGCCCCCAACGCGGCCGATCCCGGAGGCGAACCGCCCGGGCTGAGGGTGCGGTGGGTCTCCGAGATGCTTCACGCCCTCTGCGGCCTGGGTCGCCACGCCGAGGCCGAGCGCTGGGTGGTGGATCATCGACGGGGGTTCCTGGAACGCGGCGCCCCGCAGGCGGAGCAACTGGCCCTCGAGGCCGAGCACGCCCTGGTGATGGCGCGTTCGGGCCGGCTGCCCGAGGCGCTCCAGCGCATGGAGGCGGTGGCGACCCACCGGTCGGCCGGGGTCCGCAACTGGCACCGGGCGATGATCCTGGCGCTGAGCCTCGGCGATGCGGAAGCCGTGGAGCGCTTGGCGCAGGCGGGCGTGCTGGAGTACGCCTCCGTGGCCGAGGGCAACGAGGCGTTGATGCTCGCCGACGGGTTGCTGGCCGTCGAGGGCGATGCCACCCGGCGTGCGGTCGCGGCAGCACTGGTCGAGCGGGTGGCGACGGCCCGGGACTGGAGTCGCGATTTCACCGCGCTGCTCCGTGCGCGCCTGGCCTCCCGACAAGGCCGTTTCCGGGCGGCGCTCGATCTCCTCGACGCATCGATGGCCCAGCGGGGTTTCGGCGTGGTCCGCGCCGGGGTCGAGGCGCGGCCGGCGTACCGTGCCGAACTCCGGTGCTTCCGTGCCGAACTGTGCGCCCGCCTGGGTCGCGTGGCCGAGGCCCGTCATGAACTTCAGGCCGCCCATGAGGCTCTCGGTGCGCCGATGCCCGGCCCGGCCTCGGCCCTGGGTCGCGGAGAATCGTGGGAAGACGAGCTCCGTGCCGACCTGGCCCGCCGGAACGCCGAGGCGGCCCTGAAGGGACCTTGAGTCCGCCGGTCGCCGAGCCCGGGGCCGATACCGCCGCCCACGCAGGGGTCGCGGAGAGGCGGGAGGATCCTGGGTGCCGCACCGGCGGAGATCTGCTCCAATCACACCCATGGAATTCCTGAAACGGTGGGCGTTGGCGGGATTGCTGTGGGCGCTGTTCCCGTGCGGAAGGGTGGAGGCCGTCTCGCCGCCGCCGGTGCGTCCGAATGTGCTCTTCCTCTTCGCCGACGATCAGCGCGCCGACACGATCGGCGCCTGGGGCAACGCCCGCATCCGCACGCCCCACCTCGACCGCCTGGTGGCCCGCGGGTTCGGTTTCCGCGGCAACTACTGTTTCGGCGGCAACAGCGGCGCGGTGTGCATCCCCAGTCG
>CAYLTF010000173.1:0-5544 GCA_964386625.1 uncultured Akkermansia sp. | reverse complement strand
TGGCCCGCTTCGACGGCATCCGCTACGGAGCGCGGGTGGACGGCGCCACGCCGATGGAACTCAACAGCCGGACGCGCGGCCAAGGCTTCGGCCCCGAGGTGAAGCGCCGCATCATGCTCGGCACTTATGTGCTCAGCAGCGGCTACTACGACGCCTACTACATCCGGGCCCAGAAGGTCCGCACCCTCATCCGCAACGACTTCCTCGAGGCGTTCAAGACGGTCGATGCGCTGGTGACCCCGACCACCCCGGCCCCGGCGTTCAAGGTGGGTGAGAAGTCCAACGACCCGCTGCAGATGTACCTCTGCGACGTGTTCACCATCTCCTGCAACCTGGCCGGCATCTGCGGGCTCAGCCTGCCCTGCGGTTTCGCCACGGCACCGAAGCTGCCGATCGGGCTGCAGCTCCTGGGCAAGCCCTTCGGCGAGTCGACGCTGTTCCGCATCGCGCACGCCTACGAGCAGAGCACGTCCTGGCACCGCGAGTTGTCTCCCCTCGCCTAGGCCGAACCGTTCCTTTCCCGGATTTGCACCGGCAGGTCTGCTAGACGGACCGGCCGGCCAAGACCTCCCGCAGGTGGCGTCCGGTGTGGGAGATGGGGTCGGCGGCAATCTGCTCCGGAGTCCCCTCGGCCACGATCCGTCCGCCCCCGGTGCCGCCCTCCGGCCCGAGATCGACGATCCAGTCGGCCTCCGCGACGAGGTCGAGATTGTGTTCGATCACGATGACGGAGTGGCCCGCATCGACCAGGCGCTGCAGCACCGCGACCAGGCGTCGGACGTCCTGGATGTGCAGCCCCAGGGTCGGCTCCTCCAGCACGAACAGATCCCGGGGCAGCGGCCGGCCCGGAGCGCGACGGGCCGCGAGATCGGAGTTCTCCCGCTCGACGGCCGCGGACTTGAGCCCCCCCAGGAGATGGGTCACCAGCTTGATCCGCTGGGCCTCGCCACCGCTCAAGGTCGGGCTGGTCTGCCCGAGCTGGAGGTATTCGAGCCCGGTGTCCCGAAGGGCTTCCAGCGGACGCCGGAGGCGCGGCTGGTGGGCGAAGAACTCGATGCCCTCGGCGACGGAAAGCCGCAGGACCTCGGCGATGGACTTGCCCTGGTAGCGGATCTCCAGCGTGCCTGCGTTGAAGCGCTGTCCTCCGCAGGCCTCGCAGGTCACCGAGGCCGTCGGCAGGAAGTTCATCTCCATCTTCACCACGCCGGCCCCCTCGCAATGCGGGCAACGCCCCTGGGGGGAATTGAAGCTGAAGCGACCGGGTCCGTAGCCGCGCATCCGGGCCTCGGGCACCTGGGCGAACAGCGCGCGGATGTCGTCGAAGAACCCGACGTACGTCGCCGGTGTGGATCGCGGCGTGCGTCCGATGGGGGCCTGGTCCACCTCATGGACGGCGCGAAGACTCCCGAGACCGCTGACGCCACCGGCCAGACCCCGGGCCTTCTTTTCCTCCCCGCCCTCGAGCACGGCCCGGACCCCGGGCACCAGGCACTCCTTCACCAGGGTGCTCTTGCCCGACCCGCTGACGCCGGTCACCACCACCAGGCGTCCGAGCGGGAACGACACGGTGACCTCCCTCAGGTTGTTCAACCGGGCCCGATGCACGGTGAGCCATTCCACGACCGCTCCCGCCGCGGCCGACTTCCCGGCTTTCCCGCGCGACTTTCCGGCGGCGGCCACGGCGACAGGCCGCCGTTCACCGCGCGCCGGGCGGACCGGATTCTCCCGGAGGCATCGGCCGGTGACCGATTCCGGATGACGGAGGAGCTCCTCCAGGGTCCCTGCAGCGACCACTTGGCCACCGCGGACGCCCGCCCCCGGTCCCAGGTCGAGGACCCAGTCGGCGCGCCGCATGGTGTCTTCATCGTGCTCGACCACGACGAGGGAATTGCCCCGGGACCTGAGCTTCTCGAGGGCGTCGAGCAACTGGCGATTGTCCCGGGCATGGAGACCGATGGTGGGCTCGTCCAGCACGTAGAGCACCCCGCTGAGATTGGAACCCAACTGGGCCGCCAGGCGGATGCGTTGCCCCTCGCCGCCACTCAGCGTGGTCACGCTGCGCCCCAACTGCAGGTAGCCGAGCCCGACTTCTTCCAGGAATTTGAGGCGCTCGCGGATCTCGGGCACGATGTCGCGGGCGATCTCGGCCGCGCGGCCCGTGAGGCGCAGGGCGTCGAACCAGGCACGAGCCTCGCCGACCGACCAGCGTCCCACGTCCTCGACCGTCGGCCGGGCCCCGGAACCGTCCCCGAGCGGCAGACGGACCGCCCGCGCCACCGGATTCAACCGGGCCCCCTGGCACTCGGGGCAGGTTTCCCGGGTCTCGGCCCAACTGTACCACGACTCCTCGACCGCATCGGCATTGGCCCCGCGCTCGACGTCGGGCAGGTGGAACAACTCACCGAATCCCCGGCATTTCGGACACCAGCCCTGGCTCGAGTTGTAGCTGAAGTTCTTGGGATCCAGCGGAGGGAACGAGCGGCGGCATTTCGGACAACCGCGCTGGTCGGAATGCACGGTCAGGTGACCGCGACGGTCGAGGGCGAACAAGGTCCCCTGCCCCACACCCAGGGTCTCCTCGATCCGGCGGAACCGGGTTTCCGACGAGTCGCTGGCCTGCATCACGCCCGTCACCACCTCGACATCGTGCTCCTTGAAGCGATCCAGCCGGAAGTCCTCGTCGGCCGGGACGATCCGGCCATCGGCCCTCAATTCGGAGTAACCGCGCTGGCGGGCCCACTCGGCCACCTCGCTGTGGAACCCCTTGCGATTCCGGATCACCGGGGCCAGGAGCGTGAGCGAACCGCGTCGCCGCAGCTCATCACCCAGGGTCGCCAACAACTCCTCGCGGGTCTGCGCCTCCACAGGCACCGCACAGTCGGGGCATTGCAACACCCCCAGTCGGGCGTACAGCAGGCGGATGAAATGGTACACCTCGGTCACCGTGGCCACCGTGCTCTTGCCGCCGCCCCGCGTGGTTCCCTGCTCGATGCTCACCGACGGCGGCAGACCGGTGATGAGATCCACCTCCGGCCGCGACATCGGCTCGGCGAACTGTCGCGCGTAGGCGCTCATCGAGTCGAGGAATCGGCGCTGGCCCTCGGCGAAGAGGATGTCGAAGGCGAGGGTGCTCTTGCCGGAACCGCTCACGCCGGTCACCACCACGAACTTCCCGCGCGGGATGTCCACGGTGACATTGCGCAGGTTGTGTTCCCGAGCCCCCTGGATGCGGATGACATCCTGGGCCCAGGAGGGATCGGCCACGGGAGGATGTTTCGATGCCTTCGACACGGCCGAAGGATGGTCCCGCTCCGGGTTCCCGGCAAACGGTCCTCTCGACTCCATCAGGTCCAGTTCTCCGGATTGGCCGATCGACCATGCGGCATCTCCGACGGCCGGCACGCGAGCCCCGGGATCCCGCGTCGGAAGAGGTCAACGGGACAAGGCATCGACCAGTTCCCGGTCGGCCTCGGGGAAGGCGTATCCGGAAAACTCCCCGGGCAGGACCCAGGCGATCGCCGCGCAATCGATGGCCTGGGGTTCGCCCGAGACCAGCGTCGCCGCATAGAAGCGAAGATGGACGGTCTTCTCGGGATACCGGTGCACCGTCTCATGGCGCAGCGGACCCACGGCGACGGTGATCGCCAATTCTTCGCGGAGTTCCCGCACCAGGCAGTCCTCCCAGGTTTCGGCGGGCTCGCGCTTGCCCCCCGGGAATTCCCAGAGCCCAGCCAGGTGCGAGCCGGGCTTGCGCTGGGTGATGAGGATGCGCCCCTCGCGCTCCACCAGACCGGCGGCCACTTCGATGACACCCGCGGGCATGGTCTGGATCAGGCTCCGATGCGGTAGAATTCGCGGTACCAGGCGACGAATCGCTCGATGCCCACCTCGATGGGTGTGGCCGGACGGAATCCGACCGCCTCGGTCAGGTCCTCCACGTCGGCGTAGGTGGCGGGCACGTCTCCGGCCTGCATCGGCAGCATGCGTTTCTCCACGGTCCGACCGATCGCCTTCTCGAGGCATCCGATGACATGCATCAGTTCGGCGGGTTGGTGGTTGCCGATGTTGTAGATGCGGTACGGCGCGGCACTGGTGCCCGGGTCGGGTGCGGCCCCGTTCCAATCGGGGTTCACCGGAGCCACCCGGTCGCAGGTGCGGACGACCCCCTGGACGATGTCGTCGATGTAGGTGAAATCACGCTGCATCTTGCCGTGGTTGAACACGTCGATCGGCTGGCCGGCGAGGATCGCCTTGGTGAAGAGGAACATCGCCATGTCGGGGCGCCCCCAGGGTCCGTAGACCGTGAAGAACCGCAGGCCGGTCGTCGGCAGGCGGTACAGGTGGCTGTAGGTGTGGGCCATCAGCTCGTTGGCCTTCTTGGTGGCGGCGTACAGGCTCAGCGGATGATCCACCGTGTGATGCACGCTGAAGGGCATGGAGGTGTTGGCCCCGTAGACCGACGACGAGGACGCGTACACCAGGTGCTCCACGCCATGGTGCCGGCACCCCTCCAGGATGTTCATGAAACCCACGAGGTTCGAGTCGACGTAGGCGTGGGGATTCTGGATCGAATACCGGACCCCCGCCTGCGCGGCCAAGTGGATGACCCGCTGTGGTTTCTCCCGGGCGAACAGGGCCTCCATCCCGGCACGATCGGCCAAGTCCAAGCGATGGAAGCGAAAACCCGGATGCCGCTCGAGGCGGGCCAGGCGGGCCTCCTTCAGGCGGACGTCGTAGTAGTCGTTGAGGTTGTCGAGCCCGATCACCTCGTCGCCGCGGCCCAGCAGCAGTTCAGAGGTGTGGAAACCGATGAATCCGGCCGCGCCGGTCACGAGGATTTTCATAGACAAGTCCGTCCGGGTTCAGGGGCGGTGCCACCGGAGCGACCTGGGCGCATCAGCGCCCGACGCTGCGGTAGAGGAACCCCAGTTCCTTCATTTCCGCCGGATCCAACAGGTTCCGGCCATCAAAGACAATCGGCGTCGCCATGGCGGTCTTGATGCGCGCCCAATCGAGGCGGCCGAATTCGGACCATTCGGTGGCGATGACGAGGGCATCGCACCCCGTCGCCACCGCCTCGGCCTCGGACACGAACTCCACGGCCGAGCCCGCCGGGAACAGTGCGCGCGCCTTCTCCATGCCCTTGGGATCATGCACCCGCAACCGAGCACCGTCGGCGAGCATGCGGTGGCAGAGGTCGATCGAGGGCGAGTTGCGCACGTCGTCGGTGTTCTGCTTGAAGGTCAGGCCCAGCACCCCGATGTGCTTCTCCTTCAGCACCCAGAGCGTATCGGTGATCTTCTGGTGGAAGCGATCCATCTGGACCGAGTTGATCCGCTGGACCTCCTTGAGCAACCGGAAGTCGTAGCCCAGCTGCTCGCTGATCTTGATGAAGGCGCTCAGGTCTTTCGGGAAACAGGAACCGCCGAACCCGAGCCCGGCCTGCAGGAACCGGGTGCCGATGCGGGCATCGAGCCCCATGCCCCGGGTCACTTCCTGCACATTGGCCCCGCTGGCCTCGCAGATCACCGACAACGCGTTGGC
>CAYLTF010000172.1:0-5563 GCA_964386625.1 uncultured Akkermansia sp. | reverse complement strand
CTTGATCCGCGCCAACCTCATGCACCGACCATAAAACCAACCCTCTGCCAGTCAAATACTTTGAACCTGTCACTTTATCTTTATTTGTTGGGTTGAGAGTTGATGATTGCAGGAGGCTGTTTGCGGGAGTAATCCGTACGCCTACGTATGAAAAATGGCTCAGCGGGTTCAGGTTCCTGGGATCTGACCACGATTCTGGTGCTGGTGGTGGCTGCCATCGGGTTTCTTTTCGACACCTATGAACTGCTCCTGCTGCCGCTGATCGCGGCGCCGGCGATTTCGGAGATTCTGCAGTTGCCGACCAATCACCCGGATGTGACAGCCTGGGTGGGGCGGTTGCTTTGGATTGCGGCTCTCTGCGGGGGGGTGTTTGGACTGATCGGCGGTTGGCTCACGGATCGTTTAGGGCGGAAGACGGTCTTGGCCTTGAGCATCGCCCTCTATTCCCTGTCGCCAGTCGCCGCCGCTTTCAGCACCTCCTTGGAGTGGTTCATTTTCTTCAGATGCGCCACGTTCGTCGGCGTTTGCGTCGAGTTCGTGGCCGCCATCACTTGGCTCGCAGAGTTGTTCCCAGACAAAGGTCGCAAGGAGAAGGTGCTGGGTTGGACCCAGGCGTTCGCTTCAGTGGGCGGGCTCTTCGTCACGTTGGTGAACGGTTGGATCCTCAAGAACGCCGCCTCTTTCCCCGCCCTGCCAGTACCCGAACCCTTCAACGCCCACGCGGACTGGCGATATACGCTGATCACGGGCTTGATGCCGGCGATCCCGATCGCGCTGCTGCTGCCGTTTGTCCCCGAGTCTCAGGTTTGGCGCGACCGCAAAGCCGCAGGAACACTGAAGCGGGCCAGCTTCGCGGAGCTCTTCTCACCGTCCCTGCGTCGGGTGACCTGGGTGACGGCGGGGCTCTCCGCATGCGCCTACGGTGTGGCCTTCGGCGCACTGCAGTTGACTCCGACCCGCATCGTTCCCGGGTTGCCCAGCTTGGCTGAACAGCAACAGGCACTGCGCCCACTTCAGGCCGAGGCGGCGGAACTCAATCGTCAGCTGGATACCGTTCGTCCGGCTTTTGAACAGGCGGCGGTCGAGGTTCCAGGCCTGCGGGAAGTGGCCGGACAACGGGCCAAGCTCCGTGTGGCGATGCGCGCCACGGCGAAGCCTCTGGCCGATACCAACACTCCTCCGGAAACCCGGACGGCCATCCAAGCCAAACTGGCCTCCTTGACCAATCAGTTTTCGGAATTGGAAGGAAAACTAAATTCGATCACCACCGATAAACCGACTGCAAAAAAGGCGGTGATCGACCGGGAGAAGGTCCTCGCTCAACTCGGGGCCAATCGCGCGAAGCAAGAGGTGCCGGATGGCGCTGTGAAGACCCGCGGCAAGGACATCCAGTTCTGGCAGGAGCTTGGCGGCCTTGGTGGACGAATAGCTCTGGCCCTGTTGTTGGCGGTCGCGATCACACGAGGAAACCTGCTCCGCCTGTTCCAGGTTCCGGGGTTGGTGGTGCTGCCCTTAACCTACGTCTGGTTGTTCGAACAGAAACCCGAGCTGTTCCAATGGGGCATTTTCGTCGCCGGTTTCCTGACCGTGGCCCAGTTCAGCTACATGGGTGAGTATCTGCCGAAGGTGTTTCCGGTTCACCTCCGAGGAACCGGAGGCAGCTTCGCGACGAATGTGGGCGGGCGGATGATCGGCACTTCGATGGCGTTCTTCACCACCAACCTCCTGGCCCCGGCGCTGGGCGGAACAGGCCCGATGTTCGTGGCCAAGGCCGCAGCGATCGTCGGTGGACTCATGTTCGCACTTGGACTCGGGTTGAGCTTCCTGCTGCCTGAACCGCCGGCCGAGGAAAACCGACACTGAGTCTTCGACCTCCCATGGCGTAGCCCGGACTGCCACCCGACCAGAAACATGCCGTCGGCCCGTTTGGAACTGTGACGACTGGGGCTCCATCGACACCGACTCCGGCCCAACCCGGGTCAAGGCCGGAAAATTAACCGATTGATCACACCCCTCGTCTCCTTTCTGCTCATTCCCATGCGCTTCCCGATGTTTCAGGCATGCCTGCTCGCCCTCCTCACCAGTGCCCGAGTCTTCGCCTCCGCCGAGTCCGAGATGACCGCGGCGGCCAACAACTTCTTGGCTTCGCTCGGCGACGACCAGAAGGCGGTCGCCCGTTTCGAGTTCAAGTCCGATGAACGCGAGAATTGGCATTTCATCCCGAAGGAGCGGAAGGGCATCACGCTGGGCACCCTCAAGCCGGCCCAGCGGCACTTGGCCTTCGCGCTCCTGCAGAGCGGGTTGAGCAGTCGCGGGTTCGCAAAGGCCGCCACGATCATGAGCCTGGAGCAGATCCTCCAGGAATTGGAGGGCCCCAACCGCCGCTTTCCGCGCGATCCCGAACTCTACCATGTGAGCATCTTCGGATCCCCCGATGCCCAAGGCACCTGGGGCTGGCGCTTCGAGGGACACCATCTGTCGCTCAACTTCACCTTGGTGAAGGGCAAGTTCGCCGCGGGGACGCCGTCATTCATGGGCACGAACCCCGCCGAGGTCCGCAAGGGACCGAGGGCAGGCCTCCGGGTCCTCTCGGCAGAGGAAGATCTGGCCAGAGAGCTCGTCACGTCGCTGAGCCCGGCGCAATTGAAGCAGGCTCTGATCCAGACCAATGCCCCGGATGACATCCTGACGGTGGCCAATCGCACGGCCGACGTCGGCAAGGCGCAGGGTTTGGCCGTCTCGGAGATGAATGCCTCCCAGAAGAAACTCCTCGGGCGGATCCTGGACGAATACGTCGGCCGCCTTCGCGGCGACCTCGCAGTGGCCGATCTGGCCAAGATCGATGCGGCCGGCCGCGGCAAGATCCGCTTCGCTTGGGCGGGTTCGACTCAGCGCGGTCAACGTCACTACTACCGCGTCCATGGCCCCACCTTCCTGCTCGAATACGACAACACGCAGAACGACGCGAACCATGTCCACGCGGTCTGGCGCGACTTCGACAACGACTTCGGTCGCGACCTGTTGAAGGAGCACCTGGAGCACTCGCACAAAACCCGGTGACCTGCGTCCACCCCTCAGGTGTGTCCATGAATGCGTTCACCTCACCCGCCGCCCGAGCTCTTTGGGATCGCGTTCTCGAGGGAGCCTCGTGGACTTTTGGTCCGTTGTCGTTCGTTCGCCTGTCCGAGGGGCTGGAGCTCCGGCATGCCGAGGATGCCGGTCTTGACGGCATCACCTTGCGGCCTGTGCCTCTGGGCGAACTGCGAGGCTTGTCCCAAACCGATTGCCTGGGACGGTTCCGGCCCAACAAGGCGGCGCCGAACCTCATCCGTGGGTGGCGTCACCTGGCGGGCGATGCACGGGGTCTCGACGATGCCCTTGAGGCCTTGCTACCCGGGGGGATGGCCGATTGGTACGCGGCGGAAACCGGGACTGCCGCCGTTGTCCCTTGGCAGCAGTATGCCGATCGTCAGACCGGCATGTACCGCAATGTCGCGGCCTTGAACGAACCCGAGGCCGAGGCGGTGGCCCAGGCCGGTTGCCACCCCCGCTGTTGCACCCGCCGCAGGCTTTGGACGGTCGGTGATCGTCCCCCGGAGGAAGCGCTGAACAAATCTTGCGTGCCTTGCCTCGAACCCTGCGCGTTGGTGCTCGAGTTGGCCCGCCGAGCCCAGAAGAGCAGCGTCTCGGAAGAGCGGTGCTCGGTGCCCCTCACCGTCGGCGACCTGGCCTTGCTCGACACCCTGTTCGAGCACGCCCTCGATCATCCGGACCCCGGGCTTCGCGAAGGCGATCTTTCGTCTCCGGCGAACCCGCGACGGATCCTGTTGCTGCGCGAGAAACTGCTGCCCTGGCTCCCGGGCAAGGGTCTTCGACAAGAGTCCTGAGCCTCGGACCTCGGGCGAAGATCCTGCCTCTCCGGCTCTGTCCTCCGCCTCGGTTGCCGGAGCCCGGCCGATTGGTTTTCACGTGGCCAACCCGGGTCTCCGTGGCTTCAATCCCCGCGTGAGTTCTCCGATCATCGTTGCTCTCGACCTGCCCTCCGGTGCAGCCGCCCTCGACCTCGCCCGCCGTGTCGCTCCCTACGTGGGTGCCTTCAAGGTCGGCAAGGAACTGTTCGTCTCGGAGGGGCCTGAACTGGTGCGCCAGCTCCGCCAGACCGGTGCCTCGGTGTTCCTGGACCTCAAATTCCACGACATACCGAACACCGTGGCGAAGGCCGTGGCTGCGGCCGTCCGGTTGGATGTCCAGATGCTCACCGTGCACTGCTCCGGCGGCTCGGCCATGATGCGTGCCGCCGAGACCGCCGCCCAGGAGACTGCTCAGGCTCTCGGACGCCCCGCGCCGCTGGTGCTGGGGGTCACGGTGCTCACCAGCATGGACACCGCCGCCTTGGCCGAACTCGGCGGCGAGACCGACATCACCCGGCAGGTCGAGCGGCTCGCTCGATTGGCGGCCTCCAGCGGCCTCCGCGGCCTGGTTTGTTCGCCGCTGGAGATCGTGCCCCTCCGGGCCATCCTGCCGCCGTCCATCCAGTTGGTGACGCCGGGGATACGGACCGGCGCGGAGAAGTCCGACGACCAGAAGCGCACCCTCGGTCCCGCCGAGGCCATGGCCGCGGGAGCGAGTTGGCTGGTGGTGGGGCGCCCGATCTATGCTGCGGTCGACCCGGTCGATGCGGCCCGCAGGATCCACGAGTCGACCCGGACCACCCGGTGATCCCGCCGCCGCGAGGATGAGGTGCGGAGGCGTTCCGCGAAATCCCCAGCGGCAAGCCCGGCAATCCACCACCGGTTCCCCAGGATCGGATGACACACACGGACCAAACTTTTCTTTCTCGCCGGGCGGCATCCGCCTAGTTTCACAGCCTTTCGTATGTTCGAGCTCACCAACGAGGAGATCCGCCGTTACTCCCGACACCTGATCCTGCCGGAGGTCGGCCTGGCCGGTCAGCGCAAGATCCGCAACACCTCCGTCCTGTGCATCGGCGCCGGCGGTCTGGGGTCGCCCATCGCCATGTATCTCGCCGCCGCGGGCATCGGTCGCTTGGGGATCGTCGATTTCGACACGGTCGACTATTCGAACCTCCAGCGTCAGATCCTCCATTCGGATGCCGACGTGGGCACATCCAAGGCCGATTCCGCCAAGGTGGCCATCCAGGCTCTCAACCCGAATGTCCAGGTCGACCTGCACAAGACCCGGATCACCTCCGACAACGCCCTCGACCTGATCCGGCCGAACCCCGGGCTGACCGCCGACGAGGCGGAGAAGCAGGCCCGGGCGGCGGCGAAGTAACCCCCCGGGGTTGTCGCGCGACAACCGCATCACCTGCGCCGCCCTGCTCACCGTGTTGCAACGCGGCTCGGCCACCGACGTGGTGGGTGCAGGCCTGGCGGCCGCCGGGCAGGACGGCTCCACGCTCGACGGCAAGTTCGAGGAGCTCGGGCTCGCCGGGGTGCTGCGCGCCAAGACCGGCAGCCTGCGCGAGGTGAAGGCGCTGTGCGGCTACTTCCCGGCGGGCGATGGTGATGTGGTGTTCGTGCTCATCCTCAACGGGCCGTCG
>CAYLTF010000171.1:0-5567 GCA_964386625.1 uncultured Akkermansia sp. | reverse complement strand
TCCAACTCATGGCCAACTCGGAACTGCTCTTCAGGAGACTCAGCGCCGGCAACACCGCCGAGCCGGACCGCACGGCCGACGAGAAGGTTCCGGAAGCCGAGTCCAAGAAGCCCCCGAGGCTGGCATCGGCCCCATAGGCCACCAACGCCCAGGCTCCGCCACTGGTCGAGGTCAGATCCACCAAGGAGGCGTCGGTTCCAGCGACCTGATCCCAAGCGCGGTATTGAATGGCGGCCGTGCCGTTGAAATCGGGCTTCGGCAAGAACCGCACCCGGTGAAGCTCATCCCCTCTGAGCAAGCGCGCCGATGCCGAGCTCACTCCGGACAGCGAACTCCAGACCCCACCCCCATCGATCGTGTATTGCCAGGAGCCGTTGCTCGAGTCGACCGACGTGATCGCGATGCCCTTGAGGGCGCCGGCATCGGCGTCTGACCCCGCGTTCGCGAAGACCGAAACCGCCGTGCCCGGATTGTCCGCCATCGCCGTGTCTTCCGCGATCGGTGTGAACGCCGCGGCTCCGGCCACCGGCGCATCGTTCACCGGAGCCAAGGTCATGGTGACCGTGGCCACACCCGACCACGCAGAACCGTCGGACGCCTTCACGGTGAAGGTCCGCGGGCCGTATTCATTGGCCGCCGGCATGTAGGTCAAATACCCCAACTGGGCTGCCGGGATCACCTGCTCGGCGCTCACATCGGCGCCGGCCAACCTCAGGACTCCCGTCTCCGGCAGAGACACGATCTGGATGCCGGCCATCGGAATCCCTTCCGGGTCGGTGTAAGCGGAAGAAAAGAGGGTGGCAGAGAAGGTCAGCGGGGTGTCCTCAGTCCCGGAAACACCGAGGGCGGCGAGGGTCGGCGGCACCTGAACAGGGAATGCCACGCTGAACGCCGGACTGTAAAGCGGGGCGAACGTGAAATCCGCCCGGATCGAGTAGTATTCTCCACCGGCAAAGGTCAGCCGTGCGTAGGGACTGGCGGCCACGTCCGCAAGGGCCGACTGAATCTCGAACTGGGCCCAGTAGGCATCCGCGCTGAGCCATGTCGCCGGCCCCTGGTACAGGTCCAACAACTGGATCGTCTCCACCCGATTCGGATCGACTCCCGATCCGGAGAATTGCCGCATGTCGATCGCCAGCAGGCTGCGCCCCTCGCCTCGACCGTTTCGAACCACATAGGCCCACTCGGCTGGACCTCCGGTGGACGAGGCCTTGTGGCCGCTGCTGAACCTGAGCCGGTAGGGGCTGTTGAAGGCTCCCGTCATCGAGAGGTTGGCGAAGGTGGCCACGCCATTCACCGCGTTGACAGTCAGGGTGCCGGCCAAGGCGCCGCCGGTGCCGGAATCGATGGACACCGTCACCGCTCCGGTGCTGGCGGTCCGATTCCCCTGGCTGTCCCGGATCTCGACCACCGGCGGCGGGTCCATCAGCCCACCACTCACCACGCCCGAGGGCTGCGTCGTGAGCACCAGTTGGGTCGGTGGAGGCACGTCGATCTGAACCGTGAGCGCCACGCTGGCCGTCGCAAACCCGTCCGACACGGTGAGGGTGTACCCCTCGGAGGCGGAGGCCTGCAGGGGATTGATGCCGGCCGCCGATGGAGCGAATGAATAGGCACCGGTCGCGGTGTCGAGGGTCAGGGTTCCGAAGGAGCCCGTCTTGGCCACCTGGCCCGCGGTGGCGGTCGACGCGCCGCCTTGGATCCCGTACACGAGCGTGGGATTCGGATCTGGATCGGTTCCAATCACCGAGCCGGAAATCACCGGAAAACTCGTCTGGGTGGCGGAGCCTGCAACGGAGACGGTGCGAGACGCCGGCGTTGAATCCGCACCGTATCGGACGATGACCACGCCAGACCCGCCGGCACCACCAGCACCCTCCGGATCTCCTCCACCGCCACCGCCGCCGGAATTGGGAGTTCCTGCGGCCCCTTGGGCCCTGTCTGAACGAGCACCTGCTCCACCGCCACCGACCCCTCCATCACCCCCGAACGCGGTCGGAGATCCCGTGTTGTTGTTGGCGCCGCCACCGCCGCCGCCACCGTAGTATTGCGCTGTTCCGGAAATGGACTGACTCGTGCCCGGTCCTCCATTGCCACCGGGTGAAGAAGCAGTGGAACCGCCATAGCCATCCGCAGAGTAAAGCCCGCGCGTGCCCCTCCCTCCGGCGCCACCGCCGCCACCGCCGGCGACATACCCCTCGTCGGCCGCACCATCGGCGCCCCGGAACCCTTGAGTCGCGGTTCCGGAGGCCGCGGAGGTGTCCCCGCCGGTGCCACCGCTCGATGCTCCCGACAGACCCGCCCCTCGAAATGCGCCACCGCCACCGCCACCCAACGCCACCAACGATCCAAAACTCGAGGAACCTCCGTTGCCTCCGGCGAGGACCGTACCGCTGAGGGTTCCCCCGGTTCCCCCGGCTCCGACCGTGACCGGGATCGATTGACCCACCGTCACCGGAAAATCGCTTCGATAAACGACTCCGCCGGCGCCGCCACCTCCGCTGCCACCGCCACCACCGCCACCCACGACGAGGACCTCCACGGTCCCCGAAACCGCCGGCGCAAAACTCCCGCTCTGACGGAAGGTGTGGATGGTGGAGCCGCCGCTTCGAGTCACCTCGCCACCGGTGCCCTCGATGGCAACGAACCCCAAGGTGGGCGCCACGTTGGACATCGATGCGTGCACCGAGGCGGGGTCTTCGAGGGTGGTGTAGAATCGCAACTCACCGATCGTGCCGCGGAACCAGCGGTCGGAGGTTTCGCGCTCCCGACCGAAACGCATCAGGTCAGAGACGATCCCCGCGCCGCCGTCGGTCACCAGGGAACCCCGCAGGACGCCATCGACGTAGAAGCGGGCGGTGCCATCGCCCACGTCGGTGTCGGCCCAGGTCAGGATCAGGGTGTGCGGCAGTCCATCGATGACCCGGATCGGCGAACCGGTGGAGATGTCCCCATTGAAGAAGGCGTGAGCCGCGCCGTCGGTGCCGACGGTCAATCCAAAATCGTTCGGCGCACCGGGAGACTCCGCATTGATGGGGCCGGGAAATCGCCAATGGCTGCCATCGGTTCCAGTGGCACCTTGGGTCGATTTGAACAGCGCCACGATGGTGACTGTTTTCCGCCCGGCGATCGGATTGTTCGCCGCCGTGACCTCGAAATAGTCATCGACTCCGTCGAAAACGATCCCGTCACCGGTCGCACCGCCGCCGAACTGCCGCGAGGCCTTGACCGGTGTTCCCCGGGAAACCGCCAATTTGCCGCCGATGCGGTCCACCCAGTTGGCACTGCCGCCAGCCCAATCGTCAGCCACCCAACGTGCCACCGGACTCGCGGCACGGACCGAAGTCATCGAGAGGCACATCCAGACAACGCCCAAAACCCATGGAGCAGATGAGGCGAGAGCGCGGATACGAAGGCCGTTACACCAGGAATGCCATCGAGCACGCCCTCCCGGCCCGCGAAGGGGGAGGTCACTGGATGAACTGGTTGCGTTGGCCAACATCGATCGCCCGCAAGGCCCGATTTTGAGCCTCAAAAGCCTTCGAACAGTTCCATTTTCAAAAAAACAATCAATCGTCTATTTATCTGATACTATTTACATTTTTAGATCTTCTAATCCTTCTTTTATAGCCACCCTCGACCGTTCTCACCCGTGGGGACGGCGACGATTCCGGCGACGGCCCGAATGCCCAGGTCCCCATGGTCTCAAGGAGGAGGGTTTTCCGGGTGTCCTGCAAAGTTCATCCCGAGCTTGCCGAGATCCCAATGCGGACAAGACTCGAACCATGCCCGATGAAGTGCCGCCGAGCCTCTCACCCGAAAGACGCCCTCCCCTCCGCTGGTGGCCGGCTGTGGCGATCACGGTCGTGGCGATGGCGGCGATCGGGGTAGTGCAGTCCATCGGGGAATTCCCCTTCCAGCGGCGAAACCTCATCTGCCTGGGGATCTCCGGCGGAGCTGCGGGGCTGTTGGTCCTATGGTGGCTTTTCCTGTCGAGAGCCCGATGGACCCTCCGACTGGCCGGACTCGGAGCCCTCGCCCTCCTGGCCGGGACCGCCCGCCTCACCCTCCGCATCCGAGGGGTGACCGGCGACCTGATTCCCATCGTCGAAACCCGCTGGGCTTGGGCAGCCGCCACACCCGCCCCGACCCGACCGTCCCCCAACCCCGAGCCGCCCCTGGTTGCGACCCAGACCGAGGGGCCGTCATCGGCATCCGCAGGTGTTTCAGCACCCGGAAACCATGAGTCTGGATCCGGCTCCCGGAGGCGGATTCCTGGAGATCACCCCCAATTCCTGGGCCAAAACCGAAACGGTATCGTTACCGAATTTGCTTTTCAGACCAATTGGACCCTTCATCCCCCTCAGCAGCTCTGGAGGCAATCAGTGGGAGGGGCCTGGTCGGGCTTCTCGGTGATCGGCGACCGTGCGGTGACCCAGGAACAGGCCGGAGAGGAGGAAATGGTCGTTTGCCGAGATTTATTTACCGGTAACGTCGTTTGGAAAACCCCTAATCCAGGGCGTTATTTCACCCCAATCGCCGGTGAAGGCCCACGCAGTTCACCGACCTTGATCGACGGGCGCGCGGTGACTCTGGGTGCCCGCGGCTGGCTTCAAGTGCTGGACCTCGGCAGCGGCCAACGGCTTTGGGGTACCAACATCCTCGAATTCGCCCAGGCAGGGATGCCGGAGTGGGGCCTGTCGGGCTCCCCACTGGTGGTTTCCAACCGGATCGTGGTCAGCGCCGGCGGGCGCAACGGGCGCTCGCTCCTGGTGTGGCACCTCCAGAGCGGCCAACTTTTGGCTTCCGGAGGCTCCTCCTCGGCGGAATACGGGTCCCCCTTCCTGGTGGAGTTGGCGGGCATCCCGCAGATCCTCCAGTTCCACCATCGGGAAATCAGCGCCCATGACCCTGTGACGGCCCAAGTCTTGTGGAGCCGTCCCTTCGGCGTCCAGTTCCCCCTGGTGGCGAACCCCATCCAAGTCTCACCGGATTCGATCGTGCTCAGCGCCGGATACGGTGTCGGTGCCGAGCGCCTCCGCCTGGCCAAGACACCCTCGGGCACTCTCGAGGTGACGTCGGTTTGGACCTCCAAACGACTGAAGGCCAAGTTCTCCAATCCGTACTTCCGCGACGGATTCCTCTACGGCCTCGATGACGGCATCCTCGTCTGCATCGACGCGAAGGACGGATCGCAGCGGTGGAAAGAAGGCCGGCACGGTCACGGTCAAGGGTTGCTGGTCGGCGAACACTACCTGCTGATGACCGAGCAAGGCGAACTGCTGCTGTTGCACCCCACCCCGGAGGGCCCCGGTGAGCTGGCTCGACTGAAAGTCTTTTCCGACAAGACCTGGAACCCCATCGCCCTCGCCGGCGACCTCCTGCTGATGCGCAACGACCGCGAGGCCGCCTGCTACCGATTGGCCGTGCGGTAAAGCACGCAGCAGGCAACCGAGCAATCCCCCCTCCAGAGCTTCCCTGCGAACGCAGGACCGATCCCCAACTTGCGGTACGCAGGCGGAGCGGGATCGGTCCGCAGCGAGCTCTGGAAGCGAACACCAAAAAAA
>CAYLTF010000170.1:0-5635 GCA_964386625.1 uncultured Akkermansia sp. | reverse complement strand
CACCGGCTCCTGGAGCTGGCCGAGACGCGCCTGCCTGCGACGCGATTGGCCGAGCGCATCCGCAGCGAACTCCCGCGCCGCAAGGCCCTGGCCGGCATCCGGACCTTCGACGACATCCTCCTCACGGTGCGGGAGGCGCTCGTGGCACAAGGGTCCGACGGTCCGCTGGCCCAGGCGGTCCGAGGCCGACTCAAGGCGGCCATCCTCGACGAGTGCCAGGACAGCGACACGCTGCAGATCGAGGTGTTCCGGACACTCTTCGCGCACCGGGACACCGAGGCGTTCCTGATCATCGGTGATCCCAAGCAGAGCATCTACCGGTTCCGCGGAGCCGACCTGGCCAGCTACCGCTCGCTGGCCAAGACCGTGCGATCGGCCCCGCCGATGACGGTCAACCACCGGTCCGATCCGTCGTTGGTCCGGGCCATCAACCACCTCCACGGGCCGAATTTCCGATTCCCGGACTCGCTGGTGGGCGATGCGCCATTCGAGTATGTGCCGGTCACCGCCAAGGCCGCGCACGACCGCATCACGGATCCCGCCGGACGTCTGGCCGTGGTGATCCAGTGGAGCCCGGAAACCGACCGCAATCGCGCCCCGGCCCGCCTGGCCGACCTGGCCGCCCGGGAGATCGCACGGCTGCTGAGCGACCCCGTGACGATCGCCGATCGGCACACGGGCCAGCCGCGCCGGTTGGAGCCCGGAGACATCGGGGTGCTGGCGGCCAGCCATTCCGACCTGAGACGGATGCGCCGGGCTCTTCAGGCCCGCGGCATTCCCTGCCAATCGTCCGGCAAGGGACTGGGCAGCGTCTTCGAGAGCGATGAGGCGCTCGACGTGCTGGGCTGGCTGGAATTGCTGGCCGCACTCCACCACCACGGCGACCTGCTCGGACGGCTGTCCGCGTTCTTGCTGAGCCCCTTGGGAGCCAGTTCACCCGCCCGACTCCTGGAGATCCAAGGGCATCCCGGGGAGCAGGCGATGCTGTTCCAGACCTTCCTCCAGGCACGGCAGGAGCTCGGGCGTTCGGGTCCCCTCCTCCCGTTGCTGCGGTGGATTTCAGGAACCGAGGTCTCGGCGCGCAATCTCGGCTTTGCCGATGGCGAGCGCCGGCTCACCAACTGGAGGCAATTGGGAACCCTCCTGCAGAGACGCTTCGAATCGGGATCCCGCAGCGCGGAGTCGCTGGCCGCCTGGCTGGCCCGGCAGATCGCCGAGGCGCCGGACTCGCTGGGCGACGCCTCGGGCCAGAGCACGCTCATGCGCCTGGAGACCGATGCCTCGGCCGTCCAACTCAACACCATCCATGGGGCCAAGGGACTCGAATACCCGGTGGTGTTCTGCCCATTCCTCGGGAAGGTCCGCGGACGCAACCCGCGCGCCGGATCGACCGCGGCGGTGGCGAGGGTCGCCGATTCCTGGGTGGTCGATGTCGGTTCCGACGAGTTCGAGACCACCCTGGAGGCTGCCGAGGCGCAAGAGGCCGAAGAGGAAACCCGCCGGTTGTATGTGGCGCTGACCCGGGCCCGCCATCGGCTTTACCTGGGGATGGCCCCGATGACGGCCTGGCCGAAGAACACCGGATACAACTCCGCGGCCGACTCGCCCTTGGCTCGGTTGCCAGGACTGGCCACGGACTCGATGGACCAGTGGCCCGCCCGCTGGAGCAGCCTGGCCCCTCATGCGATCCAATTCCTGGACGAGGTCCCAGAAACGGACAAATCGTCGACCACCAAGGCGGTGGAATCACCCGGCCTCTCCGGGGGCACGCCTGAGAAACCTCCGCTCGTGCCTCCTCCGGAGTGGACGCCGGCTTCGTTCCACCTGTCCGCGACCCGCAGCTTCACCTCGCTGGCCCGGTCGGACGTGGAGCAGGACCCCAACGCGGCGGACCGCGACTTCACCCCCTTGCCAGAAACCCTGGCGACCCTGGGCCAATCCGAGGCGACCCCAGACATCCTGGCGACGCTGGGCGCGGCCGGGAGCCTCCTGGGAGACCAATTGCACCGCGCACTCGAAGACCACCTCGGCAACGGGCGGGCGCTGGACCAGGCCGTGGCCGGTTTCGATCGACCGGAAGTCTGGAAGGAGTCGCTGGAGTCGATCCTCGACACCGAACTCGAGCCGGCCCCGGGCGTGCGGCTGCGGTTGGCGGACCTGAAGGGAGACTGCATCACCGAAATGCAGTTCCTGCTGCCCGTCGATCGCATTTCCGCCGAGAGACTTGCGGCGGTCTTCGTCGACGATCCCCGACTGCAGTCCATGGAGGGAGGGGCCGACTGGGCTGCTCAACTGGCGGGCTGGTCGTTCACCGAATTCACCGGATACCTCCAAGGGTTCATCGATCTGGTCTTCGAGCGGGACGGCCGCTGGTACGTCGCCGACTACAAGAGCAACCGACTGGCCCGCTACACCGCGACCGCCCTTGATCGGGTCATGCTCGAGGCCAATTACCTCCTCCAAGCCCGCATCTACCTGCTGGCCTTGCATCGGCACCTGCGGGCCCATCTGCCCGGATACGACCCCGAGCGCCACCTCGGCGGCGTGGCCTATCTGTTCGTGCGCGGTTTCCCTTCGCAGGGCATCTGGTGGGATCGCCCGTCTGCGGAGGCCCTGAACCGCCTCGACGCGTTGTTCCAAGCCTCTGTGTCACTCTCATGACTGCTGGCGAACCCATGACTCTCGGCACTGCCGAGTCGCCTCTCCCGGATGGATTCGAGGCGCTCGCCAACGCCATCTGGCCCCCGACGCCGGGCAACGGTGGGGAGCTCGGCCATGCACCGCGACTCCGGACTCTGTTGGCCGAACTGTTGCGCCGGGCCAGCACCGGGATCGGGACGTTGCCGCTCACCGAGGCCGCCCTGAACCCAACCGAACGGGTCGCCTTGGAAGGGTTGCCCGAGTATTTCGCCATCGAGGGGGGCAACCTCCTGTTGCCCCGCTATGCCCTGCAACTGCGCGAGATCCGGGGCTTCATGGTGGACCGCCACCGATCATCGGTCCCTCGCCTCGCCGATGCCGAGGTCGCCCGGCATCTGCAAGCGATCCTGCCCCCGAGCCGGGTGGCCGGCGGGAGCGACGATCCGGACAGACCCCGGTTCGACAATGCCCAGCAACGCCTGGCGATCGCGGCCCTGGTGGACGCCCCGGTGGGCGTGCTGACCGGCGGCCCGGGCACGGGCAAGACCACCACGGCCGCGGCCTTGCTGGCGGTGCGGCATCGGATCGATCCGCAGTTGAGCGCCGACCAGGTGCTGGTCGCCGCACCGACGGGCCGTGCCGCCAGCCGCATCGGTGAGGCGCTTTCGCAGGCGGCGACACGTCTGGAAGGCCTCGATGACAACGACCGGGCCTTCCTGCGGGGCATCCCGACCGTGACCCTCCACCGGGCGCTCGAGTGGGGGCCGGAGCCGCCCGAACGGGGTGGGCCCTATCGCCGGAACTCACTGAGGCCGCTGGAGGTCCGCGTGATGCTCGTCGATGAGGCCAGCATGGTGGACCTCGGCCTGATGCATGCCCTCATCCGCGCCCTGCCCCCGACCGCATCGCTGCTGCTGCTGGGAGACAGCGATCAGTTGGAGAGCGTGGATGTCGGCGGGGTGCTGTCGGAATGGGTCCAGTCGGCGGGCCAACACCGCATCCTGCCCGACGGGCTCCGGGATCGGTTCGCCCAACGGCTGGGGGTGAGCGCCGAGCGGGTGCAGGCAGACTACGAGCAGGGGCTCCCGAGCCTTGTCTCCTCATCCGATGGTGCCAGGCCCGCCCTGCCCGGCATGGTCGTGGGGCTTCGCCACAGTTGGCGCGCGATGAATGCGCCCTGGATCCTGGAGCTGGCCGAACGGGTACGCCCGGGCAGCCCTCATGGGCGGGAATCGGTCCTGGAATGTTTCGCCCGTCACGCCTCCGAGACCGAGCCCGTCCTGACCTGGCATCGTGAAACCCCGGATCGATCGCGCCGACGACTCTGCCAGGAACGCTGGCTCGCGTGGGCAGGCATGAGCCGGTCGTGGACCCGGCTGTGCGGCGATGCCGGCCTGGGTGATCCGAACGCCCCGGACGATCAAACCGAACGGGTCGAAGCGCTGCGGCGGCTCGGGCAGTTCCAACTCCTTTGCAGCACCAACCATCAGGTCGATCGCGCCAACCGGGCCGGCACCGCGCTGCTTTGGGCCCCGGGGAATCGTCCGTCGGGTGAACTGCCACACGGGTGCCCGGTGCTGATCCTCGCCAACGACCGTTCGCTCGGGCTCAGCAACGGCGACATCGGGATCGCGCTCGGTCCGCTCCCTGGAGGCCCGGCCACCGTGGTTCTCTTTCCGGGATCCGACGGCGTCCCCCGGTTGCTCCCGCGGGTGCGGTTGCCCGCTCATCAGCCGGCGTTCGGGCTCACGATCCACAAGAGCCAGGGGAGCGAATGGGATTGGGTCGCCCTCGAACTGCCACCCGACAGCGACTCCAAGCTGCTGACCCGAAACCTGCTCTACACCGGGGTCACCCGATCGCGGCGTGTCCTCGACCTCTTCGGTTCCGTCGACTCGCTGGATCTGCCCTGAGGGGAACCGTCGAATCCCTCTCGCCCGCCCAGGGGGGTGACCGCTTCTGTTTCAGCCCTGCGACCGCCGCTGTGCGGCCAGCAGGTTGGCCAGGCTCGATGGCTTGCCCATCCGGAGACGGTCCGCGATCCATTTCAGGGTCATGGTGGTCTCGGAGCGCAGCTTGGCGGCGACCCGCACCTTGGCGGGGTCGCCCTTGCGGTGGGATTCGAGCTCCGCCCGCCCCCAGCCAAGCCTCCCCAGTTCGGTGACCAACAGGCGTTCGGCTTTCTCGGTGGCGCTCTCCATCATCGCCTCACCGCAGTGGGATCCGGGCACGCCGTCATCCATGCGGTCGAGCAGCTCCTCGCGGAAGGCCGCATCCCCCCAGCACCAGCCTCGGCGGATCCCTGCGTATCTTTCCGGATCGTCCTCCAGTCGTCGTTCCTCCATCGATCGCTCGAACTGCCGACGTCCGGCCGTGCTGTCCGACAGGATGCCCATCCCGCCCAACACGCGATCCACCCGCAGCCAAGCGGGCCTACGACGGGGCCCCTCCAGGTAGGCCGGGTAGCTGCTCCATCGGTAGGACTGGAGGGACTCCGTCGGCCGCAGGAGGCCGGCCCGGACGGGATTCAGGTGCACGTACTCGCAGACCGTGCGCAGGTACTCGCCGTTGCCGGTGTCCACCAACAACGACTTGTAGCGACCGCCGAACAAGTGCCCCGTCGTGCCGTGTCGGCGGTTGAACCCCATGGTGTAGGTGCCCAGGAACCATTTCATCCCGGAGACCAGGTTGGCCCGCGGCGTCTCCACCACCAGGTGAAAGTGGTTGCCCATCAGGCAGTAGGCATGGACTTGCCAATCGCCCTTCACGCAGGCGTCGTTCAGGGTGCTGAGGAATGCCTGACGGTCGATGTCATCGCGGAAGATGGGCTCGCCGCGGTCGCCCCGGTTCAGGATGTGGTAGCTCGCGCCGGGGTACTCGATGCGAAGTTTGCGGGCCATGGGCGCGACGGTGGAGGATCGGTGAGGCCGTGTAAATATGCGGGACCGACCCCTTGGGGGAAGTTTGCTTGGACTGGCGGGATGGGCGTGGTTTC
>CAYLTF010000169.1:0-5673 GCA_964386625.1 uncultured Akkermansia sp. | reverse complement strand
TTTTAAGTCCCCTGTGTCTGCCATTTCACCACCGCGGCAGTCGTCCAGTATGCCTGCGAAAACGACCTGTCTGATACCCCTTCCAGAACAACCGTCGAACCTCGGAAAACCGACCCGAGTTACCCAAACGGGAAAGCCACCGGCCCGAGGCTAGCGGAATCCACTCGTGTCCCGCAACACTAGGCTGGAGGTGAACAGTCACCCAGCGAAGTGCGGTAGGAAGGCCGACAACGCGCCATCCCCACCCACTACAAGTACGAGTAATAATCAATTTTTAATTTTTGCAAACCAGAGCGAGGTCTACGGCAATTTTTAATTGTTGCAATCACCTAAAACACACACCGATCCGTTAATTATCCTAATACCTAGCTTTTTATTATTTATTTACCCACCCAACCACCCGCTCAATCCAAAACACACCCCCTGATTTTTATCTATATCTACAATACTCTTTTAATCACCACAAATTTCAATTGATTTAACTGTGTTTTTTGTTATCCAAACACAATGGTAGAAATCCTAAAGGCATCGTGGTGGCGGTTCATGTTGTTGGTCGGAATATGCTTCAAGGTCTCTGTACAAGCCCAAACCGCGGAAACCTACCTCCAGGTGTACGCTCCCGAATTGCGGAACGAAGTTGCAAAACCTCTCTTCGCGTTCGTCCAGGCAAAGGATCCCCAGTCGAACAAAGTGGTGTGGTCTTCTGATCCGACGGTGGCCGGCCAGCAGAAAACGGTCGATCCCAGCCAATTCCCCGCTTCAGGCGTCGAGGTGAATTACCCGGTCCAACTGCGGAATGGTGTCGTTGAAATCCCCATCCAATTCTCGCCCAAGGGCATTCCCACCGAAGGCCTCAAATCCCTGAACCTGATACTCTCCGGCGTGATACGACGCCCGGATGGGACTTTGGCACCGTTCGAAAGCCGAGTGGTGCCTGTTCCCTTTTCCGCAGTATCCGGAAGCGCCCAGAGTCTCACGGCCACGGCGGTGCAGAACACGCCCCAGTTGGCCGCGATGGCGGAACAAATCCAAAGCTTGAAGCAAAGCGAGCAAGCCGCACGAAGCACCAGCGCACGCCTGGCGGCCATCAACGAGTCACTCACTCAGGATCTCTCCCAATTCCGGGAGGAGTTGAATCGCATCCGCACCGCTCAACTCATCGGCTCGGGTAGCCCGCAATTCGATGTAACGGGTCCGGTGAACTTGCAACCTATGGGCTACCGAACGGTGAAGATCGTATTTCCATCGGAACTGAACCCTGTATTTCTAAGAACCGAGGATGTTAGCGCTTACACCGGAGATCCAGCAAAAGCGTTCGTAATCTATTCCACAAATACAGCCACCGTAACCGTCAACCTCGGGCAACTGGCCGGGGATACCAACAAGACTTGCACCATCCAATCCGAAGGATTTATCGGCAACTCCTCGATCTTGATGGAATCAGTGGCGCGTTATCGCAGTACCGAACGCGGCAAGGATGCCACCCAAATCTCCGTCGCAGTCGATGTGTATCGCGAGGGCCAAAACCCGGGATACCCCTATTTCACACGTTCATTGACCACGTATTCGCCGTCGTATCCGGTTTGGGGCGGGGAGTACATGGGGGATTCCCTCCAGACCACCGGCTTCGATGAAGCAGCGAGCTACGAACAAATCAAGCGCAAGGCGAGTGGCGAGAATTTTAAGATCGTCAATGTAATCATCGCGACGGACGATGAAGATCAACACTATGTTGCCGGTTCCAAGAACGATTTTATCAGAATCACAAAGGATCGCATCACAAGCATCTACAACAGCACCAACTTTATAACGCCACAGCAATTCTTCAAAATGTCAACACTCGGGAAAAGCAGTTTGGAGGTTGCCCCAAATCCCGTTGTAATAGATCTGAGCACTCTAAACGGCAATCTACACTTCAAGGACCTCCAATTCAGTTTTTCTACTAGAGACTACCAGCAACAGACTTTTGATCTTAAGTTAAACCACCGAACCCATGAAACCGCAAGAGGCGGAAATCTATACCTGACAGCAGGAGAGGGAAACACAAATTGGGTGGCACCTAAAATCAAAGTTGAGTTTGGTACACTGCTTCGGTTTGCCCTCGACCCGCTGATTAGCAATTGTGCCATCACCAAGTCAAAGAAATCCAATTTCAAAAGTTATTTAAACTCAGGAAGCGCATTAGATGATTACAATGGTTTTATCAATGGACCAGAATCATTAGTGACCACCAATTTTCTCCGCCCAACAGCATTTGAATACAGAGCTGTCCTTAAACCCGGGAACTACTGGATATATATTGAATCCATCTTGCCCGGCAGCCCGGAAAATGCAAAGTACTGCACCGAGGTCGAACTCGAAGTTACAAATTCCAAATATATTGTAACTCGATCTCACGAGACCGAACAAGCACTTTCATCAATAATCAACAGCAAACTATCCTCCCTAGGAATAAACGCTGTCCACGCCCAAATATGGTGGTTTCCTGGTATTATAGACCCTTTGCTGGAGGTACCAATGTTTGTCTGGCCGACGGGCGGGGCATCCGTGATTTCTTTCGACCATGGATACAAGTATTACCTCGATGCGACGACCCCGGACGCAAGAATGAAGGCTAACAAAGATTCAAGCGCAATGATCATTCACGAGTTGGGCCACACCATCCAAAAGGTCGGGGACCATTATGTCAGTAAGGGGTGGAACAACTCTGATGCTCATATCAAAAGGACAGTCGGTATCCATGACATCATGGCTAGCGAATATGAATTCGGCGATCATATTTTGTCCACCAAAGTGTCCCGCGGTTGGATTGACCCAAAACTAGTCAAGGTGTTCAACCCGCTTTCGGCCAGCAACGGACTGAGCCGATTTAAATTAAGTCTCGCCAACCTGAACTCAACTAACCTAAAAATCTTAAACACAAACACCTTTGCAGGTTTAGAAATCCGACTGGCGGATGGCAATAACTTGATGGTGGAATATAGAGGTCCAAATCAACCCGGCTTTCAACTATTATCAAACTATTTTTCCGATAGTCGCCCCAGTTGGGATGCAACCAATAATTATACGCCAGTTCAAGTCAAAAACCCTGATTCATATTTCAAAATCCTGGAAACCTGGATCAATCTCGATGGAGGACCTAATACTTATGAGCAGGTTAGGAGCGCACAAGCGCAACCACCAATCCTGCTCGCCGAGTCTGATTCAGACACGGTGCCTGCTAATCTATACACGAACATCATCACCCAGGCGGATGCAAGGAACTTGGATGCGGACACTGCTTGGTTGAAACACAAGGGACTCCAACTCAAACACGACGGACCATTCCTCTATCCTTCATTCCCGGATCAGGAACTGGTTTTGCAGAATTTGAGCAGCAACGCTTTATTGGAAAAGCTCACGATCAAACCAACAGGCCAATTCGACCCACTCAGCGGCGAACTCATCCTGGAGTACGAACGCTACACGCGTTCCAGTGTCCCAAACAATGGCCCAGATCCCTCCATCCGTCCTTGGCAGGGAAATTATCAGAGTCCAGACATTGAGGTGGTCAACGCCTGGAACGATGGTGACACCAATCTCTACAACCTTCCCCACCCGAGCCTTCCGAATACGGTCCGAGTTCGGATCCATAATCACCACTCAAAAGCCGCGAAGAAGGTGGAGGTCAAACTGCTCGTCAAAGACTACAATGTAAGTCCCGGAGCGGATACAACTTGGAGCAACCTCGGATCCAAGTTCATCGATGTGCCCGGGAATTCCAATACGTGGGCAACATGGACCCCTGGTGAAGTTCGAGGGGTGTTCGCAGGCGGGACAAAGAATAGCGCAGGCGAATACCATAAATGCCTCAAGGCGATCATTCTTCCTTGGAGCGGCGAAGAACAAATCGAGGGGACCACGATTCGCTTCGAGGAGAACAGTCGCAATCTCCAGAACAATGAGGCTCAATCAAACTACTCTTGGACACGCTCGGGATCGGCAAGCCCGGCAGACATTGCGACTGTCCCGGTTCAGGTGAAGAACCACTATGCAAAGGTGTTGGAGTTCGAGGTGGTTGCTCTCCCGACAAACCCGCTTTTCCAGGTGTTCAATCCGGCCCCTAGATTCAGCCTTGCGCCGAATGAGGAGCGAAAGATCCCCATCGGGGTTCAATACCTCCCCGAGGTGAGAGACGCCTTCAAACCCAATTACCCCAGCGTGGACGGGCACGTTTCGATCGTCACTGTGGTGCACGATGATCAGTATACCTTGAAAAATGGCGAGGACGGACACCCCATCGAAACGGTAGGTTCCGGAGCCTCGTTCAAGGTCTTTGGAGGTGAAAAACTCAAGATGGTGGTGACCACTCGGAACAAGAGCTTCGAGGGTTACTTCGCGCGTCCCGACGGCAAGCGCATCACCCTGACGGGCAACCTCTCGGTGGTGCTGGTCAAGAATGAAACCACTGCAACCCGCACGGTCGTGCCCATCAAGTCGGATGGCAGCTTCACCCTTTCCGGGAGCGACTTCACACTGTCGATGGTGATCTCTTTCAGGCCCACCAATGCGCCTGAGATCGGTTACCACTTCGAAACCCTCCCTGCCCTCTGAGGTGAACTCCCTTCTTTCATCACGTCGGACTCTCTGGCTTGCCAGCCTGCTGGGCGTCGCTTGGCAGGGCGCCCTCGCGGACAATCCGCACTCGGGGGTTTGGGCCACAGCGTTGGGTGATTCCTCGTTGCATGGGATGGTTGCCTTCCAGAACGCCGACTATTCCGGGTCCAGTAACTGGGTCGCAGAACATCCTTACCAGGACATTCCAGAAGAATGGGCTCTCGGACTCCCGGTCATCCGGTGGGGGCCTAACGCATGGCGGTGGTATCTTGAGGCGCAAATCCCAGCGGATACCAAGCCCCCATCGCTGTCGCTGAACGGGGCAAACCCGATGACGATCATTCAGGGCGTCCCCTATCTGGAACCGGGCGCAACCGCGACGGATGACGTGGACGGTCCGCTCGACTCGCAAATCCGGATCAGCGGGATCGTGGACGTCCATTCACCGGGAGAATATCGGGTGGATTACGAGGTGAGCGACGCTCAAGGCAACAAGGCCTCACAGTCGCGCAGAGTGATCGTGGAAGCCTCTGCGCCACCCAGGCCACCAGAGATGCGATTCCGGGGCGGTGCAGCCACCGGTTCCGTGGTGCTGGAATTGCTGGCACCCGCCGGAGCGAGCTTGATCCTGGAAACAGGCACAAGGCTGGGAGATTGGGCCGAATTTCAAAGACTTTCGGCGCTCGGGGAAAACACGCCGGTTGCCGTCACCCTTCCAATCAATCCGGCGGATGAGTCTCGATTCTGGCGGGTCCGAAGGCTCTGAGATGAGTCGCCGATGGACGTCGGGCGAAGACGGATCGATTCGAAATCTCGATCCGCGAGTTTTTCATGGAAACCGACCCGGCGATGAGTAGCTTGGAAGTGGACTCCCCCGCAAAGACACCATGAAACCGTCTCCATTCCAACCTGCCGCCCGCATGTCGGTGCGGGGCTTCACGCTGATCGAATTGCTCGTGGTGATCGCCATCATCGCGATCTTGGCCGGGCTGCTGTTGCCGGCCCTGGCCAAGGCCAAGCAGAAGGCCCACACGGTCAAGTGCATGAGGAACCAGAGCCAGATCGGCAAGGCGGACT
>CAYLTF010000168.1:0-5703 GCA_964386625.1 uncultured Akkermansia sp. | reverse complement strand
GCCTGCTGGCGGCGTGTCGCCCCAGACCGTGAGGGACTCCATCCAGGGAAGGGCCATGGTGACGCCGACGCCGCGCAGGAACGCGCGCCGATTCAGGGAATGTTGGGGCATGGGAGCGTGGGGTTGGGGGTGGTCGGTGGAGATGGGGGTCACTCGTCAGCGGGGCGGTCCATGCCGCGAATCCTCAGGAACTGCGGGCTGGCCACGATCGTCTCGATGGCGGAGCCGACCCGGGCGTCCCGGGCGGAGAGCTTGCGCTGCAAGTCGGCCAGGAGGGGTTCGTCGGACAGCAGCACACCACGGCCGAGCGAATAGCCCAGCAGCTTGCGGCTGAACTGGCGCAGGAAGGCCTCCTTGCGCTGGTGCGAGAGATAGCGCCGCAGACCGGCCGCACCCTCGAGGAGCGTGCCATCAGGAGCCTTGGCCCGGACATCGATCGGCCGGCCGCCGAGGTCCTTCTCGCGGAAGCGGCCCACCGCATCGAAGGACTCCAGCGAGAACCCGTAGGCATCGATGCGCCGATGACACCCCGAGCACTTGGGATCGGTGCTGTGCCGCTCGGTGAGCTGGCGGACGGTGAGCTGGTCGAGGGATTCATCCTCGGGCAGCCGGGGGACATCCTTCGGCGGCTTGGGCAGCTTCTCGCCGAGGATCACCTCGCTGATCCAGTTGCCGCGCAAGATCGGGCTGGTGCGCGAAGCCCCCGATTGCCGGGCCAGCGTGGCGGCCTGGCCCAGGATGCCGCCGCGACCGAGGGACCGCAGACCCGAGACCCGCCGCCATTCGTTGGTGCCTGCGAACCCCGTCGATGAGACCCCGTAGAAGCGCGCCAGGTCGGCATTCAGGAAGGAGTGGTCGGCATCCAGGATGTCGAGCACGGGGCCGTTGGCCTGGAAGAGGTCGGTGAAGAAACGGACCGTCTCTTCGCGCATGGCCCCGCGGAGCCCGCGGAACTCCGGGAAATGCCGCTCGCTCTTCTCGTCGAGGCTCTCGAAATCGTACAGGTGCAACCAGGCCAGCGCGAACTCGGTGGCCAGGCGACGGACCTTGGGATCCTGCAGCATCCGGCGGGTCTGCGCCTTCAGGACCTCCGGGCGGTGCAGGCGACCGCGCGCGGCCTCGGCCAGCAACTCGGCGTCGGGGGCCGAGGCCCAGAGGCAGTAGCTCAACCGGGTGGCCAGCTCGAGGTCGGTCACCCGCGCGGAGGCCACCCCGGGTCCGGGTTGCTCGGCCCGGTACAGGAAGCTCGGCGACACCAGCACCCGCGCCAGCACGCCGCGGATGGATTCCTCATGGGTCAGACCATCGCCGCGCAGGCGCACGTACAGGCTGCCGAGGGCGTCGATCTCGTTCTCCTGCAGCGGCCGGCGGTAGGCCTTGGCCGCGAAGGCGAAGAGCGACTGCAGGTGGACGGGCTCGGTGTCGGCCAGGAGGCGGCGGAACTCGTCGGCCCGGCGGCGGATGGGCTCGCCCATCGGCGTGAACGCGCTGGGGTCGGCATCCTGCGTGGCGAACTGCCACAACTGCTCGAAGGCATCGACCAGCTTGAAGGCATCTTGGCTGACGTAATGCAGCTCGGCCCACAGGCGCTCGAGCTCCGCGGTCTCGGCCGGGCCCAGCATCAGCCGGCGCAGGGCGTCGTCTTCCCGGTAGAACAAGGTCAGAGTCACCACTTCGTCGACCGGGACGATCTTGGTGTAGCAGAGGGCGGCCGGGAACAGCGCGCGGAAGCGCTCCAGCGACGCGTCCCAACGCCGGCGGGCGGCGCCTCCGTCGGCCACCAGCACCGGCAGGTCCGACTGCATGGGCAGTTCGCCATCCGACCAGGTGCCTTTCCCGCCCTTCGGGCTGACCGAGCCCGCCACCAGCGCCAGCGATTCCGGGCGCCGCGGCAGGATCTGCATCTGGACGCTGGCCTCGGGACCTGCGGAGGCGTGGAGCCCGCTCGTGGCGACCAGTTCACCCCCGGCGGCCCATTCGGCCGGCAGACGAATCTCGACCACAGAAGGGGCCTTCACGCAGAGGTCTTGCGGGGCGATGCGCGAACCCGAGACGGGATGCTTTCCAAACCGCGAAGGCTCGGGGCCCGGTCCATTCTCGGCTGCGGTCCCGGCGAGAACCCCTTCGGTTTCCGGCTGCTGCAAGAGTCCGCGGAGCACCGCCCCGAGCAACGGCCCCTGGAGAGAGGTCCACTGCCGTCGCAGCACGGCGTCCGGCGAATCCTTGCCCACTCCCGCCGGCTCGGAAGGCCCGAACAGCGCCTGGAGCTCGGCGGACAACGCGCGCCGCTCCTCGATCGAGGCGGCGGCGCGCCAACGGGCCAGCAGCGAACCCTCGGGGATGGTGGTCTCCAGTGCCCCGCCGCGGGCCTCGGGCTCGCTGAAGAAATGCCACACCGCGGGATGCCCCAGCCGGTCGGCCTGCGGATTGCCCGCGAGGATCGACGGAGACACGTCGCCCGACAGGCTCCAGGCCTGCGCGGGATTCCGGGGGTCGGTCAATTGCAAGTCCACGCGGGTGAGGTCGCAGGAGTGGTTGCCATCGCGTGGCCCCACCGACAGGCAGACCACATCGCCTGCACTCACGGTGACCGAGGGGAACGGCCCGAAGCGCACTTCCTTGGCTCCCTGCGATACGCCCGAGGCCAGCGTCTGGCGCGTGGCCCCCCGACGCAGTTCCAGCGTCCAGCTCACCCCATTGCCGCACTCGGTGTGGGAGTGCTGCACCAGGCCCTCGACCCGGAAGGTGCCCGCCACCGGACCGCGCCACCCGACGATCACCCGGCGCGAGGGCGACGGATGCACGGCGACGCTGTGCGGGCGCATCAACCCAGGCACGCGCACTTCGCGGTCGGACGAGTTGGCGATGACACTGAGGGCATCGGCACCGGTCCACCCCTGGATGAACGCATAGCCCTGGGCGCTTTCCATCGAGGAGGTCATGTGCCCCTCGATGCGGGTGCCGCCCGGGCGCATCCCCAGCGCCTCGAGCCAGGCGGCGAAGGCCTGCGGATCCAGGTTCCTGGATCGGGCCAGCGCGGTCAGCGCTTCGCCGGAGGGCACCTCGGTCAACCCGGCCGCGGCCTCCAGGCAGGCGCCCGCCTGGGCGAAGAGCGGGCCGCGCGCCTGATCCACGCGGTGGATCAGCGACCGCACCCGGGCCAGCGGCACGTCGGGGCGACCCGGGACGACCAACCGTGGATTCGACCACAGCGCGAGGTCCGCCTCGGAGCCGTCCCCGGCATCGGAGGCGACCAGGAAGGCGCTCACCTGGCCCGAGGCGTCGGGCGCCGGGAGCTTGAGACGCACCTCGCGGGCGGCGGCCAGCGGCGAGACCGGCACCTGCCAGGCGCTCGGACCGTCGCGCTTGCCGATGTGGCCCACGGTGGTGAAGCGCCAGACGGCCCGCTGCCACGACTCCACCACGCCCGCCACGGCGGCCCCCTCGCCCGGCTTGGCCTCGCGCCAACGGGCCCGGACCTGGTCCAGGAGCGGCGACGACGCCTCGGATTGGTTCAGCTCGGCCCACAACCGGCCGAGGTAGCGGGCGTTGAGCTTGCGCGCGCGGGCCAGCGCCTCCACCTCGGCCTCCGCCTTGCGTGGTTTGCCCGCGGCCGAGGCCCTCAGCTCGAGGGTGGCGTCGAAATACTGGGCCAGTGGCAAGACGCCGCCATCGCGGGTGTCGAACTGGATGCCCTGGAGGTTGACCGACGTGCCCCCGCCATTGCGGGTGTAGCGGCCATAGAACGCGCGGATGGCGCCGAGACGTTCCTCGGTCCAGTCGCGCTGCGAGGTGCTGGGCGAGAAGCCCAACCCGTCGGGAAGGAAGACCGCATGGCGGGCCACCTCCTTGGCGGCATCGAGGTACTTGGTGACCAGCGAAGGCGACATCACCAGCGACTGGCCCACGTTCATGAAGCCCTCGCCCGCGGCCGAATCGACGGGGAACTCCCGGGCCGGGTCGAGCGTCTCCACGCCGGTCAGGTCGCGGAGCGTGTAGGTGTACTCGGCATTGGAGAGCCGGCGCAGCACCACCGGTCCGGGGTCGCCCGCATTCAGCCGCGCCCACCGGTTGAGCAGGGCCCGCACGCCCGACATCAACTGCTCCCGGGATTTGTCGTCCATGGCCGGCCGATCCTTCGGCGGCATTTCGCCCAGCGACACCTGCTCGAGCACCTGTTGCCAGACCTTGGGGTCGGTCGGCCCGGCGGCGGGTCGGACGAAGCGCTCGAGGTCGAGGTCGCCCTTGTGCTTCTCGGTGGAATGGCACTCCAGGCAATGCGCATCGAAGAGCGCGCGGGTCTTGGCATCGAGCCCCTCGGCCGCCGCGGCCGAGAGCCCTGAAAGCATGAGGGCCGACGCCACGACGACCGCCGCACCCTGGAAACCCTTGTTCATCAATCCTCGTTTCATCCCGTCGTCCACCGATTCCCGCTGCCGTTCCTGACGCATCCCGAAGCGCCGCCGTTCAGATGCGGATGAAGAGCCGCTTCTTCCACAGCCACCAGCACATCGCCCAGAAAATGAACAACACTGCCGCCCCCTCGACCGCCGGGGCGTACACCCCGAAATGGTCACCCCAGAAGGTCTTGCCCAGGTGGGTCCGCAGGTTGTCGCGGAAGAATCCGTCCCACAGGTGGCTGGTCACGTACATGAAGATGGAATTCATGCCCACGACCTGCAGCGGGAAGGTCAACCACGACTGCTTCAGCCGATCGGCCACCAGGTAGAACCCGGTGATGAGCAGACAACACCAACCGCCGCTGAAGAGCACCCACGACGGCGTCCAGATGCGTTTGACCACCGGCGCGAGCCCGGTGCGGTCGAGGATCCATCCGGCGCCCAGGCCGGCCAGGCCGAACAGGGCGATCCGGAACAACCGCCGACCCAGGGCGACATCCTCGCGCCGCAACCACCCACCGACCAGCAGGCCGCAGATCATCGTGCCCAAGGTCGGGATGAAGCTCAGCGTCAGGTAGCCGCCCCCGTTGTAGAGGAAGGGCTTGGCGCGCGGGAACAGGTTGAGGAACCACACATCGAAGTGGTGGGCCGGATTGGCGTTCTTGTTCCAGTGGGCCGCGAAGCCGCTCAGGCCGTGCTGCTTCATCCAGTCGGCCGAGACCCCCACCGTCGCGGGGTCGAAGTCCGCACCAGGCAACGGAGCCATCGCGAACCAGGCCCAATATCCCAGCAGGAGGGCCACCAGCGCGAAGACCTGCGTGCGCACGCTCCGCCAGGCCAAGAGCCAGAGGAACGTGTAGCCCAAACCGATCTGGGTGAGCGTGTCCTCGAAGGTGAAGTTCGTCTGGGCCGAATGCGTCGAGCGCAGCGCGATCCCCAGCGCCGACAAGGCCAGCGCCCGCCACAGCGTGTGGAAAAGCATCCGCAGAAACCCTTGGTCGGACTGCTGTCGAGAGGCGATGGACCACGGCAGGGCCATGCCGACCAGGAAGGAGAACGACGGCTGGATCAGGTCATGGAGCGTGCATCCCTGCCACTCCACGTGATCCTGATGGTGCGCGAGCAGATGCCACACGCTGTCCGCAGGCATCTTGGCGGCCACCGCGCCGAGGCGGACCATCTCCCCGGCCATCAGCAGCATCACGAACCCGCGGTAGGCGTCCATCGACGCCAATCGTTGCGGCGTCGCCGGGGTTTTCCCGGAACCGGGTGAAGGAGGCATCCCGGCGTTGTGACAAGGTTC
>CAYLTF010000167.1:0-5815 GCA_964386625.1 uncultured Akkermansia sp. | reverse complement strand
CACCTGCTGGTCTGGGGACTGTCCGCCTGGTGGGGACTCTTGAATCGACCGGGCAAATCGCGCCCGGGGAAGGCCCCGAACCCGTTCCAGAAACAGGACACCGGGACCCGGGCGCGGAAACGCGGTGCCAATCCGTTCGGTTGACTGCGTCCGAGCCGGGCGACAGGCCCCGGGACCTCGATCAGCGGGCCGGCGGATTGATCCGCGCGCCCTTGGCCTTGAGCTCCTCGAGGTGGACCTTGGCCTGCTTCGACAGCGGGTTGCCCTCCAGGTAGACCCGGACGAACGGCGCGAAATTGCGCGTCTTCTCCAGATCGGGCGTCATCCAGCGATGCAGCGGGGCCAGGTCGCGGATGCGATTGTGGGACAATTGCAGGAATGAAGGAGCGCGGATGCCGGCCAGAGGGGCCAGGTCACTGATGCCATTGTGGGAGGCCGAGAGCATCGTGAGATTGCGGAAGGCACCGAAACCCTCGATGGAGCGGATCTTGTTGTGGTCGATGTAGAGCGTCGCCACGCGGGGGAGGTTGGTCAGCGCCGACACCGAGCCGAGGCGGTTGGCCGACAGGTAGATCGAGGCGAGATTCGTGAGCCCGGACAGGGGCTTCACGTCCTTCACCCGGTTGTGCGAGAGCTCGATGTACTGCAGCGCCGGCACCGAGGCGAGGGGGGCGATGACCGCGACCTGATTGGAGGCCAGATTGACGTACTGGAGCTGCTTCAGGCCGGCCAAGGGGGCCAGGTCGGCGACCTGATTGCCGGGGATCTCGAGGGAGGCCAACGCGACGCAGTGCTCGAGGCCGGCCAGGCTGGTGATGCCGGAGAAGGGCGCCGAGACGGTGGACACCGTGGCCACGTCGGCCGCCGTCAGCGGATCCTGCGATTCACGCTTGGCGAAGACCTGCCGGCGCACGGCCGCCTCCAGCTTCTTGTCCTTGAAGACCGAGACCGGGGCGTTGGTCGCCGCGGGCTTGTCAGCGGGCTTGGGGGCGGTTTTCGGGGCCGATTCCGCCGCCGCCATCGGCACCGAAGCCAACAGCAACACCGAAGCACACAGGGAAGGAAGGATCGCTCGCTTGCTCATGGAAGTGGTGCCCCATGATGACCAGCCGTCGAACCAACGGAAGCGATTTCCAAACCGAAGTCTGCACCGATTTTGCAGTCGCTGCCTGCCCCAAGCCGAATCGCCCCGAAGGGCCTCGGAGGCTCAGCGCTTCTTGGCCGGGGCGTTGGTCTTGAACGCACCGCGGAAGAGCCAATGCCGCTTGAGGCCCCCGACGAAGTCCGAGGAATTGGTGAGGACGCCCTCGACTGCCGGCAGGGTGTTCGAGCGGACGGTCCCCAAGGTGCGCTCGGTCTCGGTCAACGTGCCTGGCAGGGTGGCGTTGAGATTGGAGACCAGCGGACCGACCCCCTGGATCTGCTGGTTCACCTGGGTGACCAGGGGCGGAACCGTCCGACCCAGTTCCGAGATCAAGGGCGGCAGCGTGGAGTTCAGGTTGGTCAGCAGTGGCGGCACGGTGTGGTCGAGGTTCGAGACGAGGGAGCCCACGCCCCCGATCTGCGCGTTCAGGTTGGTGAGGGTCACCGTCAGCGCCGCGCTGAGGTCGCTCGGGAGCATGATCTCGCCCAGGCCACCGGGTCGGTCGAAGCGGGCGGACAGGTTGGTGGGGAACAGGAGGTCGCCCAGGCCGCCCGGCCGGGTGAAGGCTTCCCGGATCTTCGGCACCAGCAGGGTGAGTTCGCCGATGAGGTCGCCCGTGACCTCGGTCCGGAGGAAGTAGCCCTTGTCGTCGCGGGTGACCGGGTCGTAGCGGATGAAGTTCGTGGCCTCGGGCCGTCCGAGGTTGTAGGCGTACTTGTCCCACAGCACGCCCAGGGCCCCGCCCGCGGCGGCGTTGGTCGACGGGGCCGTGGTGGCGATGCCCGCCCCCTGGCTGCGGGTCACCTCGAGGTAGTTGCCCCCGGCGATGTCGATGGGCATGCCGCCGACCTTGAGCTTGGAATCGGTGAAGATATATCCGTGGTAGGGATCGCGCACCAGGAAGCGGACGAACACGTTGAATCCTTCGCTGCGATGCCACGGATCGTCGGGGGCCGTGTCGATCTGCACCACCTCGCCGATGGTGAAACCGAGCATCTTCACCGGGGTGCCCACCTTCACCGAGCTGCCATCCCGGAGATAGGTGTAGTAGGGCACCTGGCGTACCCACCATCCGCGCTTGTCGCCGGTGGTCTTGATGAAGAACCCCAGACCGACCAGGCCCACGACCAACGCGCCGAGGAGGAAGAGGACGACGACCCATTCGACCCTGCGGAGGCGGGTGCGGAGGCGGGGAGTCAGGTCCTGCAGGGCCATGGTCAGCGAGGGGTCTGGGTGGATTCGCGGAAACCGTCCTCCCCGGTCACGGCGAGCACGGCCTCGATGTCCGGAAGCATGCGCCAATGGCCGTCGGCGACCAGCGCGAAGCGCGGGGCCAGGCCCAGACCGAGACACGGCCGCACCGCATCGGCCGTGGCGATGACGGCCAGGGGCTCCCCTCCCAGCGCCGCGTGCCCCGAGATCGCCTCCTTCAGGAAATCACGCCACCACCGGAGGTGGATCGCATCGAGGCCGGCCAAGGGGTTGTCGAGCAGGAGCAACCCCGGCTTCATCACCAGGCTGCGGGCCAACGCGACCCGGCGGGACCAGGGCCGACTCAACGAGGCCGGGGTCCGGGACAGGAGGGATTCGAGCCCGAGGTGCCGGATCAGCGGCTCCAATTCGGCCAGCCCGTCCGCAGGCGTGCGATTCCAGTGGTAGCACCAGGGCAACAGGAGATTCTCGGCGACGGTCAGTGCCGAGAAGAGCCGTCCGTTCCCATCGAAGACCAGGCCCATCCGGCGGCGGGCTTCCCTCAATTCGGCATCGTCGTCTCCGGAGGCCTCCACCCGGCGACCGAAGACGCGGACCTCTCCGGACGCCGCAGGGACCAGGCCGGCCAAGGTCTCCAGGAGCGCCGTCTTGCCGGAACCCTGGGCCCCGGCCACCACCCAGAATTCACCCACCAGCACACGCCAATCGAGAGGCTCGAGGGGCATGCCGTCGGGAGCGGTGGCGCGGACCACCCGCAGGGATTCCGTTTCCAGGGCCACGGCGGATCGGCAGGTCGCGGGAGTCATCACAGCAACAGGTACACGGTGATGAACAAGGCATCGAGCACCAGGCATCCCGCCAGGCAGACGGCCACCGTCCGCGTGGTCGCCGGCCCGACCTCGTCGAGAGTCATGGGCCGCGCCAGGCCCTGATAGCAGATGACCCATCCCGTGAAGGCCCCGAACAGGAGGGTCTTGAGCGCCAAGAGGGGGAAATCCATCGCGCTCATCGCCCCGGCGATCTGGGTGAAGAACTCCAGGGGCGACGCCTTGAGACCCCGGGCGTAGGCGAAGGCGTAGCCCGCACCCAGCGAGGCGACGATCAGGTAGGCTGTCAGGGCCACGACCGCCACCGCGAATCCGACCACGCGAGGCACCACCAGGTAATGGATCGGATCGATGCCCAAGGCCTCCAGCGCCTCGACCTCGCCGAGCGCGCGGGCCGTCCCCAGCTCGACCACCGAAGCGGTGCCGACCCGCGCCAACACCAGGAGGCCGGCAATCATCGGGGCCATCTCCCTCAGGAAGACAGTGACCATGAGCGTCCCGGTGAAATCACCCGCGCCGAACTGCTCCATCAGCGAAAGCGTCTGACCCACGAAGACCACGCCCAGCACGAGCCCCAGGAACCCGACGAGCGGCAGCAGGCGGACCCCGCAACGGTGGATCTCATCAAGCACGCGCGGGCGGATCACCCGCGAATTGTCGCGATGGCGCTTCAGGGCCGTCGCCATCGTGATGAGCATGAAGGCGCCGAGGCGGGTCAGGTTGCGCCATTCCTCCAGCGGCATCGCCAGTGGCCCCGGCCCGACCGGGGATCGTCTCCGGCTCCCCGCGGCCCCGGAGGAACCCGCGGCGCTGGAAACTGGGGGTATCGCCGCCATGGAATCGAAGGTCGATCAGCGGCCGGCCGGCTGGGGTTCGCGTTCGATCGACGGCACCGCGGCGGCGATCAGCCCCGACATCCGCTCGAAGGCGGCCTCCTCGGCGCCGGGTTCGCAGAAGGTGAAGAAGGAGATGTAGGCCCAGCGGGGACTGCGACCCTTGGAGAGGATGTCCCGGACCATCTGCCACTGGCGGGTGGAGTGGCTGGCCGTCCGGACCCCGTCGGCCACGAACCAGAACACGTAGATGCCATTGATCGTCACGCGACGGCCGTCTTCGCGCTCCACGGTGCGGGTCATGTCGAAGCGCTGCACCTCGAGGCTCCCGGGAGCCCATCCGGGCACCTCGATGCGGCGGACGGTCTGCGACAGGATCTGCCAACCGATGCCCGTCATGCAGTACTCGGGACGGTGGATGCTGGTCCGGTCGGCCCCCATCAAGACCACGCTGGCCGAGATCGGGGGCAGGGCTTCACCGCCACGGTACGAGCGCCGACCGAAGGTGGTGTCGGGCGGGAGGAAATCCAGCTCGAGCTCGGGGATCGGCTCCAGCTCCGAACGGTAGCCTGGAAGCGCCGCGGGGAGCGACACCGAGTTGGAGGTGGCCAGTCGACCCGATTCGCTCAGGAGCGGGAGCCCCACCACGCGCACGCCGGGTTCACCCATGCGCACGCGTTCCTTGAGCCACCGCAGGGATCCGGCGGCCGCGGCCATCATGGCCAGCGCCGCGAGCGTGAGGACGGTGATGCGCGGATTCATGGCTCGACAGTGCCGCGGGGTTCGCCCGGTTCGGAGACGGGCCTGGACGATGCGGCGGGCGGTTCAGGCTCCCGAAGCCATCGGGCGACCAGGCCGACACAACCCAGGGCGATGAGGAATGTGGCGAAGCCGAACTTGGTCTCGACCGCCTCTCCCGCGGCCTGGCCCGCGGCCTCGGCGACGGCGAAGACCACGATGAGCCGGACGACATTGGCCAGCACGGCGAAGACCGGGCTGAGCAGGATCAGGAACACCCGCCGCCAACCGGTCCGGAAGTTCAGGAAGGCGAAGGTGACGGTGAGGAGCAGGACCACCGTGGCGCTGCGGATCCCGCTGCAGGCCGGCGCGACATCGAACCGGAAGCCCTGGGTCGTGGCCGTCGCCTTGTGCAGGACGATGGTCCCGGCCCGCTCGAGGTCGATGTTCAAGACCCAGTCGCAGAAGGTGGTCGAGAGCAGGGTGCTCAGGAGCCGCAGCCCGTGGGTCAGCGTGTCGAGGAAGACCGAGATCGGGACACAGAAGAAGAACAGCAGATAGGGGAAGGCGAATCCGCGCATCCAGGCCCGCCCCCAATACATGCCCAGGATCCCGAAGAGCCCCACCAGGAAACCGACCACGCCGAGGCGCGTCTGCTGCACCACATAGCCCGAGAGGTGGAGCAGGAGCCCGGCCGGCACCAGGGCCAGCGCAGGCATCCACGGCTCCTTGCGGATGGCGGTCAATTCGACCCGTCGCATCACGATGATGCCGGCGACCAACCACGGGATCATCAGACCCAACTCGTCGTCGCGCCCCTGCTTGGCTCCGCCCTCGTAGACGGCTTGAAGCCACCCGAACATCGACTCGGTCTGGATGTATCCAAGGGTCGAGTTGCCCAGGAAGTGGAAGAGCGCCACCCATGCCGCGACCACCAGGCCCACGGCCGCCTTGTGAGGCAGGCTGTCCCAGAGCGATCGCAATTCGTGGATCATCGACGGTTGCAAGCGTTCCGAAAGTGACCCGTCCCATCACCGATGCGCAAGGTCAACCTCGAGGGC
>CAYLTF010000166.1:0-5855 GCA_964386625.1 uncultured Akkermansia sp. | reverse complement strand
GCTACTCGGAAATGGGTTCACAGTTGAAAAGTACACCAATATCACTGGAGATCAAATTGCTGATCTCACATCCAATCCGAAATATCCGAACAATCCAGATTCACTGTTGCTCAACTTAGGGGCTAACAACTCGTTTCAAATATTAGATTTTGACGGTGATAATTATGGTCGAAGATTCACGGGGTGGATCAAGGTAGAGTCGACGGGTTGGTATCGCTTCTGGATCAATTCGGACAACACATCCAGCTTCCAAATACAAGCGACTGATTCGGCTGGTAATCCTCTTACTTCTGGATCACAGCCAACGTTCCAAGCTGTCAGTGATTCTGCAAGCGCTACAAACTGGAATGGAAAAAATGAATGGAACTCTGACAATGTGGGTTCTGTTGCTCAGTACCTCAATGCCGGCGTTTACTACCGTTTCCAGGGACTTCACAAAGAGGCAGATGATTTTCTTGGATGGACAGACTTTTTCCAAGTCGGCTACACCTTCAGCGTTGATCCGCTTACTCTCTCTTCGAATAAGACATGGCTTAATTCGATGACGGCATCGACGAATCCCCTTCCGATTTCAATCAACTGGATCACACCAGGCTCCCTCCCCGACTCAATCACTCTGACCGTCACGGGCGCCAGCACTCCGATCATCGCGAAGTCGGGATCGGGGATCCAAGTCTCCGGGAATGGTTCCAGGAATATCGCTTTGACCGGAAGCTTGGACGCCCTCAATGCCTACCTCGCGATTTCCGGAAATCTGGGTTCCACTTCGAATCAGACCGTCCAGTATCAGTTGGCCGGCACCCAGGTCAACCGGTTGACCGTCAACACGGCGGTTCAAACAGCGACGGTCACGGGTGCAGCGGCCACGGCGTTTCAAGTGCTTTCAATGCGGGTGTTGTCCTCCATCAGCCTGGTGGACACCCTTGAAAACGACTCGTTCGCCGCCGTGTCCTCTTCGGTCAAGGACTCCAATCGGCCCGGAACGGCCCTCAGCTATGGGGTGTCGGGGGGAACGGTGGCCAATGGAGTGTCAACTCAAGGGGGCACCTATGGATCATTGGTGGTGGATGTTGGCTCGGGTAGCTACACCTTCACCCCGAACGCGGCGGCGATTAATGCATTGAACGCCAACGCATCGGAGACGTTCACGCTGACTGCTTCCGATGGAGTTTGGTCTTCTTCGGTAGACTTGCAGATTACCTTGGTTGGAATCCCAGAAGACCAGACGGCAGTCGCTCCAACGCTCACTTGGACCAGCCAGAGCGCGATTTACGGTTCGACCGGCAGCCTCACTGCCCCGACAGCCGCAGTAAATGGTGTCACGCTCTCGGGCAGCTTTGCCTATTCATCCTCAAACACATCGGTGCTTACTGTCGTTGGTTCCACCTACACGGCCAGCGGTGTGGGCTCCTCGACCCTGACTGCGACCTTCACGCCCACCGATGCATCCGCCTACCAAAACGGCCAGACAGTGACCATGGCCTTCACGGTGACTCCCAAGGAGATCACCGTCACCGGCATTTCCATCGTCGACAAGGTCTACGACGGGACGACCGCTGCGACCATCTCCGGCGTGGCCGTGTATTCTGGCTTGGTGTCCGGGCAGAGCTTTTCGGTGACGGGGACTCCAGCGGCTGTTTTCGCCTCGAAGAACGTCGGCGCCAACCAGTCTGTCACTGTCACCGGGTACTTGGCGCCCAATTCCAATTACACCCTCGTTCAGCCTTCCAGTCTGAAGGCGAGCATCACCAGTCGGCCGTTGACGGTCGTCTCGACCATCGCTTCTCGCGGTTATGATGGCACCACCGCGGCGGGCGCCGTGACGGTCGGGCAGGTGGAGAATCTCGTGGGTTCGGAGACGTTGGTGATCACGGGCACGGCTGCCGCCTACCCGAGTGCCGAGGTCGGTTCCTACGCCGGCGTGGTGATCACCTACACCCTCTCCAATGGCGGAGGAGGCGGTTTGGCCTCGAACTATTCGCTGGCACCGGGATCCGCCACCGGTGTCATCGTGAATCAGACGATGACGTTGCCTTCGGGTGGGGCTGGCAACATCCATTCGGCCGGGGGCCTCGACCTCAGCGTCAGCGGCAACGCCAGTCAGTCCGGTGAAATCACGGGCAATGGCCCTCTGAACCTCTTGTTCCAGGCAGGAGCGGTCTTGAACCTGTCGGGCAACCATAGCCACACCGGCCCCATGAGCCTTTCCGGGGGAACCCTCAAGCTGTCGGCTGGGGCCTCGATCGCATCCTCGATGATCCGGATTGGTGGTGGCGCCGTGTTCGACGTGTCGGCGCTCAGTCCGTTCGTGCTGGGGGCATCGCAAACGCTCGGCGGTTCCGGGACCATCCGGGGCAACCCGCGCGTGGCGGGTACCCTGAGCCCCGGCACTTCTCCGGGGTTGCTGACCGTCGACGGCAATCTCGCGATGGCCACCGGCTCCACGGTGGTCTGGGAACTCGGCGGTAACCGCATCGGTGTCCGTGGAACCGACTTCGATTCGGTGACGGTGACCGGTGACCTCAGTTTTGCGGCGACGGTGACTTTCCAGGTGGTGCTCAATTCGGCCGCCAGTTCGGTGCAGTTCTCGAACTCTTTCTGGAACAGCAGCCATCTCGGAACCAGCGGTTGGTTGGTCTACAACACGGCTGGCACCACCACCGGCGTCGGCAATGTCCAGGTCACCGTGAGTGGTGACAGCACAGGGGCCGCCTTCAGCCGCGGGTTGTTCTTCCTGACGACCGTCGGAAATGACGTCTACCTGAACTATGCGGCCAACCCGGCCTTGAGCATCGCGGCGGGTGACGGACAGTCGGCCTCCAAGGGGACGGCACTCCCGACTGCTCCCAGTGTCACCGTCAAGGATGGCAGCACGATGCTGGCGGGCGTCCGAGTCTCCTTCGTGGTGGGTGGCGGTGCTGGGAGCATCGCCAACAGCCTGGTGGCGACCAACGCTTCGGGTGTTGCATCAGGCGGCACCTGGACCCTGGGGACCGCCGCCGGACCCAACACGCTTTCCGCGTCGGTGGTCGGCTCTGGGACAACGCTGAATGCCACCTTCTCGGCCACCGGGTTCGATGGTCCGTACGTCTTCGAGATCCCAGGTGCCCTGAAGCTGACGGTGGCCCAGTATTTCACGGTTTCTCAGGCGACGGGTTCCGATCCGTTCGCCGTCGCCAAGGATGCCGTCCTTGAACTTTCGCAGTTCACCGGCCTGAGCCCGATCACCTTGGGGCAGGTGTCGCTGTTCGGGAGCAACTCGGCGATCACGGGTTTCGAAGTGTCCAACCTTACGGTGAACTCTTCAGGATACATCGGCAGCACCTCCTACAAGTGGCTGGAGTTCACTTCGCTGTCGGTGACGGTCTCGCAGTTGAAGGCCACGAAGTCCGGGGCCGATTGGAGTCTTGATTCGGCCACGGTCAGCCTCGCTGCGGGCTCGGTCACACTGTTGCCCAATGAGCCCGATTTTGTCGCATCGATCAGTGACTTTGGCGCTTCGGTGACGGTGACGAGCGGTGCGTTCACAGCCACGGGTTCCGTGCTGGTGAACCTGAAGGGCACTGTCTTGGTCTCCGGCACTGTCACGGTCTCCAAGTCGACGCTGGCTGGGGTGACTCAAGGTGGTCTCAGCGGGGCGACTCCCATCGAGTTGTTCATCGCGGAGGTCTCCGGCGCAGACCTGTTCGTGGGTTCGGGTGCGAGCTTCGATGCGGATGGGGCCGTCATCACGAGCGGAGCCTCTGGATTTGCCGTCATTGGAGGCAGCCTGAGCCTCGGCGTGGCTCGGGTGGTCGATGCGAGTCTGGCTGACCAGCGCCGCTGGGTGGGCGTGTCGGCCCAGGCGGCAGCGCTTTCCGTGGTGGGAATGCCCTCGGAATTCGCGGCCGAGGTGAAGAATCTCAAGGTCAAGTCCAACGCAGCGAGCGCCGGCAACGGTTCGGTGGCTGCCGGATCCGCGATGGATTGGGGCCAGTTGTCCGGCGTCGGTGCGACGAGCGGCCTCAAGGGCCTGACTACGGGTTCATCGCTGGATATCCGCGGCGAGATGAGGTTGAACCTCGCGGGTCAGGTGCTCGCGCTCGGCGGCTTCATTCTGGAGAAAACTTCGACGACGGTGGCTCTGGGCGGGACGTCCAAGGCGCTGGATCTCCTCAGGATTGAATTGACCGGGGTGCAGTTGTTCATCGGCGTGGGTGGAACGACCGAGACTGTCAGTGGGGCAGGGGTATTGGTGACGACAAATGCCACCGGGTTCCGGGCCGAGAATCTGAGCTTGAGCATCGGTTTGGCGAGGGCGCCGAACTCCGGTGGTGCGACGGCGGAACGTTGGACCGGTGTGGTGCTCACTGCGACCGAATTGAGTGCGGTCGGATTGCCGGGAGACTTCACCGGCGTCATTCGGGATGTCTCGGTTCGCTACAATGCCGCGGTGAACGGGGTGACCATGGACTGGAATGCGGTGTTGGCCTCGGCCGCGAGTTCTCTCAAGACGTTGTCGGGTGCCACCTCATTGGCGATCTCCGGTCAGGTCCGGATGAATCTCGGCGGAGCGGTGATGGCGTCCGGCTCCCTCGCTCTCTCGAGATCCACTCCGACGGGCGTCACGGTGGCCAGCGGAGTGACCGCGGATTTGGATCTGATGGTCCTGGAGATCTCCGGCCTCAACTTGTTCCTGGGCCTGGGTGGAGCATTCAAGACGGACGGCACGATCGACACGACCTCGGCCACCGGTTTCCTCGCCAGCTCGGCGACCTTGGCCTTGGCCCTCGCCACGGTTCGCAATCGTGCCTCCGGAGACACCCGCCGCTGGACCGGCTTGGCCGCGAGCGCCTCGAGCCTCACCGCCGTCGGGTTGCCGAGCGGCTACTCGATGTCGGTCGCCGATGCCTCGGTGACCTACAATGGTGCCAGCGGTGCTTCAGGTGGGACCACGGCACTCGCGTTGGATTGGTCTGCACTCATCGCCTCTGAGCCCCTTCGCTCGTTGGACAGCGGGATGAGCTTCGCGGTGAGCGGTTCGGTGACTCTCACGCTGGACCAGTTCGTGACGGTTTCCGGTGTGTTTGGATTCCAGAAATCAGCGGGTGGTGATCTGGAAGTGTTGGCTTCCGGTGCGACGGCCCGCTTGGAGATCGGCACGACGGTCCAGGCCGGCGTGACCGCTGCCACGGTGGGGTTGGTGGTTCAATCCGGGGGCAAGTTCGCTCTTTTCGCCACGGGCACTCCGAGTCTCGACCTCGGTGGTGGATTCGCCTCGGTGACGGCGTCGAGTGTGACCGTCGAATTCAACAACACGGGAGCTGCCCAGAACCGATCCCTTGCCATGACCGTGGGCGGTCAGTCTTTGAGCCAGGTGCTGTCGTTGGGCGATGGTGTCGCCTCTGTCTCCGTGGTGGGGATGGCAGCGACGGTGGGCGGATTCGTTCAGGTTTCCGGGAATCTTGCCTTGAGCAAACAGAACGCCGAGGTGATTGCGGTTGGGAGCGGCATCACCGCACGCCTCGAGGCTTCCAGTTCCGCATACGTTCAGGTCAGCGGGGCCTCGTTGGGCGTCATTCTGGGAGCCGCGTCGACCGCCGTGGAGTTGCAGGGGAGTTCCCTGACGGCGCAGTTGGGCTCATTGGGCGGTGTTTCGGCGTCGGCGGTGCGGGTGCGCTACACCTCGAGTGGATCCACCGTTCCAGCGAATCGCTCGCTGACTGTGGGTGGGGTTGCCTTCACCTTCACTCAAGGCATCGCGGCCGGGACGACCGAATTCAGCACGACGGGATTCGCCGCCACTGCGAGTGAGTTCGTCAGCCTGAGCGGCGATGTGGGCTTCAAGAAGAGTGGGGCGCAGATCGTGGCGACGG
>CAYLTF010000165.1:0-5865 GCA_964386625.1 uncultured Akkermansia sp. | reverse complement strand
TGAAGCCGCGCCGGGGGCTCAACGCCGCCAAAGGGCCATCAGCGTGAACAGGGCGACCGCGGCCGCATAAGCCGTGATCCCCATGCCCACCGATTGGGCGACCCCTCCCGATTCGGCGAAGACCAGCAGCGCCAGGCCGGGCGTCAAGGTCAACAGCGCCTCGGCCATGAAACACAGTGCAGGCAATGGGCGTCGGGCCTGGTCGAGCCGCTCCGACATCCACATCCGGTAGGCCCATTCTCCCATCGAACGCATGATCCAGGCGTTCTGCAGGTTCCGCGCGGCGACCAGGACGCTGGTGGTCGCCACCGCGATGGCCAGGCCCGGAAGGCATCCGATCCCCAGCGACGCCACCACATTGATCGGGATGCCCCAACGCCACCCCAACCTGCGCGCCAAGGGGTTGCCCTCGAGCGCGAGATTGGGCGTGGCGATGAAGGTCGAGATCAGGTCGGCCGAGCGTCCCGCCAGCGCCAGCGCGGCGAACAGGCACCACGGTGCCGAACCCGGCGGGACGACCTCGGGGACGACCAGGCTCACTGCTTGCCGTAGATGGCGTCGGGAGTCTGGAGCTGGGGCTCGGTCACCTTCCAGGCGGCTCCGTCGCCCTCGATGCTCCGGAAAAAGCACGACTGGTACCCCTCATGGCAGGCCGCTCCGGTCTGCTCCACCTGGATGAGCAGCGTGTCGCCGTCGCAATCGAAAGCGATGTCCTTCACCACCTGCACATGGCCGCTGGACTCGCCCTTCATCCAGAACTTCTGGCGCGAACGGCTCCAGAAGAAGGTGCGGCGGGTCTCGAGGGTCTTCTCGAGCGAGGCGCGGTTCATCCAGGCCATCATCAGGACGCGCCCGGTGGATTGCTCCTGGATGATGGCCGGGATCAATCCGTCGGAGGTCCACTTCAATCGGTCGTAAAAGCTCATGCCGTTTTCCGAGGATGGAAAGGAGTGCCCGGATTGTAAACCGGCCGAACAGGCGATTTTGGCGGCACGCCATTTCCCGGTGATCCGGTTTCCCCAAGGCCGGGCGAGCTCCGGGGCTCCTCGCCGGCTCAATCCAGACCGCAGGCCTGCTTGGCGCGGGCCAGGGTCTTCTGGGCCTGGGCACGCGCCTTGACCGCCCCCGCCTTCAGGATGTCGCGGACCTCGTCCGGCCGGGCGGCCAAGGCGGCGCGGCGTTCACGGAAGGCGGCGAAGTGCTTCCAGTACTCCTCGAAGAGGCCCTTCTTGAGGTCGCCATAACCCAGCCCCCCGGCGCGGAGGCGATTCTCCCAATCGGCGGCAACCTCGGGGGTGGCGACCAGGCGCAGGAGCTGGATGGCGATGTTCTTGTCGGCGTCGGGCTTGGGCTCGGCCGGGGAGCGGCTGTCCATCTGGATGGACATCACCCGCTTGCGCAGCGCCTTCTCGTCGCCGCTGAGCTCGAGGGTGTTGCCGTAGCTCTTGCTCATCTTCTGGCCGTCGGTGCCAGGCACCACCGCGACCGATTCCTGGATGCGCGGCTCGGGCACGACGAAAGTCTCGCCGTACACGTGGTTGAACTTGAGGGCGATGTCGCGGGTCACCTCGAGGTGCTGTTTCTGGTCCTTGCCCACCGGCACCACCTGGGTGTCGTACAGCAGGATGTCGGCGGCCATCAGCACCGGGTAGGCGAAGAGGCCGTGGTTCACCGCGCCCAGGTCGCCGTCGGCGAGCTTGGCCACCTTGTCCTTGTAGCTGTGGCAGCGCTCGAGCAGACCCATGGGCGTCACGGTGCTCAGCAGCCAGGCCAGCTCGGTGTGCTCGGGGGTGTCGGACTGCTTCCAGAACACGCACCGGTTCGGGTCGAGGCCGGCGGCCAGCCAGTCGAGCGCCACATCCATGGTGTACTGCCGACGCTTCGCCGCGTCGGTCAGCGAGGTCATGGAGTGGTAGTCGGCGATGAAATAGTAGGCCTCGCCCTGCTCCTGAAGGCGGATGGCCGGGAGCATGGCTCCGAAATAATTGCCCAGATGCAGGGCGCCGCTCGGCTGGATGCCGGTGAGAACGCGCATGGGCCGGAGGTTGCGGACCCTTCGCCCCCCGGGCAAACGACAAAAACGCCGGCACCGAAGCCGCCGGGTCGGTCGTTCCCGGGCGAGCGGCTTCGGTGGAGACGGGCAATCCGGCGACGATCCCCGCCGACGATGAGCCGGGCCGGGCGAACTCGAGGGTGGGGTGGGTCGACCGGGATGGTTGCAGCCCTCATGGCTGTTCCTGCACCCTCTGGGGCCGTTCCCCGGAGCAGATTCACCCGAAGTCCCCACCCATGCCCGCACCCTGGAATTACACCACCGGCGAGACCGTCCGCCTCGGCGACCGCGTGAGCCTGGGCCGGTGGCCCGGGGTCGTGGTGGACCTGATCACCGAGGCCCACCCGGACTGGAGCGAGGCCACCGGCGAGGGCGTGGTGTTCGAGGGCCCCGACTTCGGGCGGCTGCTGACCGAGACCCTGGGTCGGGATGTCCGCCTGATCGAACGGGCCACGATCGATTGAGGAGCCGATCGGGCGGAACGGTCGATGGTTCCGGGGAACACCACCGCCTGGCCACGCATCGGCCGCGCATCTCACCGATCACCGATCACCGACGCCCCCCTGCGATCAGATGGGTCGCAGGTGACCCAGCTCCCGCAGGGAGCTGTAGCCCTTGAGCCATGCTTCGGACGGACGGCCAAGGATCACATGGTCCAGCACCTCGATGCGCAGCAAGACGCCCGCACGGAGGATTTCGCGCGTGATCCGGATGTCGGCCTCCGATGGGCTGGGATCGCCGCTCGGGTGATTGTGCACCAGCACGATGGAATGGGCCCCCGCGACGATGGCCGGTCGGAAGATCTCGCGCGGGTGCACCAGGACCTGGTCGATGAGGCCCTCGGTCACGGTCTCCATCCGGATCAGACGGCATCGGGTGTTCAACAAGAGCACCACCATCCGCTCGGCATTCCAGCCGGCGGCCGTGTCGGCCAGCAGGGCGGCGATGCGCGACGGAGTGTCGAGGATCGGCGCACTGGTCATGGACTCGCGGGACACCCGACGACCGAGTTCCAGGGCCGCCATGAGGATGGCCGCCTTGCCCGGGCCCACGCCGCGAAACTTCGCCAACTCGCCATGCGCGGCCCGGTTCAGCGAGGCGAGGCTGCCGAAATGCCGGTGCAGCGATTCGCCGAGGGTCACCGCATTGGCCCCGGGGACACCGGTCCGGAGCAGGAGCCCGAGGAGTTCGGCCGTCTGGAGGCTCTCCGGCCCCTGGTGGATGAGGCGTTCCCGAGGCCGATCGGATGACGGGATGGACCGGAGGTTCGCGGAACGGAGATCGGGTGATTTCGAGGGTCGCGATGCGGCCACGACACCCGATGCCTTGGACACCGTGGGAGCCGATGGAACCTCGGAAGCCCGGCCCCCGCCGGGCGGAGGCACGAGGAGCGCGGGCAGAACCGGGGAACCGACAGGATCATGCAATGGATTCATCGATCCCAGATTCGCAGCGGATGGGGCGCACCTTTCAGGACACCGATTCAGGAGACCGCAGCCGATGGGTGTGGCGCCGCCAGGCTCCCTTGACTTCGCCTCATCGCGGCCGTTCCCTCGACGTCATGCTCCGCAGCGGCCTCCTCAACCCCCACCTGCTGTCCTTGCTGGCCCGGGTGCGGCACACCAACCGCCTGGTCATCGCCGACTCCATGTTCCCGGCCTGGCCCGGCATCGAGACGGTCGACTTGTCGCTGGTCTACGGCATCCCGACCGTGCCCCAGGTGGTCGAAGCCATCGTGGCGAACTGGAAGGCCGGCCCCGTGTGGATGGCCTCGGAGTTCAACGACCACAATGACGCCGCCGTCCGCGCCGAGTTCCTGTCGGCCTTCGGCGGCACGCCCGTGCTCTGGGAACCCCACTTGGCCCTCAAGGCCCGCGTGCCCGGAGCGGTCGGCCTCATCCGCACCGGCGAACGGCGCATCTACACCAACGTCGTCCTCGAGTCGGCCTAGGCGCAGCCGGCTTCGACGATTGCTCAAAGGCTTCAATCAACCTGCGAACCTGAAGCGCACGGCGGCCACCCACACGATGAACAGGATGCCGATGCCCAAGAGCAGCCATTGGGCGCTGATCAGCCCTTGGGTCACATCGGTGGCTTGAGTGCTGGCCTCGCCGACCCAGGGAATGCGCAGCCGGGTCTGACCCAACGGGGTTTCCGAGCAGCTGGGTGGCGCTGTCCAAGTCCGCTTGCCCTCCTTCGGTAACGCAGCGATGCCGCCTGTGTCCGGCGGGGATAGGTGAGTCGCATCGGCCTCCAACACCAGGGGCCCCAGCGCCCGTGCTTCCTCTTCCGAGAGCGCAGCGCGCATCCACCCTCTCCGTGCCCATCGATCTGCCAAGCCCACGCGCGACGTGCCGACGGCCATGGGAATGGCAAGCACCCAGACCGCCATCACCGGCCCGCACAATGCCAGATAGGAGGGTGCTTGGATGGCCAGGATCGCAATCCACACCGCTCCCAACACGGTCGCGGGCCAGAACACCGCAGCCGCCTCTCTCCACGAGAGCGCATCGTCCGGACGGCGTGATGGACTCTTCCAAGGCCGAGCTTGCCCCAACAGCAAACCCAGGATGATCCGGGCATGCAGATACAGCATCAGCGGGCCAAAAAGAACACTGCCCAGGGTATCGAGCATGAAGGAGCCAAACCCATAGTGGGACGTGCCCCGTCGGGCCACCGTCCTCACCCAGGCCAACCCCTTGGGCACCAGTTGGAGCAGGTAGATGTTCAGGAGCACGAGCCATCCGGCTCCGATGCCATCACCTCCCGAGCGTCGGCACGCATCGATCGAACCCAGCACCATGATACCGATCACCGGCACGCTCAGGAAATAGCCCGTGAAAATGTAGAGGAGCCACATCCGCTGGCCTAAACGGATTTCGCTGGAGAGAACCAGGGCGAGATTGAGGAAGTCTCCCTGGCACCAACGGCGATCGCGCTCGGCGTTGGAGAGCACGTTGGCCGGCATCTCCTCGAAGCTCCCCCCTTCGTCCAGATCGAGGTCCACATCCCATCCGGCCCGACCCAGCAGGCTCGCCTCATGCACGTCCTGACTCAACACCGGTCCGCCTTGCGGAGCCGGCCAAGGATAGATCGGCAGCATGGCATGCTCGGCAAACGGCCGTATCCGCATCAATGCGTTGTGCCCCCAGTAGATGCCCTCCGGCCCCAACAGCCAGCGCAGCCCAGCGCTGTAGAGCGCGGATTGCGGATTCTGGCTGCTTTGCATGATCCGGGCGAACAGCGTCCGCGGGCGATAGATGGTCCTCAACGACTGGATCAGAGCCGTGCGGGATCGTTGCTCGAAAAACAACGAGCCCCACCCAAAGGACAACCGTCGTGAAGAAGAACACTCTCCGAGCCGGGACCGAAAGCCGCCATAGCCAGTTCGCAAGAAGGCGCATCGAGGCCGGCTACTTCTCCGGGTCGAGGGGGGTGACGAACACATCCGGGAACCCCCAGTTCCAAAACGGAAAGTTGCCGATGCTATCCACCGTGTAGGTCCCGGTCATCGCCTTGGACGGGTCCATCGATGGCCGTTCCCCGGAGGATTTGAACTGGGCCACGTGGCCATCCAGGAAACCGAAGTTCACCTTGGTTCGGGAAACGTGGCGCGGCTGCCAATCCAAGTTGTCCCAGTCCACCACCAGTTCCGCCGGGCGCATCTGGCTCAGGCCCAACCGGCTGCCAATGATCTGCCCCAACTCGTTGGTCTGGTAGAAACGGGAGCTGTCATTGAACTTGTAGTCGGTCACCCAGGTGCTGCCGTCCGCATTCGTGATGGTGCAGGCCCGCTTGAGCGGCATCACCGG
>CAYLTF010000164.1:0-5922 GCA_964386625.1 uncultured Akkermansia sp. | reverse complement strand
CACCGCACTGGCCGCCGAGGCGACCTGGAAACCGGCCTGCCTCCGGGCCGCCCGAGCCAGGGAGGCCGCGGCCACCGAGGCGTCGAGACGCAGATCCCAGCCGGGCAACACCGCCCCCAGGGATGCCTGAAGCATGTCCGGCACCCGGGCCTCGGAAGCCGCCGGTGGAGCCTCCGCCTGAGGGACCAATCGGGCCTGGTATCCCAGGGGCTCGAGCGATCGGTGGATGCGCGCTTCCAACTCCCGATGGAGCCGTTCCTGGCGGTGCAACCACACCACACCTTTTCCCGGAGCGGGCAGCAACCACACCGGTTCGGCGGGCGCATCGTCGGAGAGCCGGACCGTGACGGAGGTCCGCCGATCCCGGAGAGGAACGCCGGCGAGGGCCTGCGCGACCCCCAGCCCGAGCGTCTCGGCGCGCTCGGTGGGCAGGTCTTCGGTCGCCCCGAGCTTGCGGAGCTCGTTCCAGAGGAACAACCGCTGGCTGGCGGGCATGAGCGGGGCTCCGTGGCGGACGACCCGGGCCACCAGCGCCTCGCGCGTCGGCTTGAACCGGGCATCGTCCGGGGACATCTGCCGGAGGGCGGCCAACTGGATGCCCGGAAGGTACAGGCGCCCGGAGGGGGAACGGCTTTCCTCCAGGCGCTCGTCGATGAACTGCGTGGCCAACCCGAGGTAGGCGTCGCTCATCGGGCGGGTGAGCAGGTGCTGATGAAAGGCGCTCACCAGGGCCTCGCCCCGCACGTCCGCGTCGGGCGGATGGAGGGAACCGATGGCCGGCGCGGGATAGAGCGCAGTGCCGTCGGCGGTCAAGACGAGCAGGCTGTCGGGAAGCGGCAGGGGAACCGGCGGACCTCGCGGGGCCGAGGGACTTTCACTCGCCGGATCAGGGCCGGGGAACCGAGGGATGCTGTCGCCCGCTCCGCCCCGGTTCATCGACGGAGGTCCGTCGACCAGGAGTGCCCGGAACACCGCGGCAGCCTCCGGTGCCGGAACGGGTGGACATTGGCCGGCACGGGATGTGCAAGCCTTGAGGTCGGATTCGAGGGTACGAACGGCCTCGTCCAGGCGGAACCGGTGCAGGGCCTGGAGTTCGTCGGACCCGTCGCGACGATCCCGGTCGAGGGCTCGGACCGTCGTCCACAGCAGGGCCACGGCGGGCAATGCGACCGCCAGACCGATCGCCAGCAGCGACAGGAGCAATTCACCCCGGGGCCGGAGTCTCAATCCGAAGGAGGCGGGTGACAGGCGGAACGGCACGGGAGCAGGAAAGGGTTCAGGGATGATGGGAATGACCGGTGCCGATCAGAGTTCGTAAGGCTTGAGGAGTTGGCGCGCCCTCGGCAGGTCTCCGGCGCGGAACGTGGCATCGACCGCCTCCCAATCCTCGACCCAGCGCCGCAGCCTCTGCCGGCCGGGCGAATCCAGGCCGGAGGCGGGCCCCAGGCTTCCGGCCCACCGCGACTCGATCTCGCGCAACCGGGCGAGGGCCTCCGACATCGCCCCCCGGGGATCGCCCCCCGGGTCTGGCGACTCGATCGCATGGAGGACCTCTTCGATGCGGATGAGGACCGCCACGAGGCTGGGCCGCAATTCCTCGGGAAAAGCGGTCAACCCGGGCACATGCAGGGTGAAGGCACCGAAGGCCCGGTTGAGGGTTCGGGTCGATTGCAGCCAGACCGACCGGGCCTCGCGGAAATTTCCGGCCGAAGCCCTCGCCGCCACCGCCGCCATGGATTCCTCGACCCAGCCGAGGTAGCCCGCGGTGAGGGACCCGCGGCCGGCTCGGACGACCGGGTCCGCCCATCGGGCGACACGACCCGCCTGGTGGCGGACCTCCGCGGCGTCTTGCACCTCCAGGGCGCGGGCCAATCGGTCCCGGCAATCGAGGATCGAGGCGTTGGCGTCGTCGGGCGCAAAGAGGGGAGCGCGGTCGAGCATCCAGGCGCGACCGGCGCTCCGGGTCCAGGCCATGCGGGGCGACGCCGCTCGCGGAGCCGTCGAGGCGACCTCCAGCGATGCCTCCAACGATCCGAGCGCCTCGAGGGTGCGGTCCACCGCCTGGAGGTCTTCGCCGGAGAGTTGGCGGCGCATCATCCGAAGCGCCCCCACGGCCTCGCCGATGACCTCCCTCACGGTCGTGGTCTCCGAGTGGGTCAGCGCGGCGTCGAGCACGAGCGCCAGATCGCCGAGGAAGAGACGCTCATCGCGGAACCAACTGCGGTCGGACGGGTGGGATTCGGGCGACAGGAGCAGGAGGTTGTGGGAGGCCTTCTGGGAGAAGGGCTCGGCGTCAGGAAACTCACGGACCACCTTGAGGAAGAGCGCCACCGCGGGGGTCAGGTTGCCCTTCATCGAGTAGCAGATGCCCAACCGGTGGAGAGCCTCGACTCGGATGCGATCCGGAAGGGCCGGCCTCTCGAGCAATTGCTCATGGATGCGGATGGCCCCGTTGTGGTGCCCCAGCACCTCTTCCCGCCAGGCCCCCTCCTCGAGGGCCATCTGCAGGGGCAGGGATGCCGTCGGGGGGTGTTGCGCATGCAGGGCCCGCAAGAGACCCAGGCCACCGACGACGAGCACCAGCCAGCGCCGCAGTCGGATCGGGTGGCAGGCCGGACGATGCACGGCATGGAAGCACCGCCGTCCGGTTTGCGACACCGGTCGATCGCACACGTCTGGGCCGTCGCCGCTCAGGTTCATCATCGGATCGGATGGCACCCTGCACCGGCGCTGTTACCGGGCGATGACGGAGACGCTATTTTCCCCGCACCAGGATTCAAGCGTTCGCGCTGGCCAGCCGCCCGCCGGCCACCGATCCTTCAGGCACGATGTCCCCCTGGAGATTCATGACCCGAGCCCTGGCCGCCTGCCTGTGGAGCCTGTCACCGGGCCTGGTGGCCGCCGAGTTGCACCTCTCGTCACCGCTCGATCACCAGGTCGTCCAACGGCACTCGGTCGACCGGGGGACCGTGCCCCTGGAAGGGACCGACGGATCCCGGGACGACGGGGCGATCCACCTCGAGACCCGCTTCGTCGCCGACGGCCGGCCGAGCCCCTGGCAGCGGATCGACGCCCCGACCGTGAAGGGGCGGTTCCGGTGCCGGATCGAGATGCCCGCGGGAGGATGGTTCCGCCTCGAGGTGCGGCGGATCGGACACCTGCCGGGCCGGATGGAAGAAATGGTCGTCGCCGAGACCCGGGTCGAGCCCTTGGGCGTCGGCGAGGTGTTCGTGGTCGCCGGACAATCCAACTCGGCCAACCACGGCGAGGAACGCCAGGACCCCCGATCCGGACTGGTCACGACCTTCGACGGCACCCGGTGGCGACCGGCCCGCGACCCCCAACCCGGGGCCAGCGGCGACGGGGGCAGCTTCCTGCCGCCCTTCGGCGATGCGCTGTCGCGCCGATTGGGCGTGCCCATCGGTCTGGTCGCCTGCGGCATCGGCGCCACCAGCGTCCGCGAATGGTTGCCGAAGGGCTCCCGCTTCCCGAATCCGCCCACGTTGACCCACCGCGTCCGCCGGCTCGACTCGGGCGAGTGGGAAAGCGACGGCGCGGCGTTCGAAGGCCTGGTGAAACGCATGGAACCCTTGGGCCCGGGCGGGTTCCGGGCCGTGCTCTGGCACCAGGGCGAGAGCGACGCCAACCAGGCCGATCCGTCACGCACCCTCGCCGGCCCCCTCTACCAAGACTACCTGACCCGGGTCATCCGCGAGTCGCGCCGGCGCATCGGCTGGGAGCCGCCGTGGTTCGTGGCCCAGGTGAGCTACCACGTGCCGGGCGACGAGGCCTCCCCGGAGATCCGGGCGGCACAGGCCGCCCTGTGGCGCGACGGCATCGCCCTCGAGGGTCCGGATTCCGACGCCCTCAAGGGACCCCTGCGGGACTCCGGCGGCAAGGGAGTCCATTTCAGCGGCCCCGGTCTCCGAGAGCATGGCCAGCGCTGGGCCGACAAGGTCGACGCCTGGATCCGATCGCCCGCCGCCCATCCCGCCTCACGGATCCGATAAGGGGGTCGCCGCAATCGACCCACGGTGATCCACCGACAGCCCGGCCGAGGGATGCCGGGAAGTTTTCCTTGATGCCCGGGTCGACGCCTTGGGACCGTACCATCCCATGAAGTACATCTTCGTCACGGGCGGTGTCGTGAGCTCCCTCGGCAAGGGTCTCACCGCGGCGGCGCTCGGCACCTTGCTGGAGAATCGCGGCCTGACGGTCGCATTCCAGAAGTTCGACCCGTACCTGAACGTGGACCCGGGCACGATGAGCCCGTACCAGCATGGCGAGGTGTACGTGCTCGACGACGGGGCCGAGACCGACCTCGACCTCGGCCACTACGAGCGCTTCACCAACACCAAGCTGAGCCGCGCCAACGCCACCACCAGCGGGCAGGTGTACGAGCAGGTGCTCCAGAACGAGCGAGAGGGGGTGTACCTGGGCAAGACCGTGCAGGTCATCCCGCATGTCACCGACGAGATCCAGCGACGCATCACCCACCTGGCGTCCTTGTCCGGAGCCGACGTGCTCATCACCGAGATCGGCGGCACGGTGGGTGACATCGAGGGGTTGCCCTTCCTCGAGGCCATCCGCGAATTCGCCCTGGAGGCCGGGCCCGGCAACGTCTGCTTCATCCATGTCACCTACATCCCGTTCATCAAGGCGGCCGGTGAACTGAAGACCAAACCCTCGCAACAGAGCGTGGCCAAGCTGCGCGAGATCGGCCTGGCTCCGCACGTGCTGGTGGCCCGCTGCGAGCAACCGCTCGGGCAGGAGGTGCGCAGCAAGCTCTCGATGTTCTGCAATGTGCCGTTCAACGCGGTGATCGAGGAGAAGGACGTCGACCACACGATTTACGAGGTGCCGCTGATGCTGCAGCGCGAGCACATGGACGACCTGGTCTGCCAGACGCTCCAGCTCAACCTGCCCCCGGCCAACATGGCCCATTGGCAGGACATCATCCGCCGCCTCATCGCGCCCCAGCACCGGGTGTGCATCGGCGTGGTGGGCAAGTACGTCGAGCTGCAGGACGCCTACAAGTCGGTGTACGAGTCGCTCAAGCACGCGGGCATCGCCACCGACGCGGGGGTGCAGATCATCCAGATCGAGGCCGAGGACCTGGAGAACGACGATCCGGCCAAGAAGCTCAAGGACCTCGGCGGCATCCTGGTGCCCGGCGGATTCGGCGACCGGGGTGCCGAGGGCAAGATCCGCGCCGCCCGGTACGCCCGCGAGGCGGGCATCCCCTATCTGGGCCTCTGCCTGGGCATGCAAATCGCGACCATCGAGTTCGCCCGCAACGTCCTGGGCTTGGCCGGGGCCAACTCCACGGAGTTCGCCGAGAACACGCCTCACCCGGTGATCCACCTCCAGGAGACCCAGCGCCATGTGAAGCGCAAGGGCGGCTCCATGCGCCTGGGAGCCCAGGAATGCGCGCTGAAACCCGGGTCCCTGGCGCGGAAGCTCTATGGCAAGGACGTGGTGCTGGAACGTCACCGCCACCGCTACGAGTTCAACAACGCCTACCGCGAAGCCTTCGAAAAGGCGGGATTCATCATCGGGGGCGCGACTCCGGACAACCAGTTGGTGGAGATGATCGAGATCCCCTCGCATCCGTTCTTCATCGCCACGCAGTCGCACCCGGAGTTCCTGAGCAAGCCGAACCGCCCGCACCCGCTCTTCGTCGGCTTCATCAAGGCCGCCCACGAGCGCCTGCACCGGCGCTCGATCTGAACGGTGAGGGCGAGGGCGTTCCGGATCCGGCGCAGCGGATCCGGAACTCTGCGCCTCAGAACCGGGTGTCCGGCTTCTTGAGGTTCAACTCGCGGATCCAGATGTTGCGGTAGCGCACATCGTGACCCTCGTTCTGCAGCTTGAGGCCGCCCGGGGTGTCGGTGATGCCCTTGCCGCCGTCGTTGCCGCCAT
>CAYLTF010000163.1:0-5929 GCA_964386625.1 uncultured Akkermansia sp. | reverse complement strand
GGTGATCCGCCCAAGCCCATCAAGGGCTTTGTCCCGGCACGCCATCAGTCGGTCACGGCCCAGTTGGCCGGAACATCCCCGGGTTTGGAGCTGGGAGGGTTCGGCGGTCCTGGAGGACCCGGAGGTCCGGGTGGTCCTGGGGGCCCAGGTCGTCCCGGAGGCCCCGGCGGTGGACCCAATCGAGCCCCTGGCGGCCCTGGCGGTTTCGGCCCGGGCATGTTCATCGCCCAGCCGGTGACCGAGGCGGCCGACACCGATCAGGATGGCAAGATCACCGCCCGCGAATGGACCGCCATGGCCGAGCGCTGGTGGACCCAGTGGGACAAGGCCAAGGCGGGCAAGGTCAACGAAGACCAGATCGTGGACGGGCTCTCGGCCGTGTTCCCGCCGCCGCCCGGCTTCGGGGGTCCTGGTGGCCCCGGTGGCCCGGGAGGTTCCCGAGGCCCTGGCGGGCCTCCCCCGCGCTGAGCCTGCATCCGCCGGTCACTGGTTCTTGAAGGCGAAGCCGGTGGGGTCGTTGTCGTCCCACCCGCGGCGGCTGTGGTAGGCCCACCAGTCCTGCTCCTTGGCGTGGCGCTTTTCCGGCGCGGCGTGGGAGTCGGCGAAGACCAGCTGGATGGCCCCGTTGTGCGGGGCGTAGGCCGGCGTCCAGTAGGGCATCTCCCAGAGCAGCACCGCCGTCGAGGTGGCGGCCACCGCCGAGGTCATGCGACCGCTCACCGGCCGATCCACGTCGTAGGTCGCCTGGTCCTTCTTGAGGAAGATGTGGTTCCACGGATAGGTGATCCAGTCGTTGTCGCGCAGCCAGTTGCGGTAGTTGTCGCCGCTCAGGGCCGGATCCTTGCCCCGCAGGCCCACCGGGCAGGCGTAGGTGCCGGGTGACGGCGGGGTGTTCCGGCTCTGCACGGTGACCACCGCGCCCGCGCGATTGGTGCCGTTGTTCTTGCCGACGTAGGGCTCGAGCAGCTCGTAGTGGTACTTGTCGCCGATCTTGAAGGAGTCGCCCCACACCTTGCCCCAGTTCTTCGAGCGCGGGAACCGCTCGGCGTTGTCGCCCGAGTACATGGCCACGCCGAAGCCGATCTGGCGCAGGTTGTTGAGGCAGTAGCTGCCGTTGGCCTTCGCCTTGGCCTTGGCCAGGGCGGGCAACAACATGCCGGCGAGGATCGCGATGATGGCGATGACCACCAGCAGCTCGATGAGTGTGAAGCCGGCCGGATGCGGCCGTCGGATGCGGGGCGAGGCGTTCATGGGTGGGTTGGGCACGTGCTGGAGGTGGCGACAGGGGTTGGATCTGCGGCTCAGGGTCGGGCTTTCTGGGGTTTGGGCGGTTCGCCCACCAGGGGTTGCGTGCTCCGCAGGTAGGCGAAGAGATCTCGGACCTGCTGGGGCTTCCAGCCGTCGAGCAGGCCCTCGGGCATGAGCGACAGGCCGGCGGGCTTGAGCTCGGCGATGTCGGCCCGCGGCAGCACCACGTTCTGGTTGTCGAGGCCGCGCAGCACGATCGATTGCGGGTTCTGCTCCACCAGGAAGCCCGACAGCGAGCGACCGTCGCGCGTCTCGACCGTGTGGTTCTCGTACCCTTCCCGGATCTCCGCGCTGGGGTTCAGGATCGCGAGCAGCAGCGATTCGATGTCGGTGCGGTCGTGCACCGTCAGATCAGGCCCCACCTCGGCGCCCTGGGCGAAGAGACGGTGGCATCCGGCGCAGCTGTTCTGGAAGAGGGTGCGTCCGGCATACGGATCGCCGGCGTCGGCCCGGATCCATGCGGCCCGCTCGCGGATCTGCGCGTCGATCTCGGCACTGGTGGCCTGGCCCGCCTGAGGCCACACCGAATTGGCCAGGGCCTGCAGTTCGACGTCACGATGCTGCTGGATCCGCCGGACGATGCTCGGCGGAACGCTCTCGGGCTTGATCGCCGGGGCCGCCCAGCCCGAAGGCTTCCGCGCGATGGCCTGCACATAGGCCTTGGCCCAGGCCGGCCGGCTGGCCAGGAGCGCCTGGGCGGTGGGCAGCGACAGCGGTCCCAGGCCCGGGTACACGCTCAGCACGACCTGGGCGATCGCCGGCTCTTCGTAGCCCGCCAAGGCCGTCAGGGTGGCCTGTCGCAGCGCGTCGTCCTTCACGATCCCACGGCAGGCCTTCGACAAGGCCGGCACCGCACCCGGCACCCGCACCTCGGCCAGCACGCCCAGGTACTCCAGCCGTTCGGCGCGGGTCGCGGTCTCATCGGCCACGGTCTTCAGGGCCTCGGCGATCGCGGCCGGATCCCCCTGCCTCAGCGCGAAGGCGGCCGAACCCACGCCGTGCCGCGCCATCGCCCGCCGCAAGGCCTCGGGCAATCCCGACAACGCCCGACCCTTGGAAGCCTGTTCCAGTCCTGCGGCCAGTCGACGGCTGTGGGCCGGAGTTGGCGAGAGTTCGAACAACCGGGCGCAGCGCATCAGGTCGCGTTGCGTGCCCGCCTGGGCCCAGCGCCGGGCCATCCGCTCGATGAGTTGTTGCTCGACCAGCGGGCGTCGCCAGAAGGCTCCCTCCTGCCAGAGCCCGAGCACCGCGTCGGGATCGCTCTCGGCATGGGCCTCGATGGCCCACCAGAGCAGCAGCGGTTGGCGGGGGTCCGCGGCGTCCTCGTCGCGTCCGGCCAATGCGCCCACCAGCGCCAGGCAGGTCGCGGGTGGCAAGCGTCGGGCGGTGCACGCCAGTTGGGTGCGCACGCCCAGGTCGGGTTCACCGGCGGCCAAGGCGACCAGCGCCCGGGCCATCGGCTCGGACACCGCGCGGGTGTCCCCTGCGAGTCGCACGGCCCATTCCCGCACGGCCGCCTCTGGATGGCCCAGCGCCCTCAAGGCCAAGGCCTCGTTCCAACCGCCGCTGAGGTTGAGCGCCCAGAGCGTCTCGAGCGCCGTCTGGCCCCGGCTCCGGAACAGGGCCTCGGTCAACGGTGCCACCAGGGAGGCATCCTTCCGGTCGGCCAGCACCCGCAGCGCCATTTGCCGTGTCCAGCGGTTGGGGGCCTCCAGGGCCTGGATGAGTTGCGCCGAGGGAGCTTTGCCGAAGTCGGGGGTGCGAACCGGACGGGCCCCCTTGGCCTTCAACCGGTAGACCCGGCCATTTTCGGCATCCATCCGGCCCTCGTGATTGCGGAAGTGGTTCACCTGCTGGTCGTACCAGTCGCAGACATACAGCGATCCGTCGGGCCCGACCTTGATGTCCACCGGCCGGAACCACCGGTCGTCGCTGGTGACCGGATGCCCGAGGTCGTGCGTGCGGAAGGTGGAGCGCTCGGGCGTGATCTCGCTCATCACGAGGCGACCCTGCAGGGGTTCCACGCCGAAGAGCCGGCCCGCATACCGTTCGGGCAGCGCGCCGTGGTCGTAGATCACGAAGTTGTGCGTGAAGCGCGGGATGCGGTCGTGGGCCATCGCCGGGAAGTACCCGAAGGCGTAGGGGTTCGACAGCGGGCCGTGCTTCTCGAAGCCCTTCTGCAAGTAGGCTCCCTGCTGGTAGTGGAAGCCCCGCGTGTCACCGCCGTTGTGCCCGGAGAACATCCGTCCCCGGCTGTCGATCTCGCAGCCGAAGGCGTTGCCACCGCCCTCCGAGAACACCTCGTAGACCCGGCGTTCGGGATGGTAGCGCCAGAGGTTCTGCCCCTGCGAGTAGATCGCCTTGGCATTCAGCGGCTTCCCGTCGGCTCCATGCACCCACACGTTGCCGGTCACCGTGCTGCCCTGGGCCCCGTAGAGCCAGCCGTCGGGCCCCCAGCGCAGGGAGTTGGCCACGCTGTGGGTGTCTTCGAGCCCGAAGCCCGAGAGCCGCACCTCCGGGTCGCCATCGGGCACGTCGTCGTGGTTGGCATCGCGATAGAAGAGCAGGTAGGGCGGATTCAGCACCCACACCCCGCCGCGCCCGTGTTCCACGGCGGTCACGATGTTCAGCCCGTCGAGGAACACCGAATGCCGGTCGAGCCGCCCGTCGCCGTCGGTGTCCTCGTGGATGCTGATGCGGTCCTTGCCCGGGAAATGCTTCGGCGGCGGCGGCGGCACCTGGTCGTACACCGAGCGCCACACGCTGTCGCGGCTGATGCGCGTCAGGCCCGCGGGCGAAGGATACTGTCGGTACTCCACCACCCACATCCGGCCCCGCTCGTCGAAGTTGAGGAACACGGGTTGGGCGATCCGGGGCTCGGTCAGCAACTGCTCCCACTCGAGGTCGTCAGCCACATGGAACTGCGCCATCGAGGCCTCGGGGCTGAGCGCTCCGGCCGGGGCCTCTTGCGGAAGGTCGGGAGGGGGCGTCGGTGCCGGTGTGGCTTGGGAAGTCGCCGGACCCGGGGCCTGGGTTGCGGGTGCTGCGGCCTTTGGGGCGACGCTGGGGGCGGGTGTGGAATCGCTCGGGGCCGGCACGATGGCCTTGCCCGCGATCGGGGCCTCGGCCGGCGGCAGCGGGTCGCGCAGGCACCAGAGGATGCCGTTGAGCAGCAGGCGTCGGAACGAGGCCGTGGCGAAGTCTTCGGGGCCTCCGAGCGAGGTGGCGAAGACCCGCCGGCCCTGCGCGGTATTCACCCAGGCCACGGGCTCCACGGCAGACTGCCCGTCCACGCGGCCTTGCATCAGGGCCGTGACGGTGTCGGCCTTCTGGGACTGCTTGTAGAGGTGCGAGGGTGTGATGTGTCGCGCGGTGGCCACGCCGGTCATCACCGGGTGCGCGGCCTGGCCCGGGATGCCCTCGACGATCGTGCGGGGTCCCTGCGGGGGCTTGTTGTTGTAGTGCCCGCCGTACTTCAGGCCCAGCACGTCGCTGTCGAAGCTTGGCCAGGCGGCGTATCCCGGGGCCTGGGGCTTGGCATCGAAACCATGGCTGGCGGTGCGGAGGGCCACCACGGGCTTGCCCGCGGCCACGTGCGCCTTCAGCAAGTCGATGAGGCGCTGGGGCGGCGTCCGGCGACGGGTGCTCACCACCACCAGGTCGGCATCGCGCAACGCCTCGATGCCCTGGAATTCCGGATCGCCCTCGCGAGGCGATGACTCCACCGGGGTGATCGTGTAGCCGCGGGGGGCCAGGTGCTCCCGCGCAAAGGCCGGCAGCGTCTCCCAGGTCTGGTACTCGTTCTCGCCGATCACCAGGGCGATCTTCTTGCGGACATCCCCGGCGAAGCGGAAGGGCGGCTTCCCCGTGAAATCGGTCCGGGTGATGCTCGGGCACCAGAAGCGCTCGATGTGCTCGACGACCAGTTCGGTGCCCCGGAAATGCGACACGTAGGGGGCCTTGCGGTGGTTGTACATCGAGTCGGTCATGTCGCGCATGAGCACCACGTTCTGGCCCTGCTGGACCATCTGGCGGATGGCGAAGGGCCGGCCCAGCACGCACATGTTGATGTGCACCCCCATGACGATGACGTTGGTGATGCCGCGCTGGCGCATCAGGTACAGCGCCTCGGCCGAGTCGGTGATGGCGTCGCCGTCGCGGATCTCGAGTGCCGGGTGTTGGCGGGTCCAGGCGCCGTAGCCGGGGCATTCCGGGCATCCGTCGCAGCCCCCGTCGGAGTCGTCGATGGGCAGCGGGGCCTCTCGGTCGGCCATCCGGGAGCACCAGTTCTGCAGGGCGACCGGGGTCTTCACCGGAGGCGCGGCCTGGGCGAGTTTCCGGCCGGGGTGATCCTGGTAGAACTTCAGCGTGTCGCTGGGGCAATGGATGATCAGCATGCCCTGCGCCCGGGCCGCCAGGAGCACCTCGTTCATGGCCGGGGCCATTTCGCCGACGCGCTCGGTGGCATCGGGGCAGTGGTGCTGGTCCCACATGTCGCAGACCACCACCGCGGTCCGCGACGCCTCCCAGGTCACGGAGCCTTCCTGGGCGACGGCTTCGGCCAGATTCGTGGAGCCCGTGCGCCAGCGGGTGTGCAAGGTGATCGGCCCGGCCTCGGTGG
>CAYLTF010000162.1:0-5934 GCA_964386625.1 uncultured Akkermansia sp. | reverse complement strand
GGCAAAACCCTCAGTTCAAGGGCCTTCTTGGTGACCACCAGCGTACGCTCCACCGGCTGTGCAGGGAACCAGATGGAATCCCCGGCCTGGATGGCCCGAACCACAATCGAACCCGCACCTTCGACCATCAAAGAAGATCCCGAGATCCGACCGGGGCCGCTCACCACTTCCCAGGAAACGGGCAACCCGGAACTGGCGGAAGCCACCAGGGGAATTTCGCCGACGCCATAGGTGACATCGGACAGAGAACCGAAGCTCACCGTTTGCGTCACCTTGCCCGGCAACCAGAAATGGAGGGTCATCGTGGCTTTGCGGATCGACACCGGATTCCATGCAGAACCCAACGTCCACAGATTGTCAGCCGCGCGGTTGAATGAAGGGAGGGTCCCCAGGTCGACGGTCGTCTGAGACTTCCAACTGTTTCCAGTGCCGATCGAAGTCCATCCGGCTCCCGGCAGATCCACTCCGTTGAGCTTCACGTAGTTCCCGGCCACCGCGTCCCAGTCCCAATAGGTCGAGTATTCGAAGCTGAAAACCACGCGCTCGACCAAGGCTCCGGGAGGCAGCTGGGAGGTTTGCCGGAGGGTGACCTCACCATTGGCGGAGATCTCGATCGCCGACTCCGAAAACGCGATCAGTTGGCCACCCAAGAGACCCTCGGTCGTGATGTTCGCCGAAAGCGTCGGCGGGGTGAGGCTGTAGTTGCCCGCCGATGCTCCGCTGATCGAGAATCCGGTGGTGTTGATCACGATCCCGTTGCCCACGTTGGCGGTGGCAAACGCATAGGTCGGTGTGCCGGTGAGGGTGACCTTCGACTGGTCTGCGGAAATGATGCCCGACAGCGCGGCCGTGCCGCTGACCGTCGCCACGGTCGACCCGTCGTAGGTTTTGTGGTTACCCGTGAGACCGGTGACCGTCACCGGCTTGGGCGTGATCTTCGCGGAGAGGGTCGGTTGTTGGAGGGTGTAATTGCCCGACTGGGCGCCGCTCAATGCGTACCCGCTGACCGCGATCGTGATCCCTGCGCCCACCCCGGGGCTGGCGAAGGTGAAAATCGGGGTCCCCGACAACGTCACCGTGTCCCCCTGCACGACCCCTTGGGCAGTCGCCGTCCCAGTCGCTGAGGCCGCGGTCGTTCCGTCGTAGACCTTGTCGAGACCGCTCAGACCACTCACCGTCACCGGCTTGGGCGTGATGACGGCGGACAACGTCGGCGAATTGAGCACATAATCCGAAGCCTGGGCCCCCGTCAGCGTGTAGCCAGACACGGAGATCGGTATGGCCGAGGCCCCCACGCCCGCCTGCGCGAAGGTGAACACCGGCGTCCCTGACAACCGGACGTCGGCGCCATTGGCGACTCCTTTGAGCACCGGCGTCCCAGTCACCGTGGCGACACGGGTTCCGTCATACACCCGGCCGACACCCACCAGGCCCTCGATCGTGACCGGATCCGCGACCGCGGCGACCGCGACCGTGACGGGCACCGCGGTGGCCGAGGCGAGTTGTCCATCCCAGGCCTTGAGGGTGAACGCTTCCAGCAAGCCGTTCGCGTCCAGGGCAGGACGCCATGTCAGTGTCTGTCCGGCTTCCAGCAAGGTGGTTCCCGGAACCACAGGAATGCCGCCCTGGGTCAACGTTCCATTTCGGACGGACTCCACACGAAATGCGATCGACCCATTGTCGGGATCGGACTCGTCCGCCGCGGAGGCGACGCTTTCATAGCTGACCGTGTAATCCACGTCCTCGACGGCCCCGGACAACGACGTGACCGACGTGAGCACCGGGGCGTCATTGACCGGCGAGATGTCGATGCGGGTCTGGGTGACACCGATCCCGGCACCCTTGGTGATGCGGATGTTCCGGACCTGCCCGAAGAATCCCTCGCCGTTGGCATGATGGGCGGAACCGAGGCGGATCGTCTTGTCGGCAGGGCTGAGGGGGGCCGCTCCCGTGACTTCGGTCACCAAGGCCCCCTTCGCTTCGATCCTCAGCGTCCCCAGTTGTCCGGAAGTGGAGTAGCGGATCCGAACCGGGACGAATGCTCCCTGCGTCGAGGATCCGCCGAAGACATTGATGAGCCCCAAGCTCTTGCCGTTGAGGTACAAAGAGTCACTGCGGAGGGTCCTGATCAGGATGCCGTCCAGGTAGTTTCCGTAGGAGAAGAGAGTATTGGCGTCACCTCCGACCGAGCCGTCCATGCGGTACTCTGCTTCAAAGATCCAATCCTGGCCCAGGTCCATCGGGATGATGAAAGGATTGCTGCCGTTCGCACTCAACGTGTACGCGGTGTCCGACAGGTAAGTGATGACCGATCCGCCGGACGAAGAGGTCTGTGGACCGTTGGCCGCGGTGCTGCCGTTGGCATCGGTGACCGACCAGTTGACGATGCGGGTCGGACGGGCGCCTTGCCGGGCCGGGTCGGCGCTCGAGCTCGAGTAGGTCACGCTTCGGAGCACCGCCTGGTAGACGGCAACGGAGGCGGTACCCGTGAAGGTGAGCCTGCCGGTCGCGGAGTCATAGACCCCGGTGATCCCATCCTGGGGGAGGAACCCGAGGGCATCCCCGGATTCCGGCGATTCGATGGAGACCGAGGCCCCGGTCAGATTCTGATCGTCGCCATCGGCGAGGACGAGGGCGGCATCGACCGCCACCGCCGGTCCTTTCTCAGCATAGGCCGTGATGCCCCCCGAGTTCACCGATGGCGCATCATTCACGGGCGCGATCGAGAGAACGGCGGTGGCGCTGGAGGAGAGCGCACTGTCCGCCACCGTCAGGGTGAGCGTCCGGTCCCCGCTGCCGTTGGCCGGGCCTTGGTAGGTGACCTTGCCGGGAGTGGTGAAATAGGTGTTCAGGTCGGCGACACTTCCACGGAAGCTCCGGGCCAGCCCGGTGCCCGTGATCGTCACCCCCTGCCCGCTGGCCCCGGAGATCGTCCCTTCGGAGACCGACAAGGTCACCGTCAACACATCGCCATCGACGTCGGTGAAGGGCGTGCCATACAAGGTGAGGTTTCCGGGCGCATCCTCGACGAGCGCGAACCCGGTGGGCACGGTGCTCGTCGAGACCGAGACCTGAAGTTTCCAACCGGCGGAACCGAGGCTTGAATCGGAGGTCCAGTCAGGCGAACCCGTCGGGTTGTTCCCGAACCCGATCTCCGGCGGTCCCCCAAAGCGATGCATGTTCCAGGCGAAAACCGTCTCGGATCGGGTGAGGTTGTGGACTTGGAAAGATCCGTGGCCGTTGCTGTTGGGCGAGAAGGTGTCGTTGAAATCGTAGGAGGCAGAACTCCCGCCAGGCAGGGAGGCCACCGCCGTCTGGGCGTAATTGTAGGGCCAGATCTCCAGGCGACCGTTGAAACCGGAACCGAGGGCCACCGTCTGGTAGTTGGAGTCGACGGTCAGGTTGGAGACGTCTCGTTGGAGTGCGAATCGGTTGGCCGCCAAGTCATCGGGAATCCGCAGGTCCTCGGCCTTGACCCCGGACCAGCCATCGAACGTGGCCTCGGCATACCTCAGAGTCCCAGCCACGGTGAGTTCCATCCGGTATCGGATGCGGGTGATGGCTTGACCGGTCGCGGAGAATTGCGCCGCCGCCTCCGAGACCGCTGTCCCGAAACCCGGAGCATAGACGATGGCCCCGCTCTGGTTACGACTGGGGTTCACCGTCTCGTAGATCTTCTGGAATCCAACGGTGCCGACCCTCGGAGCGTCGTTCACCGGAGTGATCGAGATCGAAACGGTGGCCTCGGCCGAGGTCGCCGCACCATCGTTGACCATGAACTTGAACGAGTCGCTGCCATTGACGTCGGCAAAGGGCGTGTAGGTCAGATTCGGGGCGGTGCCGCTCAACAGACCCTTCGCCGGCTGGGTGACCACCGTGTAGGTCAGTGTCGATCCCTCGACATCGGTCCCGGCCAAGGTGATCGACTTCGCCGTGTCTTCGGGGGTCGTCACCGATTGAGCCGTGGCCACGGGCGCGTCATTCACGGCGGCCAGCTGGATGGTCACCGTCGCCGTCGACGATGACAGGGCACCATCGGAGGCCCTGACCGTGAAAGTCCGGGTGCTGTTGTCGTTGGCCGCAGGCACGTAGGTGAGGTTTCCGAGATTCGCCGCGGCGATCACCTGGTTCGCCGACACCGTGCTGCCCGAAAGCCTGAGCGATCCGGCCGACGGCAACGTCACCACCGTGATGCTCGCCAACGCGGTTCCCTCGACGTCCGAGAAGACCGAGGTGAAATTCGCGGCGGTGAAGGCCAAGGTCGTGTCCTCGGTGCCGCTGACGGAAAACGCGGCCAAGGAGGGAGCGTCATTCACCGCCGTCAACGAGATCGTGACCGTGGCTGCGGAAGACGAGAGAGCGCCATCAGAGGCGCTGACCGTGAAGGTCTTGGCCCCGTTGTCGTTGGCCGCGGGCACATACGTCAGGCTCGAAAGGTTCGCCGCGGGAATCACCTGCCCCGCCGTGACCGGGTTTCCAGCGAACCTGAGCGTTCCTGCGGACGGCAAGGTGACCACCGTGACACCAGCAAGCGCATCGCCGTCGGGATCCGAATACGCGCCGGTGAAGTTGGCCGCGGTGAAAGTGTAGGTCGTGTCTTCGGTCCCCGACACGGAGATCGCCGACAGCCTCGGAGGGTCGCTCACCGGGGTGACCGCGATCGATGCCGTCGCCGTGCCGCTTGAGAAGGCCGTGCTTGCACCATTGATCGTGACGTTGGCGGTGCCGCCGACGGTCCCGCTCGTGCGATCCCAGGCGCGATAGGAAAGGGTCGCCGTGCCATTGAAATCAGCATCGGGCACGAACCGGATCCTGGAGGCCGGATCGTCGGCCCTCAACAGGCGGGCTGCGGTGGTGTCGACCCCGGTCAGCGGCGACCAGGTGGTCCCGGAATCGAGCGAGTAGGACCACTTGCCGCGGGCCTCGTCGACCGCCGTCACCGCGATGCCCATCAAGGCGCCCGTGTCCGGGTCGGTGTAACCCCCGCCGAAGATCGTGACCGGATCTCCCGGGTTGAGAGAGTCGGCGACATCCTCGCCGATCGGCGACAAGGCCACTGCCATCGCGGACGAACCCGAGGACGCCTTCACGTACAATTCGAAGGCCATCTGTTGGTTGAGGCCGGTCGAGTTCGCGCAGCAACCGATGACATCGCCAGCCGACCAATTCTGCCGGTCGAGGCCGATGCCTCCGGACACGTCGTTGGAGGTCTCGTTGCCACTGGGATACAAGCCTCCGCCGTTCTCGTTCCACCCGAACCCGAAACGGGCCCTGTTCCAACCGTTTCCTCCGTTGGCGTTCTGGTAGTTGAACCCGAAGAAGCGGACGTCGGTCTGGGTCGAGAACACGCCCGTTCCCGCAGCACGGTAGGGTGTGCTCTGGGTCGCGTCCCGGATGAAGATCTTCTCACCCCCGGCGAACAGTTCCCGGAGCGTCTTGCCCGTGTAGGTTCCTTGGACTGGCCGGCCGGCATAGCTGGCCGTGTTGGCAGGCGTGGGCATGTTCTCGATCCACAGGAACCCGTAGGACTGCGAAGACACGGCACCACCCCTGAGGTTGCTGGGGACGGTGGGGAACACCGCCATCACCTTCTCGGCAGGGGTGCCGTTGAAGACGGAGAACTTGGCATCTTCGTTGACCGCCGCGGTGTTCCCGCGGAGGAAGGTCGGATTCAGCGTGGTCGAGGTCGTCCAGTGCGAGGAATCGTACGCGAAGGTGCTCCCGGTGTTGGCTCCCTTCATCGCGAGCATCCATCCACCGCCGTCGATGGCGCCGTCCATGATGCAGTAGACCTGGGTCGGCACGCCATTGACCTGGATCCAGTAGACACCGTTGGCGCTGGTCCCGGTCAGGCTCTTGATCGCCGACGCCGAGACGGCGGCCCGGGTCGAGCTCGACCCGTCGGCCTGGAATTCAGGCGCATCGTTCACCGCG
>CAYLTF010000161.1:0-6054 GCA_964386625.1 uncultured Akkermansia sp. | reverse complement strand
CGCAGACACCGCCGTCATCACCGACGGCAACGCCACCGTCGGCACCATGGTCTGGTCGTAACCGCCATCACCCCAGGCCACGACATTCGCACCACCTCCCGAGATCCCCAACCCATGGGCCAGGCCCAATGCCGCCTGGGAGATCCCGGCCAAGGCCGCGGGGATCACCGGAACGGCCCGCCCCTTGCCACTCACGATGGCCCAGGCACCGCTGCTCCTGAGGCGACCCAGCAAGGCCGTGGGCCCGGCGCTCAGGGAGCGGAAACGCATCGCGGGATCCGCGGGCATCGCGATCTCCGACTCCGAGCCGCCCGCGATCTGGAGACGGCCATCGGCATCGAGCCAGGCCGTGAAATCCTTGCCGGCGACGATCTCGAAAACACCCCCGAGCCGGGACGCGGCGCCGGTGACCGCCGGAGCGGTGGTCCCCCAGGCACGCAGCCCCCCGTTTTCCAACAAGGCCACCGCATGTTCTCCGCCCGCGGCGATGTCCACCACCCGGGATCCGAACACCGGAGGCTGACCCAACGCACCGGCGACCACCACGGTCCCATCGGCGCGGAGACCGACGGTGAACCGTTCACCCGCCGCGACCGAGATCAGGTTGGTCCAGGATGCGTCGAAGGCCAGTTGTCGAAATGAGTTGTCGCCCCAACCCCGAACCTCGAGACGGGGATTCTGCACCTTCAGGAACACCGGACCGCTGCGCAGGGTGGCCACCGGGTTGCGGATCTGGAGCTCGTAGACTCCCGCATCGGCCGGCATGACTGCGGATCGGACCCAACTGGATCCCGTGTGAACCCGCTGCCCTTCGCGGAACCATTCATACACCAGGGGCTCGCCACCCACGGCATCGGCGACCAGTTCAGCCCGGGCGCCTTCCATGGCCCAGACGCTCGCCGGAGCCTTCACGAACCGGGGCGGATCGACCATCACCACCGTGATCAACCCGGACTGGTGCTCACCGAACCCGTTGGACACCACCACGGAATACCTTCCAGAGCGCTCGGATCCGGCCGGAGACGCCACCAGTTCCGGACCGTCGGCGCCCTCGACCAGCACCTGGTTGTGGTACCAAGCGTAGGTGAGCGGCTGGGAGCCGACGGCCTCGACAGACAACCGCAGCGTGCCTCCAACCGCAAAACTGCCGCCCTGCAACGCGCTCACGATCCGGGGCGGGGCTTGGATCACGATGTCCACCACGCGGGATTCGGTCGCCCCCGCCGGATCGGTCACGGTGAGAGTCACCGGCACCGTCGCTCCGCCCTGCGCCCCGGGGACAACGGAGGCCACCTCCAGAAACCAACCGTTCTGGTACATCGCACGGATCGCGGAGGCGGGCACCACCGCGGGGTCGCCGCTCAAGACGGTGATCTGGGTGGCGGCGTTGATCGCGTCATCGACATCCGAAACAGGGATGGGGATCCGCCGCGGAAGATCCGTGGGCAAGGTCCAGTCGACTCCCTGGAGGCGGATCGGCACCGGGTCCATCGCGGCGATCTGCGGGGCATCGTTGACGGCAGTGACCTGCTGGATGAGCGATGCGGTGCCCAGACTCAGCCGAGTCGACCCACCCCGGGCCTGGGCATCGAGGAACGTACCGGTCTCGACGGTGATGCCGCTCTCGATGAGCACGACACTCAAGGGGTGGGCGGTTCCTGCGAAATCCGCCGCCGGGACGAATCGCAACCAATCGGCCGAGCGGACCACCAGTGCCGCCGATGGATTCACCGTCGCCGGAATGGGGACCCACTCGGACTGGCTGTCGACGCGGTATTCCCAACGACCGATCGACGCCGTCTGCGAGGCCCCCACGACCGCCACCCCGGCAAGGGTGTCGGCGACGGCCCCGGCGGGGACCGCGTCGGCGGAATCCTGGAAGGCCGAGGAGAACAGACCCGAGACGGTGCCCCCTTCCGACGGGGAGTCCTCGGCCATGGGAGCCGCCGACACGGTGGTGACGAGGGATTCGGAGACCAGGACCTGCGAGGCGTCGAAATCGCCCACCAGATAACGGGAGCCTTTGGGATCGTAGGCGATGAACGTGGGATTGCTGATCGCACCACCGGCGTTCACCGCCCGCAGATTCCATCCTTGGCCGGCGTGGGCCACGGTCCCGGATTCCAGATCGTAGGCCTTGTAACCGCTCGTGTAGGAGATGCGGATCAGATACCTGCCGTCGCTGGCGGTCCCGTGCTCATCCACCGCCCAGGAATCGTTGACCATGATGTCGCGATCCCATCCCAGGCTCAAACCGTCGGCGGAGACCGTGTACAGCCGGACGGTGAATCGGCCACCGCTGGTCGGCCCCATCACACCGACTCGACCATCGGGGAAATTCAACAGACTCCCGCTGAGCCATCCGGCACTGCTGAGCAAGGGTTTGGTGGGATCGATCACGACCGCGGTGCTCGTCCATGCGGTGGTCGAGACGCGGAATATCTGGGAACCGTTCCGGACATAGAGCGCGCCCTTGGAGAACACCATCTGGTGACTGGCACCGGGAAGGTTGGGGACTGGGTGGGATCCGACAAGCGAGCCATCAAAACGGAAGACCCGGATCTCGGAACCCCCATGGTTGATGAAGATGAAATCGCCGTCCGACGCGATTCCCCGGATCACGGTCGAACCGGAAAGGCCGAGGATCCGCGCGGTGGACTGCTTCAGCGGCTGGCTCGCCTGCCCCGACGATCCGACGACCACCGGCGCATCATTCACCGGGGTGACGGTGATGGATACCCTGGCTTGGACGGAATCCAGCGAACCGTCATTGACCTTGAAGAGGAACGAATCGTCTCCGTTCTGGTTGGGACTGGGACTGTAGACGAGGTTGGGGGCCGTGCCGCTCAGGGTCCCCTTGCTGGGCGGCGTCACGATCGCATAGGTCAGCGGTGTCCCGTCGACATCGGTGCCCGCGAGCGTGATCGCCTGGGGCGTGTCCTCCAGGACGGTCACCGACTGCGGGACAGCCAACGGGGCGTCGTTCACCGGAGTGATCGTGATCGAGACCGTGGCTTCGGCCGAATCCGCCGCACCGTCGCCCACCTTGAAGGTGAAGCTGTCGATGCCATTCACATTCGCGGCCGGCGTGTAGGTCAGATTCGGGCCGGAACCGGTCAAGGTGCCCCGGGTCGGCGGTGTCGCCACCGTGTAGGTGAGCGGGGTTCCCTCGACGTCGGTGCCGGCCAGCGTGATCGCCACGGCAGTGTCCTCCAATGCGCTCACCGACTGGGCGACGGCCACCGGCACATCGTTCACCGGGAGGATCGACAACGTCGAGGTCGCTTCGGCCAACGCCTTGCCATCGGAGAGGCGGATCGTCAGCAGACGGTCACCATTCCCATTGGGAGCGGTCCGATAGGTGAGGTTGCCGGCCGCGGAGAAATACGCATTCAGATTGGCCGCACTGCCCGCGAATGTCCGGGAAACCGCGGTACCACCGACAGTCACTCCCTGGGCGGTGGCAGCAGTCAAAGTGCCCTCGGGAACGGACAGGGTGAGCGTCAAGGCATCGCCGTCGACATCCGCGACGAGCGCCCCCTGGAACACGAGGTCCTTGGGGACATCCTCCACCACCGGAAACACCGTCGGATTCGGAGTGGATGCTCCGGACAGGACGGTGACCTTGAAATCCTTGATCTCCGCGTGGTCGTAACTGAAGTCCCCCTTCGAATCGACCACGAGGTACAGCATCTCGCCGGCCTGAAGTTCGAGGGGCGAATCGATCGAGAGCGCCACCGTCTGTCCTGCGCTCAACGTCCCGGAACGGACGCTGAGGTGCCGCGGAGACCCGGACAATCCCCGCTGGAGAGCATAGTCGATTCCGTTGACGGAGGAATACGGCAGGCGGAGGGATGCCCCCACCTGCACCGAGACGGTGCCATTGGCGGTGTTTTTCCAACCGACGGCGACGGACCGGGATGAGGCATCCAGGTTGGACGGGTGGATCACCAGCGTGTCGGCCGCGACCGGGCCAAAGCCGGTCCGGATCCTTTGGACGAAGGGGTAGTTGTTGGCATACCCGGCATTGCCATCCCATTGGGCGATCCCACTGATGACCTCGTTGCCCTCGGGCTTCCAGTTGCCCAACAAAGTCAAGGCCGAGGCGTCGCCCCCGAGATACTGCCAGCGGTTCAGATTCGATTGGGAAGCCGGGCCTTCCACGAACTCTTCCACGGCATCGAAGACCTGCGGCCCCCCCCCGATCACCGGCGGATCATTGACTCCGATGAACCGGAGCGTCCGGGATCCGCTCGTGGTGGCCGCTCCGTCGAAGACCGCGATGCTCAACGTGCGGTCTGCCGAATTGTTCAAGGCACCCAGATAGGTCACCTTGCCGGCGATCGCGAAGTAGGCATTCAGGTCCGCTGCGGAACCGGAGAAGGTGCGGGCGGTGTCCGAGCCTCCGATGAGGATGCCCGAACCGGGATTGCCGGTGATCACGCCATCGGGCACCGACAACGTCACGGTCAATGAAGCGCTGTCGACATCTTGCACCAGCGGGGATTCGAACAGGAGGTTTCCCGGAACATCCTCCGTCAGCATCGAGGTCGAGACCGGACCTCGGACGTAGAGCTCGAACTTCAGTTGGCGGTTCAACCCGGCGGAGTTGTGACAGCAGCCGATGTAGTCGCCCGCAGACCAATCGATGCGATCCAATCCCAGACCGCCGGTGACATCGTTCGAGCCCTCGTTGCCCACGGGATAAAGACCGCCGCCGTTCTCATTCCACCCGAAACCGAAGCGGGCCCGGTTGTTGTTGGCCGTGCTGACGTAGTTGAAGCCGAAGAACCGCACGTCGGTCTGGGTCGAAAAGACCCCGCTCCCAGCGGCCCGATAGGGGGTGGCCGAGACCGCGTCGCGGATGAAGATCTTCTCTCCGCCCGCGAAGAGCTCGCGGAGTGTCTTGCCCGTGTAGGTGCCCTGGGCCGGCCGGCCCGTGTAGGCGGCCGTGTTGGCGGGGGTCGGCATGGATTCCTTCCAGATGAATCCGTAGTTCTGACCGGTGATCGCGCCCCCGGGAGTGGCCTCGGGGAAGATCACCAGGATCTCCGTGGCCGGCATCGAATTGAACACCTCGAACTTGGCGTCCTCGTTGTAGGTGTCGTTCCGTCGGGTGGCCGAAGTGTTCAGGGTGGTCGCCGTCGTCCAGTGCGCCGAGGAGTAGTTGAATGTCGAACCGGTGTTGGCCCCTTTCATCGCCAGCATCCATCCGCCTCCGGCCAGCGCATCGTTCATCAGGCAGTACACCGGTGTGGACACGCCGTTGAGGTAAAGCGGGTAGACCCCGTCGGCGGTGGCGCCGGTCGAGGCTTTCAGGGTCGAGGCGTTCAAGACCACCGAACCCGAGGTGGCCAGCGTCAATTGCGGCGCGTCGTTGACGGGGGTGACGGTGAGCGTCGCGGTCGCGGTGTTCGCCGAGTAGGCGGCACCCGCATCGATGTCGAGATACGTGGTCCCGATATCGACCAGCGGATAGTGCCCGGAACCGCCGACCTGGGCACCTGCCAATGCCGAGACTTGAGCGGCACTCAAGCGCGCCCACAGAGCCATGGTGGAAGGCACGTAGCTGTTCTGGGCTCCGCCTGAGCCGCCCATCACCAGCCCCGGTCGCTGATCGGATCCCATGCCATGGTCGAGGTAGACGGTCTTGAACTGCTGAGAATCCGGAATTTGCCCATAGTCGAGAGCCGGGTTGCTCCCATCGTTCATCACCAGGCCATACACTCCACCGTATCCCGCCCCGAAACTCTTGTTCCTCAAGTACATCAGCGCGGGCATGCCGGGTGAACCTGCCAGCGTTCGCACGGGGACCAACGATTGGTCCGGATGCGTGCTACCCACCGCAAAGGAGATCGCAGGGTCTCTGGAGAGATGGAAATCCGGCGGACTGGTGGCCGTGCCATCGAAGGACATCGCCGAGGCTTGGGGCAAAGGGAACGCGATGGCATGGGAATAGGAGTCGATACCCCCCACCGGAAAGCCGCCACCCGCCACCGTCCAACTCATGGCCAACTCGGAACTGCTCTTCAGGAGACTCAGCGCCGGCAACAC
>CAYLTF010000160.1:0-6267 GCA_964386625.1 uncultured Akkermansia sp. | reverse complement strand
GGGCGTCGCAGCGTTCGTTGAGCGGGTGGCCGGCGTGGCCCTTGAGCCAGCGCCACTCGATGCGGTGCCGGCCGGCCTGGGCGTCGAGCTGCTGCCACAGGTCGGCGTTCTTGACCGGCTCCTTGGTGGAAGTCTTCCAGCCGTTGCGCTTCCAGCCATGGATCCACGACTGGATGCCCTGACGCAGGTACTGGGAATCGGTGTAGAAGACGATCTCACAGGCCTGGTTGAGGGCCGCCAGGGCTTGGATGGCCGCCTGGAGTTCCATGCGGTTGTTGGTGGTGGCCGGCACCGCGCCACCGATTTCCAACTCCTGACGACCGTACTGCAGCACCGCCGCCCAGGCCCCGGGCCCCGGATTGCCCTGGCAGCCGCCGTCGGTGTGGATGGTCACTCGCTTCAACAGACCGGAGTCTGGGCGTTTCCGCAGCGAAGGGGAAGCCGGTGTGCCGGGCATTTCAGGTTTTCCCGAAAACCCCGGAGGGCTCAGGAGTCTCGCACCCCCCGCGGCGCGACGCTGAAGCCTTGGCCGGCGGATCGAATCGGGTGAGCAGTCACCGTCCCGAAAGACACGATCGATCGGGTCACCCGGGCTTCAGCGGCATCCGATCGTGGGCACGGCTTGACCGGCGCCCTCAGATCCCGATCTTGCCCATCCGCGGGCCGTGCCGCCTAATGCCCCACAACGTTCCATGATCCCGCTCCAAGCGCCGTTCACCGCCGACAAGATCCGGGCCCTCAAGGTCGGGGATGAGGTCCTGATTTCCGGGGTCCTCTTCACCGGCCGAGATGCCGTCCACAAGTACCTGCACGAGGGTGGGGAGCTGCCGCCGGGCGTGGATCTCCGCGACGGGATCATCTATCACTGCGGACCGGTGGTGCTGAAGGAGGCCGATGGCTCTTGGAAGGTCACCGCCGCGGGCCCCACCACGTCGATCCGCGAGGAGCCCTACCAGGCCGACATCATCCGGGACCACGGCCTGCGCGGTGTCATCGGCAAGGGCGGCATGGGCGAGAAGACGCTGGCCGCCTGCAAGGAGCATGGCTGCGTGTACTTGCACGCCATCGGCGGCGCCGCCCAGGTGCTGGCCGAATGCGTGGTGCGCGTGCGCAACGTGTCGATGCTGGAGAAATTCGGATCGCCCGAGGCCATCTGGGAGCTTGAGGTGCGCGATTTCCCGGCCGTGGTGACCATGGATTCCCATGGTCGTTCGCTCCACCGCGAGGTCTTCGCCGCCAGCGAGGCGGCCCTCAAGGAACGGGTCTGAGGCGGCATGGACTTGGCCGAACTGGGTTGGGATGCGGGCTGGGAGAACGCCTTCGCCCCGCATCGCAGCAGCGGCCTCGAGCCCGCGCGGGTGGTCCATGAAGACAAGCTTTCCTACATCGTGGTCGGGGCCTCCGGCGACCGGCCCGCGATCATCACGGGTCGGCTGAGGCACCTCTGCCCGCGCGATCAAGACCTGCCCAAGGTGGGCGACTGGGTGGCGGTGCGACCGGTCCCCGGCGAGTCCAAGGGAGTCATCGAAGGGTTGCTGGACCGGCGATCCCAGATCGCGCGCAAGATCACGGGTCGGGGCAGTGAGGCCCAGATCGTGGTCACGAACGTCGATGTGGCCTTCGTGGTCCAGGCGATGGATTCCACTTTCAACGCGCGGCGATTGGAGCGCTTCCTGGTCATGGTGCTCGAGGGCGGCGTGAAGCCGGTGGTGGTGCTCAACAAGCTCGATCTCTGCAAGGCCCCGCGCCGGATGATCTCGGAGGCCGAGGCCGTCTCGGGCGGTGCTCCCGTGCTGCCGGTCTGTGCCAAGACGGCCAAAGGCACGGGCCGCTTGCGGGAGATCCTCGGGCCCGGATTGACGGCGGTCTTCATCGGCACCTCGGGCGTGGGCAAATCGAGCCTCATCAACCGGCTGGTCGGCGGCACGCTGCAGCCGACCCTCGAGGTGCGCGACAGCGACTCCAAGGGCCGGCACGCCACCACCTGGCGCGAGATCATCCCGGTGCCCTCGGGCGGCCTGGTCATCGACACGCCGGGCATGCGGGAGTTCCACCTGTGGTCGGCCGACCTCGGCCTCGACACGGCCTTTCCCGACATCACCGAGCTGGCCCAGGGTTGCCGTTTCCGCGACTGCACCCATGGCGCGGAGCCCGGATGCGCCGTGCGCTCGGCCCTCGAGTCGGGTGGCCTCGCGCCCGGCCGCTACGAGAGCTTCCGCAAATTGCAGGCCGAGTTGGCCGAACTGGAGCGCGGTCGGGTCGAGCAGGACCGCCGGGTCCGATCCTCGCGGCCCAAGACCTCCGCCCGACAGGCCTTACCCGAGGACGACGGTGGCGACGACGTGGGCGACTGAGCTTCGGGCTGGGGCGGTTGAGGAAACGGGCCGCGGGTCCACGTTGGCCTCACGATGAGCGGTCTCGAGGCGAGCATTCCGAACACCATTCCGGCGACGCGGGAGGCGGCTTGGGCCCGGTGGCGCGAGTTCCTGCCGCGCGCGAACCGCTACGGAGCCCTGCGCAATCAGGTGGTTCCCGGTCATCCCCACGTGACGCGGTTGTCGCCGGCCGTCCGGGCCCGGTTGGTGTCCACCGAGGAGCTGGTGGGTTCGTTGCTGGAAACCCACCGTTTCGACGCCGTCGAGAAGCTGGTCCAGGAACTCGTTTGGCGCGACTACTGGAAGGGTTGGCTGGAGCTGCGACCCGGCGTCTGGTCGGCCTACCGGGCCGAGGTGGAACGCCTCCGCAGCGAGGGCGATCCGGCACTGCTCCGCCGGGCCGAAGCCGTCATGGCGGGCGAGGGCGGCATCGCCGTGATGGATGGGTTCACCCGCGAACTGATCCAGACCGGATACCTCCACAACCACGCCCGCATGTGGTGGGCGGGCTACTGGATCCACGTCGAGCGGCTGCCTTGGGCCCTGGGTGCCGACTTCTTCTACCGCCACCTGCTTGACGCCGATCCCGCCAGCAACACGCTGGGCTGGCGCTGGGTCGCGGGCCTGCAGACCCGGGGCAAGGCCTACTTGCCGCGGCGGTCGAACCTGGAGCGATACTGTGCGCCATCCCTGCTGGCCGACCCGACCGGGCTCGAGCGCCTCGAGGACTCGGTGGTCTCGCCCGCGCCGCTGCCGGATGAGGCCCCGGCCCAACGGATGCCGTGGCGTTCCCTGCCCGAAAGCCCCGCGCTGCAAGGAGCCTCGCCCGCCACCGGCCGTTGGGGGCTTTGGGTGCATGGCGACGACCTGAGCGTCGAAGCCTCGGCCTTGGGCGGCATGCAGCCCGAGGTCTTGCTCAGCGTGTTCGATGCGCAGCGGGTCGGCGCCCACGGTCTGTCCCCGCTTCGGATCGCCTACCTCAAGACGGCCCTGGCCGACGGGTTGGCGCGCGCGGGCCGGCACTTCGGCTGCGCCACGGTGCCCTGCGAAACCGGGGAGGGATTGGCCGAGGCGCTCGTCCGGGTGGCGCAGGAACGCGGCCTCGCCGGATGGGTCGCGATGCGTCCCTCGGTGGGACCCTTGGGCGACGCGGTCCCGGGCATCGAGGCCGCGTTGGCCGGCGACGGCCGGAAGGTGCTCTGGTGCCGCCGATCCTGGGACGAACGCCTCTGGCCCCAGGCTTCGGCAGGGTTCTTCGGGTTCTGGGAAAAGGCCCAGCGCCGCTTGGCGAATCAGGCCACCGCCTCGGCCAGGAGCCGGGAGCCTCGGCAACCGGAGCTGTTGTTTTGATGAACCCGTCCCGCCCCATCGGTTCGACCCACGCGGGGCCGCCGGCCGGTCGTCCTGCGCGGGACCCGGGTCTCGGGAGGCGCGCCGACTGGCAGGTGGTGTGGTTCAAGCGCGACCTGCGACTCGGCGACCATGCGCCGCTGGCCGAGGCGTTGCGGCTAGGCCCCGTGATCGGCCTCTACCTCTATGAGCCCGAGCTGCTCGGGTCGCCCGAGTGGGATCCGTCGCATTCCCGCTTCCTCGCCGACGCCCTCCGCGAGTTGGAGTCGGAGTGGACCCGGCGCGGCGGGTGCCTGCTGCTGCGACGCGGGGAGGCCGTGGAGCAGCTCGAGCGCCTGCACCGCGAGACGGGGTTCGTGCGCCTGTGGTCGCATGAGGAGACGGGCAACCGGGTCACCTTCGACCGCGACCTCCGCGTCGCCCGCTGGTGCCGCGACCGGGGGATCGACTGGCAGGAGCGGCGGCAGGATGGGGTCGTCCGGCGGCTGCGATCCCGCGACGGTTGGGCCGAGCGCTGGGCCGCGACGATGTCGGGCCGACCGGTGCCGGCTCCGAAGGTCCTCGGGCCGGGGCGTCCCACCGGCCTGGTCTCCGATGGTGTCCTGGGCCCGGAAGACCTCGGCCTGGGTCCGGTGATCCCGACCGGCTTGCAGCGCGGCGGCGAGTCGGTGGCCCGGGAGGTGTTGGGAAGCTTCCTGGAGGACCGCGGCGTCGGCTACCGCACGGAGATGTCGAGCCCGCTCTCCGCCTGGTCGGCCTGCTCGCGTCTCAGCGCCCACCTCGCCTGGGGGTGCGTCTCCATGCGCACGGTGCATCAGGCGGCCGTGCACCGGCAGGAGTCCTTGCGGGCGATGCTCAGTGCCGGCGTGCCAGTGGACCGCCGCTGGTCCGGTGCCCTCTCCAGCTTCCAGGCCCGCCTGCGGTGGCATTGCCATTTCATGCAGAAGCTCGAGGACGAGCCGCGCATCGAGTTCGAGAACTTCAACCCGGTCTACGACGGCCTGCGCGAGGCCTTCACCGAGTCGGAGGAGGGCCAGCTGCGCCTTGAGGCGTGGCGTCAGGGGCGGATCGGCTTCCCCATGGTCGATGCCTGCCTGCGGGCGGTCCGGGCCACGGGCTGGCTCAACTTCCGCATGCGCGCCCTGGTGATGAGCGTGGCGTCCTACCACCTCTGGCTCCACTGGCGTCCGACGGCGATCCACCTGGCCCGGTGCTTCCTCGATTTCGAGCCGGGGATCCATTTCAGCCAGGCGCAGATGCAAAGCGGCACCACGGGCATCAACACCGTGCGCATCTATTCGCCGACGCGCCAGGCCCTCGAGCAGGATCCGAAGGGCGTCTTCATCCGCCGCTGGGTGCCCGAGCTGGCCGGCGTGCCCGACGTCTTCCTGGCCGAGCCGTGGCGCATGACCCGCTCGCAGCAGGAGGCCGCCGGGTGCGTGATCGGCGTCGACTATCCCGCCCCGAGGGTCGATCCGCGTCGGGCGGTGCTGGAAGCCAAGGAACGCATCGCCCGAGTGCGGTCCAGCATCGCCGCCCGCGAGGCGTCGCGCCGGGTGTACCTGCGCCATGGCAGCCGCAAGGGGCACACCTTCCGCGGGGCCGAGGCCGAGGCCCGCTATCGCCAAGGCCTGCTGATCGGATCGCCCGATCCCGGACCAGAGCCGGCTCCCGGGCCCGTGCAGCAGGAGCTCTTCGGGTAGACCCGGAAGCACCGGGCCACGGCGTCAGCCTCCTGGTGAAGCCAGCACCTCGATCAGGTAGCGCAGTTCCTCCTGCCCGTCGTCGCCGTCGGGCAGGGTCTGGCCGATCTCGGCCCGCACCGCCTCGCGGAATCGTCGCCTCAGGCGGTGGATGGCCACCTTCAGCGCGCCTTCGGTGAGCCCGAGTTCCCGGGCGAGGTTCGCGGGTGACGGAAGCTCGCTGCCCACCAGTGCGGGCTTCAGGCGCTCGAAGTGGGCCGACTTGCCGGCCGTCCGCAGATCGCTTTCGACCGTGGCCAGGGCCCGCTCGACCACCGTGAGCGCCCATTCGCGGTCGAAGCGCACCGGGTCGAGGCCCGCGGTGGCCGGCTCGTCGATCCCGTCCTCGGAGAGCGACGCGGTCGGGACCCCGCCGCCGCGCTTGAGTCGGCGGGCCCGTTCGCGGAGGTCCGACTCGAAATGCCGGAGCGCGCCCAGCAAGTAGGAGCGGAATCGCCCGCGGGACGGGTCGGCCCCCGCAAGGCGGCCGCCGGCCAGCACGTGGGCGAAGAACTCCTGGGCCCATTCGCGTGCCTCGTCTTCGGTCCCATGCCAACGCCGGAGGGTCTCGAAGACCGGTCGCCAATAGGCCTCGCACAGTTCCGACAAGGCCGCCCGGGCCTCCGGCGTCGTGCCCCGCGCCCGCGCCACCAGCGACCAGCGCGTGGGGGCGAAGCCGGCGATGGGCGATCGAGAGTCGGTCATGGGGGCGTGCTTCGCTGGGGCGACGGATTGGAGGGCTTCCGGTGCAACCGTTCCCAAGCCGCCTGCACCGATGGGCTGGCCCGGCTCAGGCGGTC
>CAYLTF010000159.1:2701-6288 GCA_964386625.1 uncultured Akkermansia sp. | reverse complement strand
GTCGACGGCGTCTACACCGCCGACCCGCGGCTCGTGCCCGCGGCCCGCAAGATCCCCGAGATCTCCTACGACGAGATGCTCGAGATGGCCGGCGCCGGCTCCAAGGTGATGCAGCTGCGCTCGGTCGAGTTCGCCAAGAAGTTCAACGTCGTCTTCGAAGTCCGTTCCAGTCTCAACGACAATCCCGGTACCATCGTGAAAGAAGAAACCTCCAGCATGGAGGACGTCGTCGTCCGCGGCGTCTCGCTCGACAAGAACCAGGCCAAGGTCACCGTGTGGGGCCTGCCCGACCAGCCTGGCCGTGCCGCCCGCATCTTCAACGCCCTGTCCGAGGCCGCCATCAACGTGGACATGATCGTCCAGAACGCGAGCCACGCGGGCGGCAATCCGGCCACCGACCTGACCTTCACCGTCGACAAGCCCGACCTCACCAAGGCGGGCAAGGTCCTCGAGAGCCTGCGCGCGGAGCTGGGCTTCCGCGAGGTGTCCACCGACGAGTCCATCGGCAAGGTGTCCATCGTGGGGGTGGGCATGCGCAGCCACAGCGGCGTGGCGGCGCGGATGTTCACCGTGTTGGCGGCTGAAGGCGTCAACATCGGCCTCATCTCCACGAGCGAGATCAAGATCAGCGTCGTGATCGATCTGGCCAGCGGCGAGAAGGCCATGCGCGCGCTGCACAAGGCGTTCCTCGAGTAAGGGTCCCTCCGCGGGACGCCGCCGGGCGGTTCCAGGCGGCCAAATACCCCTTGCCGCCATCGTTCCGTCTGCGTACCGAAGAGGCATGTCTCCCGCCTCTCGTCCACGCGCGTCCGCGTTCACCCTCATTGAACTGCTGGTGGTGATCGCGATCATCGCGATCCTGGCTGGCATGCTTCTGCCCGCGTTGGCCAAGGCGAAGGCCAAAGCCATGGGCACGGGCTGCATGAACAACCTCAAGCAGCTCCAGTTGGCCCACCTGATGTATCCGATGGACAACGAGGATCGCATCACGCAGCCGGGCAATTCGCGCGACGAAAAATACCAGTGGGTTGGTGGCTGGCTGGGTTGGCCCGGGCCGTTCCCGGGCGACAACACCAACCAGCAGATGCTGCTCAATCCCTCCAATTCGTGGCTCTCCCCCTATCTCCAGTCGGCGGCGATCTACAAGTGCCCGGCCGACCAGAGCATGGTCACGCTGTCGGGCCGGAAGTACGCGCGCGTGCGCAGCATGGGGATGAGCCAAGCCATGGGCGGGCCCGGAGGATGGTTGCCGCCGGGCTCCGGCTATCAGGACGGCCAGCAGCGCTACAAGATCTTCAAGAAGACCTCCGAGATCGCCTCGGTCGGCGCCTCGCAGCTGTATGTGCTGCTCGACGAGCATCCGGACAGCATCAACGCCGGTGGTTATGCCAACCAGATGGTGGAGAGCCCAGGGGCCGCTCGGATCATCGATTACCCGGCCAGCTACCATAACCGCGCTGCCGGGCTCAGTTTCGCCGACGGCCACACGGAGATCAAAAAGTGGTTGGACCCGCGCACCGTCCAGCCGGTGAAGTTCTACGAAATGCCCCTCAATGTGGCGTCCCCGAACAACGTGGACGTGATCTGGTTGGCCGAGCGCACAACGGTCCGGAATTGATGGGCTCCACCCTCGGCGATCGATCCGTCGGTCCGACGCGAGGAAACAAAAAAGGCACCCCGAGGGGTGCCTTTTGCATGGTTGGTTGGGCCGATTATTCGCCGACCTGGAAGCGCAGGAAGCGGCGGATGGTGAGGGTGTCGCCCACCTGCTTGCTGACCGCGCCCAGATGGGCCTCGACCTTCAGGTCCGGGTTCTTCACGAAGCCCTGTTCCAGGAGGCAGTTGGTCTCGAAGTACTTGTTGAGCTTGCCCTTGAGGATGCCCTCCATCGCGGCGGCCGGCTTGCCCTTGAGGGCGTCGGACTGGGCGGCGATCTCGCGCTCCTTGTCGACGATCTCCTGGGGCACCTCGTTGCGGCTCACGGCCACCGGGCTGGCGGCGGCGATCTGCAGCGTGATGTCGCGGAGCAGTTGCTTGAACTCCTCGGTGTTGACCGTGGCGGCGTTGTTGGCGCCAACCTCGACCATCACGCCGACCTTGCCGCCGGTGTGGATGTAGGCCGCCAGGGCGCCGGTGCCCTGCACCTCGAGGCGCGTGGCGCGGCGGACCTGGATGTTCTCGCCGATCTTGGCCACCGCGGCGACGCGGTCGGACTCGAGGTCGGCACCCGGCTGGGCGGCGGCCTTGGAAGCCAGTTCGCCGACGAAGGCCTTGAAGGAGTCGTTGCGGGCGACGAAGTCGGTCTCGCAGTTGACCTCGATGAGGGCGCCGACCTGTCCGCCGCTGAGGACGGCTTGGCCGATGAGGCCTTCATTGGCGGCACGGTCGGCCTTCTTCACCGCGGCGGCGGCGCCCTGCTTGCGCAGGAGGTCGACGGCGGCGTTCAGGTCGCCCTTGGTCTCGTCCAGGGCCTTCTTGCAGTTCATCAGTCCGGCGCCGGTCATGGCGCGGAGTTGCCCGACGAGGGCGGGGGTGATCTCAGGCATGGAGAATATCGATTGGGGGTGGTGTGTTCTGTGAAAACGCGCCGGAGCGTTCTCCGCTCCGGCGCGCTCGAGAGGGATTCTGATCAGGCGGCGGCCGGGGCGACCGGGGCGGCCTCGGCAGGGGCCGGGGCTGCGGCGGCGGGCTCGTCGCGGTTGATGCGGCGGCTCTTCTTGGCGTCGGCCTCGGCCTTGCCCTGGGCGATGGCTTCGGTGACGGCCTGGAGGAGGATCTTGATGGAGCGGATCGCGTCGTCGTTGCCGGCGATCGGGTAGTCCACCAGGTCGGGGTCGGCGTTGGTGTCGACGATGGCCACCAGGGGGATGCGCAGGCGGCGGGCCTCGGCGACGGCGTTGTGCTCGCGCTTGAGGTCGATCACGAACATGACGTCAGGGGCGGCGTCGATGGTGCGGAGACCGTCGAGGTTCTTGAACAGCCGCTGATGTTCGCGGCGGATCATGGACTGCTCCTGCTTGACGTACTGGTTGATCGAGCCGTCCTGCTCCATGCGCTCGATCTCCTTCATGCGCTTCATGGAGCGCTTGACGGTCTTGAGGTTGGTCAGGGTGCCGCCGAGCCAGCGCTCGGTGACGAAGGGCTGTCCGCAGGCCTTGGCCGACTCCTTGACGGCTTCCTGGGCCTGCTTCTTGGTGCCGACGAACAGGATGTTGCCGCCCTTGGCCGCGGTGGCGGCGAGGAACTTGCAGGCTTCTTCGAGCTGCACGACCGTCTTGGAGAGGTCGATGACGTGGATGCCGTTGCGGGCCTCGAAGATGAAGCGCTTCATCTTGGGGTTCCAGCGACGGGTCTGGTGGCCGAAGTGGACGCCTGCCTCGAGGAGTTCCTTGATTCCGATGGTGCTCATGTGTGTGTCTGCACTGCTTCCTGGTTCTGGGTGACGATGCTCGCGCTCTCGGCGCGGCGTTCGTTCCCATCCGGTGGAAGGACCGGATTATTCTGTTGGGTACGATTGTGGCCACCCGACGCACTTGCGCCGGGCCGATTCAAGGCCGTGGCCCGCAGATGGAGACCACCTGCAGGAA
>CAYLTF010000159.1:0-2601 GCA_964386625.1 uncultured Akkermansia sp. | reverse complement strand
CCGGACCACGGAGCCGTGGACGTCGGTCAGGCGATGGTCGCGGCCGCCGTAACGGTAGGTGAGTCGCTCGTGGTCGAGGCCCAGGCAGTGGAGGAGGGTGGCGTGAAGGTCGTGGATGTGGACCGGGGCTTCGACGGCCTTGGCGCCGAACTCATCGGTGCGCCCATGGGCGTGGCCCCCGCGGACGCCGCCTCCGGCCATCCAGACCGTGAAGCCTTGGTGGTTGTGGTCGCGCCCGTCGTCCTGGCGGCTGTCGGGGGTGCGCCCGAACTCGCCTCCCCAAAGCACGAGGGTGTCGTCGAGGAGCCCGCGGGCGGCGAGGTCTTGCAGCAGGGCCGCGGCGGGGCGATCGAGCGCGCGCGCGTTCTTGCGGAGCGAGGCCTCGAGGTTCCGGTGCTGGTCCCAGCCGCCGAGGTTGACCTCGATGAATCGCGCGCCAGCCTCGGCGAAACGGCGGGCCAGGAGGCATTGCCGCGCAAAGCCGTCGATGCCGGCTTCTCCGACACCATACAGGGCGCGGGTCGCTGGGCTTTCCCGGGAAAGATCGAGCAGATCGGGGACTTCCGACTGCATGCGGAAGGCCAGTTCCCCGGCTGCGATGACCGCTTCGATGCGGCTGTCGGGCTCCGGGGCCAGCATCGACCGACGGTCCTCGTTCATGGCCTGGATCAGGTCGAGCTGCCGCCGTTGCTGGCTGGCGGTGAGCTGAGTGTGGCCGACGTGGCGCATCCCGGTGTCCGCGGAACCCTCCCGGCCCGAGCCGATGCGCGTGCCCTGATAGATCGCCGGGAGGAAAGCGCTGCCGTAGTTGGCTGCACCCGACTGGGCCGGGGGGCTGATGCTGATGAACCCGGGGAGGTTCTCGTTGGCGTTGCCCAGGCCGTAGAGGACCCAGGAGCCCATCGAGGGGCGGATGAATCGCGAGTTGCCGGTGTGCAGCTGGGTGAAGGCCTGCGGGTGGTTCGGGATGTCGGTCCGCATGGAGTGGATCATGCAGAGCCGGTCGGCCTGTCCGGAGAGGTGCGGGAACAGCTCGCTCATCCAGAGGCCCGAGTGTCCGTGCTGCCGGAAGGTGAAGGGGGAACCGATCAACCGGGTGCCCTTGCCGCGGCCGGGTCCGGGTTTGCCGTGGTCCAGGCGGAGGCGTGGTTTGTGGTCGAAGGTGTCCTGATGCGAGGGGCCGCCTTGCATGCACAGGAAGATCACGCGCTGCGCCCGCGGGCGATGATGCCGGCCCGGGTGGCCCGCCGGGTGGGTCCTGCCTGTTTCAGCGGCACCCGAGCCGGTGGCGGCCAGGCCTCGGAAAGCCGTCCATCCGAATCCGGCTGCGGCGGTCTCGAGCCACCGTCTCCGGCTCAGCGCGGGAATCGGGAAGAGGGGCGTAGGATCCGGGGGATTCATGGTTCAGGGCAGGTAGCGGAACTCGGCGCAGGCGAAGAGGGCTTGGGCGAACAGGCTCCATGCGACCTCCCGTCCGGCGGGTTTCCCGGAGCGGGTGTCTCGGGCGAGGCTCTCGGATCGGAGGAATTCCAGGGCGCGGCTCGCCTCGCTGGGGGAGGGGTCCCGGGAAAGGGCCAGTCGATAGGCCCACCGCACCCGCCCGGTGTCGTCTTCCGGGTGCCTGAGCAACCGTTGCGCGAACGCCCGGGCCAGCGTGTTGGCCAAGGGGCTGTTCATCAGGAACAACGCCTGCGACGGGTCCAGCGTCTCGTCGCGCTGGGCGACCACCAGGCTGGGCTCCGCGGCGTCGAACACCTCCAGGACATCGGCGACGGCGTCGCGGATCACCGGCAGGTAAAGGCTGCGTCGGTTCATCCGGGCGGCCGCACGGTCGCTGAGAAAACGGCCTCCCAGGAACCGGGCGGAGTCGGGGGAGTCGCCCAGTTGGGCGACCAGGGAGCCGCGCAGGGGTTCCGCATCGAGGGTGCCGGCCACCGCAAGGAGGGCGTCGCGCAGCGATTCGGCGTCGAGGCGTCGGGGGCGGGCCCGCCATAGCAGGGTGTCGTCCGGGTCGATCGCCAGGCCTCCGGGATCGGACTCGGACGACAGCCGGTAGGTGCGGCTCAAGACCAGTTGCCGGACCAGGGACTTGGTCGAGCCGCCCTCGCTCAGGAAACGCCGGGCCAGGTAATCCAGCAATTCCGGGTGGCTGGGCCCCTGGCCGTTGCGCCCGAAGTCGTCGGCCGTGGCCACCAGGCCTTGCCCGAAGAGGTGCAGCCAGATCCGGTTGACGGCGACGCGGGGGGTCAGCGGGTTGTCGGGGTGGGTCAGCCAGGCGGCCAATTCGCGGCGTCCGCTTTCGCGGGCGGGCAGGGATCCCTCGGGCGTGGGGCCCCACAGCGGGAGCAGTCCGCGGGGCACCCGGCCGGAGCGTTGGGTCACCTCGCCGCGGACCAGGAAGAACGCATCCTCGGGCTTGGAGTCGCGCACCCCCATGGCCCATGCATTCGTGGCCCTGTGGTCCGGGATCTCCAGGGCCGCCGCCGCGCGGGAGCCGGGGCGTTTCCGGGCCGGGCCTCCGGGCTCGGGCAGCAGCGCCAGTTCCGCCCGGGGCGAACGCTCCAGCGGGATCAGCCTCGAGGGCTGACGGTTGCGCGCCTT
>CAYLTF010000158.1:0-6433 GCA_964386625.1 uncultured Akkermansia sp. | reverse complement strand
CCCACCCCTCGCGCGCAGCGCGAAAGCCCATCCTCCCCTGAGCTTCCCTGCGAGCGCAGGTCCGGTCCCGCGGAGCCCCTCCACGAGCAGCCCAGCTCCCGTTTCCAGGGACACCTGCAGGCGCCCCCCCTCCGGCCACCCACCCGTCCCCCGGCCAAAAACTGCGCCCTTGAATCCCCCGAGTTTGAGCCGAGACTGCGCCCCTCATCTTTATGGCACACGTGAAGTTGCACATCCCCGGACCGGTCGAAGTCAGCGCCAAGACCTTCCAAGCCATGACCCAGCCCATGATCGGGCACCGGGGTCAGGGCTTCAAAGACCTCTACGGCCGCATCCAGCCGCAGCTTCAGAGCCTCCTGTCCACCCGTCAGCGCGTCTACCTCTCCACCTCCAGCGCCTGGGGCGTCATGGAGGGTGCCCTCACCAACTTGTCCACCAAGAAGGTCCTCAACTGCATGTGCGGGGCCTTCTCCGACAAGTGGTTCGACGTCGCCAAGAAACTCGGCAAGGACGCCGAGGCCCTCCAGGTGCCCTGGGGATCCCCCATCCGCGCCGAGCAGATCGACGCCCGCCTCGCCACCGGCCAGTTCGACGCCCTCACCCTCATCCACAACGAGACCAGCACCGGCACCATGAGCCCGCTGGATGAGATCGCCGCCCTCAAGCGCAAGTACCCCGACGTCATGTTCATCGTCGATGCCGTCAGCTCCCTGACGGCCGTGCCCCACCGCTTCGACGACCTCGGCATCGACATCCTCCTGGCCGGCACGCAGAAGGCCTTCGCCCTGCCCCCTGGCCTCGCCGTCTTCGTCGCCTCCCCGGCCGCCCTCGCCAAGGCCGCCACCGTCAAGACCCGCGGCTACTACTTCGACCTCCTCGAGTTCGAGAAGAACGCCGCCGACAACATGACCCCCAGCACCCCGGCCATCCCGCTGATCTACGCGCTGGAGTCCAAACTCGGGGAGTTCTTCGCCGAAGGCCTCGAGGCCCGCTACGCCCGACACACCCAGACCAACCAGATGCTCAAGGACTGGGCCTCCCGCCAGGGCTTCACCCTGTTTCCCGAGGCCGGGTTCGAATCCAAGACCCTCGTCTGCGTGAACAACGGAGCCAAGCCCGGCGGCCGGGTCATCGACGTCGCCACCTTCCAGAAGCGCATCAAAGACCGCGGCATCCTGATCGACGGCGGCTACGGCAAGATCAAGGGCACCACCTTCCGCATCTCCAACATGGGCGACGAGACCCCGGAGACCATCGGCGCCCTGATCGGGATCCTCGACACCGCCATCGCCGGCCTCTGAGTCCCGCCGCAGTGCAAGCGCACGACAATCCAGGGCAAGCCTCCGACAACCCCGTTCCTTGCCGCCACCCCGAGGGGCCGGTAGGTTCAGGGGCGATGTCCGAGGCTTGCCCCGTCGCCCACTGTGCTCCCGACCGCTGCGCAGCGCCGGCGGTGTGTCCTCTCAACCGCGTGCGCGCCGGCACCACGGTGGTCGTCAAGCAACTGACCGCCTCGCCCGACATGAACCGCCGGCTCCGTGAGATGGGTTTCGGAGAAGAACAGCGGGTCAAGGTCTTGAGCCTGGCCAACAATCTCCTCTGCCAGGTCTGCAACGCCCGCCTGGGCCTCAGCGATCGCCTCGCGGAGACCATCCTCGTCCAGCCTCTCGGTCCCGGTGGTCCGGTCCGGTTGGCGGCCTGAACCGGCCAACCGCCCCGATCCGGCCCTGGCTGCGAGCCTGGGCTTTGCCTCGCCCCAGGCGATCCGGTGCCGGTCCCGTCGGCATCCGGAGCCCTCCAGGAAGTTCCCCATCCAGAGCGCAAGCCTCCGACAATCGCCACAATCCGCCGACAACCGCGCTCCTTGCCCTCCGGAAGGTTCCCTCCCTAGCCTCTCAGTGTGATGCGCCCATTGTCCCAGATGACTCCCGGCGAACGGGCGGTGGTCGCCCGGATCGACATCCCTCCCGACCAGCGCGGTCGACTGCTGGAGATGGGGCTGCTGCCCGGCACCCCGGTCGAACTCGTGCGGTTCGCACCGCTCGGCGATCCGGTGGAGATCAAACTGCGCAACTACCACCTCTCGCTCCGCAAGGTCGAGGCCGAGAAGATCCTGGTCCATTGACCCGATGAAGACCTTCACCGTCGTCCTCACCGGCAACCCGAACTGCGGGAAGACCACGCTGTTCAACGCGCTGACCGGCCTTCGGGCCCGCGTCGGCAACTACGCCGGAGTCACGGTGGAACGGAAGGAAGGCACCCTCTTGGGCGCCGATGCACGGCATCCGATCACCATCCTCGACCTTCCCGGCACGTATTCGCTGAGCCCGCAGTCGCCCGACGAGCAGATCGCGCGGGACGTCCTCTTCCAGCGGCTCCCCGATGTGCCGGTGCCGGACCTGGTCGTGGTGGTGGCCGACGCGTCCAACCTCCAGCGCAACCTGTACTTCGCGACCCAGGTCATCGAGCTGGGGCACCCGACGCTCCTGGCTCTCAACATGGTCGACGTGGCCCGGGACCGCGGACATGAGATCGACACCGAGGCCCTATCCAAGGCCCTGGGCGTGCCGGTCATCCCCATGGTCGCCAGCCAGGGCGAGGGCCTGGAGGCCCTTCGCCAATCGATCCGTTCCCGTGCCGCCACCCCGGGGACCCGGCACGTGATCCCCCGCGAATTCAACGAATTGCCGGAAGCCTTCGGACGCGAGGCCCAGTCCATCGAGCGCGCGCTGGAGACCCACTTCCCGCATCGGGCGCGACTGGCTGCCGCCGAGGCGTTGCTGATCCTGGGGGACGAACGCTCGCTCGCCTCCGATGCCCTCGGCGCGGCCGGCCGCTACCCCGACTCGCTGATCGGACTGGTGAAGGAGGCCCGGGCGCGCCTCGAGACCGCTGGCGTGGATTGGCGCAGCGCCGCCATCGAGGCCCGCTACGCCCGCCTGTTCGCCATCGAGCAGCACGTCACCCGCGAGACCACGCCGCCGGGCGAACTGCTCTCCGACCGCATCGATCGCATCGTCACCCACAAGGTGTGGGGTCTGATCATCTTCGTCGCGGTGATGGCGGTCATGTTCCAGTCGATCTTCTGGCTGGCGCAATACCCGATGGACGGCATCGAGGCGGCCGTCGACGCCCTGGCCCAGTGGGTCGGCTCCACCATGCCCCCGGGCGACCTCAACGACCTGATCACCCGGGGCGCCATCGCCGGCGTGGGATCGGTGGTGGTGTTCCTGCCGCAGATCTGCCTGCTCTTCCTCTTCATCGGACTGCTCGAGGACACCGGCTACATGTCCCGCGCCGCGTTCCTCATGGACCGGTTCATGAGTCGCGTGGGACTGCACGGCAAGAGCTTCATCCCGATGCTGTCCTCCTTCGCCTGCGCCATCCCGGGCATCATGGCCACACGGACCATCGAGACACGGCAGGACCGCCTGGCCACGATCCTGGTGGCGCCCCTCATGAGCTGCTCGGCCCGGCTTCCGGTGTACACCGTGCTCATCGCCGCCTGCATCCCGCAGCGCAACGGTTGGCCCGGGCTCACCCTGCTGATGATGTACCTCCTGGGCATCGCCGGGGCGCTGGGCATGGCCTGGATCTTCAAGAAGACCCTCCTGCGCGGCGAACCTCCGATGCTCATCCTGGAGCTGCCCCCGTACAAGCGACCGATGCCCGCGGCCGTGCTCCGCCAGATGTGGGACCGCTCCCGGCTCTTCCTGCGACGGGCGGGCACGGTGATCCTGGGGATCAACATCCTCCTGTGGTTCTTGGCCACCTATCCGCGCCCCGAGGCCCTCGAACACCGCTTCGAACAACAGCGGGCCCTCTGGCGGCAGACGGCCTCGAACCCGCCCACCCCGGCGGACACCGAGGCCCTGCAGCGACTGGAACAGGAGGAGGCGGGCGAACGGCTCCGGCAATCGTTCGCAGGACGGATGGGTCGGGCCATCGAACCCGTGCTGAAGCCGCTGGGCTTCGACTGGAAGATCGGCATCGGCATCGTCACCTCGTTCGCGGCCCGCGAGGTCTTCGTGAGCACCTTGTCGATCGTGTACAACGCCGGCAGCGGCGACGACGACGACACCGCCAGCCTCGCCAAGGTGATGCAGTCGGAGCGCCGTCCGGACGGCGGAACCCTGTACACCCCGCTGACCGGCATCACCCTGATGGTCTTCTACGTGTTCGCGATGCAGTGCGTGAGCACGGTGGCCGTGGTGCGCCGCGAGACCAATTCCTGGAAGTGGCCGCTGTTCCAGACGGTGTACATGACCTCGCTGGCCTGGATCCTCGCCTTCGCGACCTACCAGCTCGGGTCCCGCCTGGGCTTCTGATCCGGCACCTTTTCCCGGAACGGACCGCAAGCCGGCCTCACCGGTTCCACCACTCGAGCAAGGCCTCCAGGGCCCGGGCGCGATGGCTGAGCCGGTTCTTCACCTCGGCCCCCAACTCGCCGAACGGGCGATCGAATCCCTCGGGCACGAAGAGCGGATCGTAGCCGAAGCCGCCGGCCCCCGAGGGGCGGTCGAGAAGTCGTCCTTCGCACACCCCGTTGAACTCGCGGGTGGCCGAGGCCATCGCGGCGGCATCGACACCGGCCAGCACCGGGGTCAACGCCAGGGTGCAGCGGAAGCGGGCCGTCCGGCGGGCCGGAGCGGTCCCCTCCAGCAGGCGCAGGAGCTTGGCGTTGTTCTCCGCATCGGGCGAGTTGCCCGGGCGGCCGGTGTCGAGGGCGGCGAAGCGGGCCGAATGGACCCCGGGTGCCCCGTTCAGCGCGTCCACCTCGAGGCCCGAGTCGTCGGCGAGGACCCACTGCACCCCGAGGTTGCAGACATCGACGGCCAGGTAGGTCGCCCAGGTAAGGGCCTTGATGCGGGCGTTCTCACCGAAGGTGCTCCCGGTCTCCTCCGGCTCGAGCCGGACGGGTGCGTCGCGCTGGGACAGGAAGATGCGTTCCGGCGACCCCAGCACGGCCCGGATCTCCTCGACTTTGTGGGCGTTGCCCGTGGCGATGAACACCGTCGTCATGGCGCTGATTGAACCGTGAGACCGCTCGCAGGTCGCGCCGGAAACGCGCATCACCGCGAACCATGATCCTCCCCCAACAGGCCGTGGGTCTCGGCGACCGTCATCACCTCCTGCAAAGAATACTTCTGCACCAATCCCAACAGACGGGAGAGCCGCTGATGATCGGCCAAGGTGTCCAATCGGAACCGCCATCGGGATTGGTCGACGGATTGGACGACATCCACCCTCTGGCAATCAGGCAATTCACCCCTCCGGATGATCGCCGTGGGATCCGCGAAATCGGCAAACTTCGAGGTCATGAGATAAGCCTCCATCAGATTCTCCACGCTGGTGATCTCGGCTTCCATTCCTGCCGGATACGTCGGCCGGATTCGATTGCCGACATAATTGCCGGGCACCCCGAGCCTGAGGTATTCGCTCATCACCCGGACCAGGAGCACGGGGTCGATGAGCGGGCATCCCGAGTCCAGCAGCATGACACTTTTGAAGGAGTGTTGCTCAGCGGCCTTGCGGCAATTGCCCAGGGCATCATGGCTGTCGCCGACATAGAACGAGACACCCAACCGCTCGCAGATGCGGATGATGGATCGGTTCTCCTGGAGTTCCGTGGTCACCACCACGCAATCCACCCGATCGAAGGCCACAAGCACCCGGTCCAACTGGTGCTGGAGGTAAGGCTTGCCGGCCACCTCCATCGCCACCAATCCGGGATCGGTGCTGGCGCGCATGCAGGCCCGGACCACGACCCCCACCGGTTCCATCTGAAAACGGCCCAGTCGCGGGCGTAGGGCTTTGCGCAGCAGCGCGTTGAACAATTCAATCACAGGCAACACTCCGATCTGAAAAACATCGGGTTCCAACCGAGGGCTCCATGGCACCGCCCGGTGGAACACCAAATGGATTGAGCCGCAGGCCTTTCGGAGCCGATCTTTTGAAAACGAATCAGCCCCGATGCGTTACTATATTTCAGCATCAAAATGAATAAACCAGGATTGGCAATCAGAAACCCACTCAAGAACACGCCCTATCAGACCGTTTTTTACGGCCCATTGGGCCGTGTCGCTGTGTCCTTGGCGATGTTGCAATGGCGTCGTGGACATTGATCTGGCCGAGTTTGGGCAACGCTTGAGGAGAATCAGGCGGGCCCAAGGTCTGACCCAAGAGCAATTGGCCGAGGCGGCCGATCTCAATCCCAGGACCGTCCAGAAGATCGAGGCCGGACAAATCGACATCCTGCTCACCACCCTAATCCGCCTGAAGACCGCCTTGGGCTGCAATCCGGGCGAATTGTTCGAGGAGGAGGGAGCGATGATCGCCCACGAGACGCCCCACCGGCCTCAGGCGACCCATCGTTCCTTCAAGAACTCCTCCGAATCGGCCATCGACTGACGGGAACCACTCGGTTTCCGCC
>CAYLTF010000157.1:0-6441 GCA_964386625.1 uncultured Akkermansia sp. | reverse complement strand
AACACACCGTTCTGAACCGGCAACGTCATCTTCAGGACTTCGCCCAGAGTGTTGCCCGAGGTCGCGGCGTCCTTGAGGAGGAACTGAAAGTCATACGAGCCGTTGGCCGGCGACCCGCCGTCGGACAAACGCCCCTGATAGGACACCGGCTCCGCGGGTGCCTCCACCACGGTGGTGTTGGCCTGGGAACCCGTGACCGCAGCCTGAACAGAATCTCCCAGGGCCAGCATGCACAGCGCCGACACCCACGACACCGCGGCCGACTTCCAAACGGACGCCGGCACCCCTGGATCCACCCGATTCCGGCCATGCCGCATTTTTTGCCGTGACCTCATTCAGTGCTGCCGATTTACCGTTGTTACCTTGTTTTTGTCAAAAAAAACCACCCGCATCTTATTCACATCGATGAGTTTTTCTTACATGCATTTTCAATTTTTTGAGATGGAGAACCGCTGTCCGAACCTACCGGTCCGGCCGGTCACAACCGCCAGAGCCTAAAGAAAGCACTGGGAGAGCCCTGAGCCGGGAGGTCGACACTCACGGGAGCGTTGGTCCCCTGGGTCAACACCTCCTGGATTCCAGGAACCGAGGTCCAGGTTCCGCTCAACCCCGTCCGTTGCTCCACGCGGTAACGGGCCCCCCCGGCACCGGAGACCCGCAGGCTCCAGGCACCGTTCGCCCTTGGAGACAGACCCAGGACCGGACCCGAGGTCGCCGTGATCGCATCGCGCACGATCACATCGAACTCGATCGGGACCGTGGCATAGCCGTCGCCGACCGTGATGCGGACGCGGTTGGTGCTGGGCCCCTGCACCTCGGACGGACGCCAGCTCACCAGTCCGTTGGTGCCCAGGGTCATCCCCCACGGCGCGCTCACGAGGCGGTAGGTCAACGGTTGAGCCGGAAGATCGGCGTCGGTGGCGGCGACCGCGAACGACAGCAACGCTCCCTCGTTGACTCGACGCGTGCCGACCACGGTGGTCCACACCGGAGGCTGATTGGCCTCGCGCACCACCACGTCGAACTCGAAGGGGACCGACACGGTCCCATCGGAAACGCTCGCCCTCACCCGATTGGTGCTGGGCCCTTGGGCTTCGGTGGGGGTCCAGGTCAACAGGCCGTTGGTGTTCACCGTCAGCCCCACCGGGCCGGTTTCGAGGCGATAGCGCAACGGCTGGGCCGGGAGATCGGGATCGGTGGCCTGGAGGTTGAACGACAAGGTGAGCCCTTCGGTCACCCTCCGGGTGACCGGAGACGTCGTCCACACCGGCGGCAGGTTGGATTCCCTGACCACGATGTCGAACGACTGCTCGGTCGAGGTGATGCCGTCGCTGGCGCTCACCCGGACGCGATTCGTGCCCGGTCCCTGCGCCTCACTCGGACGCCAGTTCAGCAGGCCGTTGGTGCCGACGGTCAATCCGGCGGGTCCGTCCACCAAGCGGTAGGACAGGGATTGGACCGGGACGTCGGCATCGGAAGCCTTGAGGGTGAAGGTCAACAACCCGCCCTCCGTCACCCGACGGGTCCCGACGTCGGGCCAGGTCGGCGCCACATTGGCCTCGCGCACGATCACCGTGAACTGGTGCGGCACCCGGGCGAATCCGTCGCTGACACTGACCTCGACGAGGTTGGTGCTCGGGCCCTGGAGTTCGGTGGGCCTCCAACCGACCTGGCCCGAGGGACTCACCGTGAACCCCTCGGGGCCCCGGACCAATTCATAGGTCAGCGGCTGGGGCGGCTGATTGGTGTCGATCGCCTTGAGGTTGAAAGCCAACTGGAGCCCTTCGGAAACCCTGCGCAGACCGACGTCGGTCCAGACCGGCGGAGAATTCAGATACTTGCCCACGACGATCTCCAACGCCTGGGTGATCGACGAGACCCCATCCGAGATGCGGACGACGACCTGGTTGGTTCCCAGGCTGGTCCCGAGGGGTGGAGTCCATGCCACGACGCCCTCGCTGCTGACCGTCAGTCCCGCCGGACCGGAGATCCGCTGGAAGACCAAGCGCTGCGTCGGCACATCGGCGTCCGAGACCTGCAGAAACCAGACCAGCGGCTCCAACTCACGCACCATCCGGCGCGGCAACTCGGTGAGCACCGGCGGCTGGTTGTCCTCGTCCACACGGATGGAGAAATCGAGACCGGCTGCGGACTCCTCGCCGGAGACCACCACCGCCACCGTCCAGTGGGTGCCGCCGGCACGCTCGTCCGGACGCCACTTCACCTCGCCCGAGCGGCTCAGGGTCAGGCCCGGCGGACCGACCACCAGGCTCCAGACGAAGTTGGTGCTGCCCGAGCTGCCGGGCTGGGCGCGAAGCTGGAACGACTGGTTCGTGTTTTCACGCCAGACCAGGGCGGGCACCGGCTGGATGACCGGGGGCCGGATCGCCGGCTTGAGCAGGACCGTCGCAGCGATCGCACCCACCGACGTTCCGTCGCTCCATTCGACACGGAAGGGGTAGGATCCGATCGCCTGGTTGGTCGAGGGTTTCCAACGCAGCAGACCCGAGGCGGTGACGGTCATGCCCGCGGGCGCGTTCACCAGGCGGCATGTGAGCGGTTGCGCGGGCAGGTCCGCGTCGCGGGCCGTCAGCGCCACCTCGAGAAGCACTCCCTGCGGCACCGACAGGTCGGGCACGGGGTCGGGCACCGGCGGTTGATTGACCTCGAGGACGCGGATCTCCCACTGGTTGGTCACCGAGACGACACCGTCGGAGACGGCCACCCGCAGCAGGTTGGTGCCCGGCCCCTGGATCTCCGTGGGTCGCCAATCGACCACGCCGTTCGTCCTCATCGTCAGCCCGGCGGGCCCCGACAGCAGGCGGAGTCCCAGCGGCTGCCTCGGGAGGTCCGAGTCGGTCGCGAGCACCTTCCACGACACGGGGACCGACTCGGGCACGTTGAGCTCCCCGTCGAATGCCAATTCCGGGGCCGCGTTGGTCTCCAGCACGATCACCTCGACCGTGTTGGTCACCTCGACGAACCCGTCGCTGAAGGCCACGGCGATCCGGTTGGTGGACGGCCCCTGCCCCTCGGTCGGTCTCCAGTTCAGGACGCCGTTGGTCTGGACCACCGCACCCTCTGGACCACTGAGACGACGGAAGACCAGGGTCTGGGCGGGCAGGTCCGAATCCACCACCGGCAGGCTCCAATTCAGAGGCTCCAGCTCGGTGATCGTCCTCCGGGTCTCCCCGGTCCAGACGGGCGAGCCATTGTCCTCGACGACGCGGATCTGGAAGGTCTGAGCGCTGCTCAGGGATCCGTTGGAGACCATCACCGTCACCCGCCAGAACGTGCCGCCCAGATTCTCGTCGGGTTTCCACTCCAGCAGGCCCGACGCGCTGAGGGTCAACCCCGGGGGGCCCTGGACCAGCGTCCACACGAAATCCGGGCCCTGCGAGTTGGGGTCCACGGCGACGAGTTGCCGACGCTGGGCCAGGTTCTCGGTCCAATCGAGGTCGCCGACCGGCACGATCACCGGCGGGAGTTTCAGCACCTTGACGACCACCACCCCGGTGACCTCGGTGCCATCGCGGCCATCGCTGACACGCACCCGGATATCGTAGCGCCCCGGGGCCTGGTTGGCCGGGGTCTTCCACGAAAGCACGCCATTGGTGGCCACGGTCATCCCGGCCGGAGCCTGGACCAACCGGTACTCGAGGACCTGCGCCGGCAGATCGATGTCACGGGCGAGGACGGGCGCCTGCAGCTCGTAGCCGGGGACCACCGACAACTCGGGCAGCGGATCCACCAGCGGCACTTCGTTCAGCTCGGAAGCGATCACGACCACCCGATTGGTCGCCCAGACCACGCCGTCATTCACGGCGATCCACACGTCGTTGGTGGTCGGAGCCTGGCTCTCGCCCGGCCGCCAGACGATGCCTCCATCGGAGGTCATGCCCAAGCCCACGGGACCGTCGACCAGTCGGAACTGCAGGGCCTGCTGCGGGACATCCGGATCCAGGCCCCGGACTTGCGATCGCAAGTCGAACCCCTCCACGACCCGGAGGTCGGTGGCCGGATCCACCTGGGGAGGCTCGTTGACCTCCCGCACGCGGATGCCGAACCGGTTGGTGGCGGACACCACGCCATCGCTCACCCACCAGGACACCCAATGGTCACCGGGGCCCTGGATCTCCGAGGGCGTCCAGTTCAACAGTCCTACGGAGCTCACGGTCATGCCGGCCGGACCACTGGCCAGTCCGTAGCTCAAGGTCTGGACCGGAATGTCGACATCGTTCGCGCGCAACGTCCGGCTCCACGCGACCTTCTCGTCGATCGTCTGGTCGGGCACGGCGACGGGGACCGGGGCCTCGTTGACCTCGCGGACCAGCACGGTGAACTGGTTGGTGACCGAGACCGTGCCATCGTCGACCGCGACCCGCAGCACATGGGTCCCGGGTCCCTGGTCTTCGGCAGGCGTCCATTCCAGGAGTCCGTCAGGGGACACCGAGACGCCCGAAGGCCCGCTCACCCGACGGAAGGACAAGGGTTGGGCCGGGAGGTCCGGGTCGGTGGCCGTCCAGCGGACCTGCAGCGGGTTCCCCTCGCGCAGGACCACATCGGGCGCACTCGAGAGCACCGGGGGCAGGTTCGCCTCGAGGACCGAGAACCGGAGCGTGAGCCGGGACTCCGGCCCCCCCGAGGAGTCCTGGGCCACCACGTCCGCGGAGAAGGCGCCCGGGCCCTGGACCTCGGAGGGGGTCCAGGAGAGCCATCCGTCGGAACGCATCTGGAGACCGGCCGGTGCGCCATCGAGGCGGAGCACCACCGGCCGCCCCGGGAACTCCACCGAACGGGCCGTGATCGCCGCCGACCAGAGCACGCCCTCGGTCAGAGGAGAGATCGCGGGTGCCTGCAGCCGCGGAGCATCCGCCACCGAAGTCACTTCGATCCGGAAGGCCCAGGAGAACTGCCCGTTGTCGGACTCGGCCCGCAGCTGGAACCATCCGCCCCCATTGCGGTCGGCACGGGGACGGATCGTCAGATTGGCCCCGAGGATCTCGGTGTCCACCACGGTCGATTCCAGCGGCTGTTGGAGGGTCCAACGGACGGTGCCCGAGGTGCGGCTCACCAGCGGGCCCAGGTCCAGGGTCAGCGGTGAGGCGTCCTCGACCAATGTCAGCACGGGCAAACCCGTGGCGGGGTGGAGGCTGGTCCAGACCGCAGGGAGACTGGGGGGGGCCTGGGGACCCGGACCCGCGACGAACTCCAGCGGCAGGGTGAACAGATTCGTCGCCCCCACCTGATCGGTCAGGGAAAGCCGAACGGATCCGCCACCCGACGGTGTCGCGGACTGGGGCCAGCGCAGCTCGAGGCCGGCCAACCCGGCGAAGTCGGCGCTGCGGCCCGAACGGTAGGCCACCACGGGCAGCGGCACCGGAGCACCGGACGTCGGGATCCACTCCGCGGTCGTCCGGGTCGGGTCGAGCGCATCGCTGAAAGCCTCGGTCCGGCCCGGGTAGACTCCCGGCAACAGGAAGCTCTGTCCGGGGCTCGGTGCGGCGATCTTCCACCCGCCGGACCACACCACGATCGGAGGCTGGTTTTCTGGAACGACTTGGAGTCGCACCGACACCGGATCGGATGACGCCTGGTTGGGCGGATTGACCGGACCGTCGTCGTTGGCGATCACCGTGAGGGTGACGACACCCGACCAGTAGGGACTCAGGGCCATCGAAAGCCTGCCCGCAGAATCGATGCTGGGGAGCTGCCGGAACGCCTCCTCGCGGTCGGCGCCCACCGTCACGGTGACCCTCTGCCCGGCGGCCACTTCATCGGCGGGACCCGCCGACACGGACCGGACGAATCCGGCCACCGATCGGACCCCGTCATCATTGACCGAACCCAAGACGGTCAAGTTGGTCGACGAGAGCACGAGCTGCGGCGGATCGTTCAAGGACCGGACGACGATCCGGAACGCGTCGACATCGGTGCGATCGGATCCCCCATTGGCGGTACCCCCGTTGTCCACCGCGCGAAAGGTCACCCTGGACTCGCCCCAGGCCTGGGCTTTTGGAACGAAGCGCAGTTCACCCGACGGACTGATCTGGGGCGGCTGGGAGAAGAGACCCGAATTGTCGAGGGTGAGCTCGAAGGCCAGCGTCTGCCCGGCGACCTCGTTGGTGGGGCCGACTCGGATGCCCGTGAGGAATGAACCGAAGGTGGCGGCCGATACCGTCGCATCCTCGTCGACCGTCACCACGGTCCCCTCGGCCAGCGGTTTGAACGAGGGGGCGTCGTTGACGGGAGCGATGCTGGTCGTGAACAACACGGTGCTGACCCGCGGACCACCGCTGCCGGTGGCTCCGAGATCGCTGACCGTCAGGCGGATGTTCTGGGGACCGAAGAAATTGGGAGCGGGCCGGAAGTCCAGTTGCTGCAGTGCCTGATTGATGGGCCCCAGTGAGCCCCACCACCGCAGGACACCCTCCGACCCGC
>CAYLTF010000156.1:0-6682 GCA_964386625.1 uncultured Akkermansia sp. | reverse complement strand
GCACCCAGGAATTCGTCGCGGGTCACCGAGGCGTCTTGGTTGGCGTCCAGAGCCCGCAGCCAGACCGGGGCCATGAACCGGTTGGGATTGAAGCCGCCTCGACCTCCAGGACCACCCCCGAAGGGCCCATCCCCGCCGCCCTTGGGCTCGAGCGCCTGCCACTGTCCGGCCGGGAACTCCAGACGGACATCCCAGACCTTGTTCAGGGAGAACCACTCACCGGGCGTCGCAGGGGGCGTGGCACCGAGGGTGGGAATGGCCGCCGAGAGCAGACCGGCGAACAGGAGGGGGACAGAGTGCTTCATGGGCGATCAGGATGACCTGGGTGTGACATCCCGGTTACGAAACGCAAGGCCCGCCGCCCGGGAGGGTGTCGCGGAGTTGCACCCGGCAGGCCCGCTGTCCCAGCCTCTGGGACCGCCTCGGCCATGCCATCCATCTCTTCCCCACCCCATCGTTCCGGCGTCCGAAGTCTCATCTTCGGGCTGTTGCTGACGGCCTCGACCGGGTGGGGCGACCCGGCCTCGCCCGACGTGGCCACCGAAGCCCTGCGTCAGGTGACCCGGGCCTCCGGGGTCTTCCGCGCACCGCCGGTGCTGATGCCCACCCGCAAACTCCCGGACGGTCCGCTGCTGGGCAACGGCGACCTGGGCGTGGCCATCGGCGCGGTGACCGAGCGCCTGCGCTACCACGGACTGGGCGAGGACGGCGGCGCCAAGGTGACCACCCGCACCACGACGGTCACGAACTGCCCGGAACGGCACCGCTTCTGGATCGCCAAGAACGATTTCTGGAAGACCAAGTCGATCTACCCCAACAGCCATCCCTGCCCGATCGCGGCCATCGACCTGAACATCCCGGCCCTCTTCAACGGCCTCTACCATGCCGAACAGCGGCTGGACACCGCAGAGGTCCTCCACACCCTGCGCACCACGCAACGGGTCGAAGATCCCCCGCCCTTCACCCGCGCCGGGGCGACCCTCCGGCTGCGATCCTGGGTCGCCGCCACCGAGAACCTGCTGGTCATCGAGATGTCGGTCGACGGGCAACCCTCGGACACCAACCCCTTCGGGCCGACCGATCTCATGGGGATCGAGGCCACGTTGGCTCCGGTCCCCGGCAATGAGGCGGAGACGGCCTCGGGCAACCTGCCGGATGGCTACTGGTCGGTGCGGCGGTTCGTGTCCACGGACCGGTCCGTCGCCCTCGAACAAAAACCCCTGCGCAAGACCAGCGAGGCGGCGGTGGCCCTGCGCCTGTTCCACCACCGCCACCCGGGACTGCCGTGGAGCCGGGGCGACGGGTGGTCGGCCGACCGATTCGTGCTCTCACCGGCCCGATCCATCGTGCTGGTCGCCGCCGTGGTCACCGATGAGGAATCGGCCGAGCCGCTGACGGAAGCCCAGCGGCGAATCGCGGCGCTCACCCCGGAGCGCCTGGAAACCCTCCGCTCGGCCCATCGCCAATGGTGGCGGGACTTCTGGTCGAAATCGTTCGTGGACATCGGCGACCCGCTGCTGGAGCGGTACTACTACGGCTCGCTGTACCTGATGGCCTCATGCAGCCGGAACCCGAAGTTCCCTCCGTCGCTCTTCGGCAACTGGACGACCGCCGACGGTCCCTCGTGGCAGGCCGATTACCACCTGAACTACAACCATCAGGCGCCGTGGTGGGGAGTCTTCGCCGCCAACCACCCCGAATTGGCCGAGCCCTACGACGCCCCCATCCTCGACTACCTCCCCACCGCCCGGACCAACGCCCAGGAGCTCCTGAAGGTGCGCGGGGTCTACTACGATGTCGGTGTGGGTCCGCGGGGTCTGGAAACCTCCTTCATGCCCGACGGCCACGGCATTCCCGGTGAAGGCCGCCGGATGTTCCTGGGACAGAAGAGCAACGCCGCCTTCGCCGCGGTGAACATGTTCCTGCGCTTCTACCACACCTACGACCGGGCCTATGCGCAGAAGGTCTATCCCTTCCTGCGCGAGACGGCCCAGTTCTGGGAAGACTACCTGCACCTCGACCAGGGCCGGTACGTGATCCGCAACGATGCCTCGGGCGAAGTCGGGGACGGCGGCAGCGACCGCAACAACAGCCTGTCCCTCGGACTGGTCCGCATGCTGTTCCAGGGGATGCTCGACGTGAGCGCCGAGCTGGGCGTCGATGCCGATCGGCGCGACCGATGGCGGGACATCCTCGCCCGCCTCAGCCCGTTCCCCACGGTGGAGGTCGACGGCATCCGGCGCATCCGGGGAGCCGAGGCCGGGCCGGCGGCGAGCCGCATCGGACCCTCGCGCAACAACACCCGCCTCGAGTGGATGGGCATGGTCTGGCCCACCGGAGTGCTGGGCCTGGGTTCGGATCCGGCGATGTTGCGGATGCTCCAGGACGACGCGCGTGGCTGGGCCGAGAGCGAGTGGATCGGGCACTTCAACGGATTCAGCATCACCTTTCCAGGGGCCGCACGGGTCGGGCACGATCCGGACGATCTCCTGCGCAAACTGCGCCGCCAACTGACGGAATTCGGTCTGCCCAACCTGATGGTCTTCGGCGGAGGCGGAGGCATCGAGAACTGCTCGGGCGTGCCGGCCACGATCGATGAGATGTTGCTGCAGTCCCACGATGGGGTCTTGAGGCTGTTCCCGGCCTGGCCCCGCGATCGGCCTGCCCGGTTCGGGAACCTGCGCGCCCGAGGAGCCTTCCTGGTGAGCAGCCACCTGCAAGACGGACGGGTCCGGTCGGTCCGGATCCTGAGCGAGCGGGGGCGCGAGTGCGTGGTCCGGAATCCCTGGCCCGGTCAGCCCTGGGGAGTGCAGCGGCCGGGACAGGCCTTGGAACCCCTGCCCGCGGACCAGGCCGGATTCGCGACCCGACCCGGTGAGGTCCTCGAACTGAAACCCCTCCGGCCCTGAGGCCTCCAGCGATCGGCCCCGGTGGTGCACATCGATGGGACGAATCCCGGTTCCGTCTTTCCTTATCCTGTCCGGGGGAAAGCAATGACGGTGGGGGGATTGGCAGGAAGAGATTTGGAAAACGGAAGGTCCTCTGGCAAGGTACGGTCACTTCGTTCGGTCTGTCGACCTGGTCGGCAGACCGGCGAGTGAATCCGAAACAGTCTGTGTCCCATGTCCGATAACGTCATCATCCGTGCTCTGAAACATGTCCGAACCTCCATGGCTCAATGGGTGGATTCGGACTACATCCCCGGCGGTGCCCTCGCCCTGAAGAACAAGCCCGAACAGGTCGAATGGGTCCGCACGCTGCCCTTCCTCTTCCTCCACCTGGGTTGCCTGGGTGTGATCTGGACCGGCTGGAGCTGGACGGCCGTCGCCACCGCGATCGCCCTCTACTTCATCCGCATGTTCTCGGTGACCGGTTTCTTCCACCGGTACTTCTCGCACCGGACCTTCAGCACCTCGCGCTTCATGCAGTTCGTCTTCGCCGTCTGGTGCGGGACGTGCGTGCAGCGGGGCGCCCTCTGGTGGGCCGCATCCCACCGCCACCACCACCAGCACTCCGATGATCCGGAAGACAAGCACTCGGTCCGGCAGCAGGGCTTCCTCTGGGCCCACATCGGCTGGATCACCTGCTCGAAGAACTTCCCCACCGACTACGGTCGCATCAAAGACCTGTCCAAGTTCCCGGAACTGGTCTTCCTGAACCGGTTCGACCTGCTCGTGCCGGTGCTGTTCGCCGTGTCGCTCACGGGCATCGGTTCATTGCTCCACCACTTCGCCCCCTCGCTGGGCGTGACCGGCGGCCAGCTGCTGGTGTGGGGATTCTTCATCAGCACCACCGCGCTGTTCCATGGCACGGCCTGCATCAATTCGCTGGCCCATGTGTTCGGTTCCCGCCGCTACGAGACGGGCGATGACAGCAAGAACAGCTTCATCCTCTCGCTCATCACCCTCGGCGAGGGCTGGCACAACAACCACCACATGCACATGGGTTGCGTGCGCCAGGGTTTCTTCTGGTGGGAGGTGGACATCACCTACTACGTCCTCAAGATGATGTCCTGGACGGGCCTGATCTGGGACCTGCGTCCCGTGCCCAAGGCCGCCTACACCGAGTTGGGCCTCAAGGCCAAGCCGGTGCACTGAGAGTCGGTCCAACGGCTCCGCGGCCTTCCGCGGTGAAGACGACAGGCCGGTCACCGCGTTTTGCGGCGACCGGCCTTCTTCTTTGCAGCCGGGTTCTTGGACTTGGGCCCGGGGTGGACTTGGGCCCAGGGGGTGGGATCGGGCGCCGGGATCGGAATGTACCGGCTACCTCCGGCGCAACGTCGCGCTGGCCCGGCGCATCTCCCGCTCGTCCTCCCGCTTGCGGATGTCCTGCCGCTTGTCGTACTCGGCCTTGCCCTTGCAGACGCCCAGCGAGAGTTTCACGCGGTCTCCCTTCCAATAGAGCGACAAGGGGATGAGCGCATTGCCCTTCACATTGGCCAATTCGGCCAGTTTGCGGATCTCGGCCTTGTTGAGCAGGAGCTTGCGCGGGGCCTTGGGCGCGTGGATCTCGTGGGTCGCAAACACGTACTCGTCGATGTGGGCATTGTGCAGCCACACCTGGCCCCGATCCACCTTGGCGAAGGCATCGGCGATCTGGACCTTGCCAGCCCGGATGGATTTCACCTCGGAGCCACGCAGCACCAACCCGGCCTCGTAGGTTTCGAGGACATGGTAGTCCCGCCGCGCCTTGGAGTTGGTGACGATGTCGGACATGGAAACAAAACGCCGGAGAGGAGGCTCTCCGGCGTGTCTGGGGCTCCGGTGAGACCGGCTCGCTCAGGCCGCCGCGGTCTTGCGACGGCGCTTCGGGGCGGGCTTCCCGGCCAGAGCCTCGACCACCTCGGGAGAGGATTCTTCCTGGGTGGACTCGAAGGTGATCTTGCCCTCGATGATCTCCAGCAGGGCGATGTCGGCCACGCCGGCACCCACCGGGGGTTCCACCAGCGGGCGGGACATGCCGCCGCCACCGGTGGTGAGCTGGCGCACCCGGCGAGACATGAGATTCACCAGCGTGCTGGGGTTCCCCACGAGTTCGAGGGCCTTCTTGGTCAGTTCGGAGTTCATCGCGTCAACAATTGAACCGGCAGGATAGGACAGGAAACGGCCCCGGCAACAGCTTTATCGGGCGAGGAACCCGGCCGGTCGGGTGGTGGAATCGAACGAGTCCAACCACCCGACCCACGCAGCCCTTCCGGCGCCGGACGTCGGCAGGAAACCCACCGAAGGGGGCCGGGGGCCAGCGGGCGAATCACATGTGGGCGATGAGATTGTCGCCGAAGGCCGAGCACTTGATCTCGGTCGCGCCGTCCATCAGGCGGGCGAAGTCGTAGGTGACCTTCTTGGAACCGATCGCGCCATTGAGACCCTTGAGGATCAGGTCGGCCGCCTCGGTCCAGCCGAGGTGCCGGAGCATCATCTCGCCCGAGAGCACCACCGAGCCGGGGTTGACCATGTCCTTGCCCGCATACTTGGGCGCGGTGCCGTGGGTCGCCTCGAAGATCGCGTGGCCGGTGATGTAGTTGATGTTGCCGCCCGGGGCGATGCCGATGCCGCCCACCTGGGCCGCCAGCGCGTCGCTCAGGTAGTCGCCGTTCAGGTTCAGGGTGGCGATCACGTCGAAGTCGGTCGGACGGGTCAGGACCTGCTGGAGGGCGATGTCGGCGATGGAATCCTTGATGACGATGCCCGCGCCCGGCTTGCCCTCGGGGATCTTGCACCACGGACCGCCATCGATCTCGACCGCGCCGAAGTGCTCCTTGGCCACCTTGTAGCCCCAGTCGCGGAAGGCGCCCTCGGTGAACTTCATGATGTTGCCCTTGTGCACCAGGGTCACCGACTTGCGGCCGTTGGCGATGGCGTACTGGATGGCGCTGTGGATGAGGCGCACGCTGCCCGAATAGCTCACCGGCTTGATGCCGACGCCGACCTGCACGTCGGTCGGGAAGGCCTCGTTGCCCACGAGCTTCCAGAAGTCGGCCGCCGCCTGGGTCGTGCCGAAGCGGATCTTCGAGAACTGCTTGGGGAACTCCTTGGCGAGGAAATCCAACACCTTCGCGGCCTCGGGCGTGCCGGAGGCGTACTCGATGCCGGCATAGATGTCCTCGGTGTTCTCGCGGAAGATGACCATGTCGACCTGCTCAGGCCGCTTCACCGGGCTGGGCACGCCCGTGAAGTACTGCACCGGGCGCAGGCAGACGTAGAGGTCGAGCATCTGGCGCAGGGCCACGTTGAGCGAACGGATGCCGCCACCGACCGGCGTGGTGAGGGGCCCCTTGATGCCCACGAGGAACTCGCGGAAGGCGTCGACGGTGTCGTCGGGCAGCCAGTTGTTGAAGCGCTTGAAGCTCTCCTCGCCGGCGAAGACCTCCATCCAGGCGATCTTGCGCTGGCCGCCGTAGGCCTTGGCCACGGCCGCATCCATCACCCGCACCGAGGCGGCCCAGATGTCCGGACCGGTGCCGTCGCCCCGGATGAACGGGATGATGGGCTGGTCGGGGACGTTGAGCTTGCCGTTCTGGATGCTGATCTTGCCGCCGGCGGGCACGGAGCAGGTGGTGTAGGCCATGTGGTTGGTTCTTTCTCTGGAAAATTCGCCGCCGCGGGGATAGGCCACGGCAAACCGGGATTTAAGCGGGTCGGACCCCGGGCCGGCAAGGGGAACTCGGACGAGATGCCAGAGA
>CAYLTF010000155.1:0-6746 GCA_964386625.1 uncultured Akkermansia sp. | reverse complement strand
GCACATGGTCCCCAGGCGGGGCGCTCTAGCGAATCGGTGAAACTGAATCCGTGACCGGCTTGGCCTGACGGAGCAGGCATGGTCTGGCGGTTGGGGAGCGAAGCGAATCCGAGCCGCGGGTGACGACGGCCTTTCGGACGATGCGATCGGGTCGATCCGCAAAACCGTGCTTGAATCCGCGACAAGGCGTTCGATCCTCAGGCCATCTCCTAACGCTTATGAGCAAGCCCACCGCCAAGAAATCTCCTGCCAAGAAGTCCGCAAAGGCCCCGGCCGCCGCCGCCCCCGCGGCTCCGGTCGCCGAAGCCGCCAACAATTTTCCGAAGCTGCACAATGCGATGTGGCCCGGTTTGGTCGGCAAGGGCGGGCCCGGTGCGGAGGCGTCGATCGACCTCGACACGATGCTCGACTACACGGCCAAGGCCGAGGTCAACGGCGTGAAGTTCGATGGCGTGGACCTGTTCCTCTACAACCCGCACGTCGACATCGACATCAGCGACGACGGCATCAAGAAGCTGGCCGAGAAGATCCAGTCGCGCGGGTTCGTGGTGGGCTCGGTGGTGGCGCCGGTGTGGTTCGACGGTTCCGCCATGGGTGATGCCACGCAGCGCGCCAACTGGGTGACCTCGGTGCGCAAGGCCTGCCGCATCGCGCAGAAGCTGCGCGATCTGGGCGTGCGTCCCTACGGCGTGGTCCGCATCGACTCCGCCGCGTCGGTGACCGCCTGGGACAAGGACCCCAAGGGCAACACCAAGCTCATCGCCAAGACGTTCCGCGAGGGCGGCAAGGTGGCCAAGGACCATGGCGAGCGCCTGGCCGCCGAGGGCGAAATCTGCTGGGGCGGCATGCACTCCTGGAAGTACATGATCCAGACCCTGGAAGAGACCGGCATGCCCAAGGTCGTGGGCTTCCAGGCCGACATGGCCCACACGCTCCTCTACACGCTGGGCTACAATGCGCCGACGGCCCACCGCATCGTGCCGCAGAACTACCACTGGGAGCCGGAGGCGTTCCACAAGGCCATGAAGAAGATGACGGCCGCCCTGCGCCCCTGGACCATCGACTTCCACGTGGCCCAGAACGACGCGACGGTGAAGGGCTCGGGCGACCACGAGAAGACGGGCAAGCACTGCCTGGCGACCGACCCGAACGGCAAGCTCAACATCGCCCGCGACGCCGGCTACTGGCTGCGTGACGACGCCGGCAAGGTGACCAAGAAGTTCCAGCACATCTGCTGGGACGGCTGCATGTTCCCGAACGACGTCATGGGCAAGCAGGAGACCTGGAACAACATCCTCGCGGCGATGATCCAGGTCCGCGAGAACCACGGCTGGCGCGCCTGAAGCGCGGTCTGACCGATCGGGCCACCGGAAATCCGGGATACCCCGAAACAGGAACCCCCAGGTGGGCGAGATTCGCCTCCTGGGGGTTCTTCGTGCCGGCCTCCTACCTCGGGCCCGGGGGGAGGGTTTCGTGGAGGAAGTCGGTCATCAGTTGGCGGAGGTGGACGCTGGTGTTGAGGCCTTCGCTGATGGAGTGGGAGCGGTTGGGGTACGACATCATGCGGAACTGCTTCCCGTGGGCGATGAAGGCGTTCACCAGGGCCTCGGCGCCCTGGTAGTGGCAGTTGTCGTCGCCCGTGCCATGGATGAGCAGCAGCTTGCCCTGCAGGCGGTCAGCGAAGGTGAGCGGCGAGCCCTGCCGGTAGCCCTCGGCATTGTCGGAGGGCAGCCCCATGTAGCGCTCTTCGTAGATGGTGTCATACAGGCGCATGTTGGGGACCGAGGCGATGGAGATGCCGGCGGTGTAGAGATCGGGATGGCGGAGCAGGGCGTTGAGGGTCATCGACCCGCCACCGCTCCAGCCCCAGATGCCCACCCGCTTGGGGTCGAGGTAGGGCCGCGTGGCCAGCACGTGTTTGAGCGCGGCGGCTTGGTCCTGCGAGGCAAGCACACCCACCTGCCGATAAATCGACTTGCGCCAATCATGGCCCCGGGGCGTGGCCGTGCCCCGGTTGTCGAAACTCATCACCACGTAGCCCTGCTGGGCGAGCATCCAGTGCCAGAGTTGGCCGGAGCCGCCCCACTGGTCCTTCACCGTCTGCCCGGCGGGTTCGCCGTAGACGTGGATCACGAGCGGATACTTCTTGGTGCGGTCGAACTCCGGTGGCAGCAGGCACCACCCGTCGATCTCCAGGCCGCCGCCCACCGGCACCCGGAAGAACTCGCTGGCGGGCACCTTCAGGGTGGCGAGCTTCTCACGAAGCTTCGTGTTGTCGGCCAGCACCCGCACGGTCTTGTGGTCGGGCAACGAGATCAGCTCGGTCGTCGGCGGCACGGTGAACGACGACACCGTGTGGAAGGCCCATCGACCGTCGGGTGAGGCCACGTACTTGTGGGTGCCCGGGGCGTTGGTGGGCGTGAGGCGCTCGAGGCTGCGGCCACGGAACGAGCTGCGGTAGAGGTAGCGTTGGGTCGGGTTCTCGGGCGAGGCGACGAAGTAGAGCTGCTTGTGATCCTCCCGCACCCGGACCAACTCGGTCACATCGAAGGCGCCGCGCGTGGCGGCCTTGAGCTTTCCACCCGGGAGGCCCGCCCAGTAGAGATGTTGCCAACCGTCCCGTTCGCTCCAGAACAAGAACCGGCGGGCGTCGCTGTGCCAGGTCAGGTCGTTGTGGGCCTCAACCCAGGCCTTGTCGGAATCGACCAGCAGTTCGGTCACCTCGCCTGTGGAAGCCTCGGCAATGAAGACGCGGTTGGTGTTCTGCAGGCGGTTCAACTGCTGGAGCAGCAGGCGCCGGGTGCCCGGAATCCACTGGAGGTCGTGGAGGTAGTGTTCACGCGGATCGCCCGGGGCCTTCATCCAGCGGATGTCGCCGCCGGTGGCATCCACCACGCCGACGCGGCAGGCGGAGTTCAACTCGCCGGTCTTGGGGTAGGGGATGCGCTGCACCTGCGGGTACAGGCTGTCGGTGTTGTTCACCAGCGTGACCTCGCGGACGCCCTCGGTGTCGAGCTGCCAGAAGGCGATCGAGCGGCTGTCCGGGCTCCAGCGGAAGCCGTCCTGCATGGAGAACTCCTCCTCGTACACCCAGTCGAAGGCCCCGTGGATGAGGTGTTCGCTCGGCGTGTCGGTGAGGGTGGTGATCTTGCGGGAGCGCAAGTCCTGCACGTAGAGGTTCCGCTCGCGGACATAGGCCACGTGCGTGCCGTCCGGCGAGAACTTGGCGAACTGCAGGCTCGAGGCCGGGGCGTTGCCACCCAGTTGGAAAAGCTCGTGGCTGGTGCGATCGAGCACCCAGTAGTCGCCGCGGGCATGGGTGCGCCAGACCTTCTTGCTGTTGGTGTAGATGAGCACCTTGGAGCGGTCGGTCGACCAGGCGTAGTCATCGACCGAGAGCGGCTGGGTCTTTCCCGCCGGGATCAGCTCGGAAGCGGCCAACAGCACGTCGCGTTTGTCGGTGACCGGGTCGTGCCGAACCAAGTCCTGCCCGGCACCACCGCTGGCGGGTTTTTCCCAGGTCACATAGCCGGAGTTGTCGTCCAGCCAATGGCCGCTGAAGCTTTCGCCGCCGAATTCGCCACCCTTGAAGATCCGCTCGACGGTGAGCAGCGGGTTGGGGGCGTTGGTTTCTGCGGCCAGCAACGGGGTGCCCAGGGGCGCCGTGGCCAGCGCAAGCAAGGCGGCGAGCAGGATGCGGGGCCCGAGGGACAGGCTCCGAGTCGGGCGCGATCGCAGGTGCGGCATGGATGGCTTCATCGGGGGGGGATCACGTCGACTCAGTGGATGTCCACGACACGGCGCCCCAGCACGTCGAGGCGCGGCGTGAAGCCGAGCCCGGGCCGTTGCGGAGCTTCCATGAACCCGTCGACCCGTTGCGGAGCGCCCTCGGCGGTGCTCACGGTGACGTAGCTGTTGAAGTCGGTGCTGGTGAAGCGGTAGGCCTCGGGCGTGCTGTGGGCGAGGTGGGCGATGGCGGCGGTGGTGATGTCGCCGCCCCAGCTGTCTTCCAGCGTCATGGCGATGCCCATGCTCACGCACAGGTCCCGGGCCTGCTTGGTCTTGGTGAGGCCGCCCAGCTTGCTGATCTTGAGGTTCACCACGTCCATGGCCAGGTCGGCCTTGGCCCGCAAGAGCAGGTCCAGGCTGTCCACGTTTTCATCCAGCACGAACGGATGGTCGGTCTGGCGGCGCACGGCCAAGCATTCCTCATAGGTGAGGCAGGGCTGTTCGATGTACACGTCGAGGTCCCGCACGGCGCGGGCCACGCGGATGGCCTCATGCTGGGTCCAGCCCGTGTTGGCGTCGGCCACCAGGCGCTCGCCGCCCTTGAGAATGCCACGCACCGCACGGATGCGGGCGATGTCCACATCGGGATCGCCGCCGACCTTGAGCTGGAAGCGGGTGTAGCCCTCAGCCCGGTAGCCGGCGACCTTCGCGGCCATGGTCTCGGGGTCTTCCTGAGAGATGGCCCGGTAGAGGCGCACGCGATCGCCGTACCGGCCGCCGAGCAGCGTGCAGACCGGCAACCCGGTGGCCTTGCCCAGGAGGTCCCAACAGGCGATGTCGATGCCCGACTTCACGTAGGGATGGCCCTTGAGGGCGGCATCCATGCGGTGGTTGAGCTTGCCGAGTTCGAGCGGGTTCTCGCCGATGAGGTGCGGGCCCAGTTCCAGCAGGCCGGCCCGGACCCCGGCCGCGTAGGCTGGCAGGTAGAACGGCCCGAGCGGGCAGACCTCGCCGTAGCCGATGAGGCCGGTGTCGGTCTCGACGCCGACGATGGTGCTGTCGAACACGGTGACCGACTTGCCGCCGGACCACTTGTAGGTGGTCTCGTGGAGCGGGAGGTCCACCTGGTGGGCGAAGATGCGTGTGATGGTCATGGGATGAAAAACTCGGGTTGAGGTCAGGGTTTGCAGCCCCAGAGACGGACGAGCAGGGCGTCCATCTGCGGGTCATGCTGCTGGAGTTCGGACCGGTTGAAAGGGAAGAAGTCGTTGCGGGAGAAGAAGGCCTCGGTGCACTCGGCGAAGTACTCCATAGGGTTGGTCATGGCGTACGCCCGGTCCCAGTGGACCTTGCCTGCGGCGTCCTTGCGCTGGACCCGTTCGTATCGCTGGCCAGCCTGGGCGGCGTTGAAAGCCGCGGCGATGTCGGGGTTGGAGAACCCGCCCGGCAGCACGCGGTCGTGGTAGGCATGGGCGAGTTCGTGCAGCGTGAAATTGGGCATGCGCCGAGTCTCCGATTCGAAGTCGGGGATGTCGGTGAACTCGACGCCGTGGACCATGGCCGGATCCCGACCGTGGTCGCGCAACCATCCGGCCCCCGGGTGGTACTCGGCCCGCCCGCCTTCGCCAGGGTAGGTGCGGGTGAACCAGAGGGTGATCTTGCGCAGGTGTTGGACCGCCGGCGCTGGGACCACGCGGAGGATCTCGCGCAACTGGACCGCCAGCAGGCCCAGGGCCTTTTCGGTCTCGGCGCGCTGCTCGTGCCACAACCGGGTATCGATCCGGACAGTCCAGCCTTCCACCTCGCGAACGATCCGCTCGGGGTACGGAGTCCTCGAGGTGGAGGACTGTGCAGCCGAATCCTTTGCAGAAACCCGGGGCATCACGAACCACGCCGCTCCGGCGCAACATCGGGTCACCCAGGTCCGGCGGGACATCTCGGACCCCAGGGAAAACGTGGAGATCGATAGCGTGTTCAACCCCGTCATGGAAGCAGAGGCCGCAGCCGCCGTCTCGGAAGAATCCGCCGATCGTCGACCGTTTGAGGTGAAGGCCGGCGTCGCTGGAATCGAAACGCGATGGACTAGTCAGAAACTAGTCTCTAAGTTGACATCCATGAACTCATGGGTGGTTCCAGTGCCTCTGGCCGAAGCCAAGAGCAGGCTTTCCGAGCTGATCGAGCGCGTCAGCCACGGAGAGGAGTTCGTCATCACCCGGCACGACACCGAGATTGCACGGTTGGTGCCCGTGAAACGTGCCGGGCGAGGTGAAGTGGTCGAGGCCATTGCGGCGATGAGGGCAGGTCGGTCCCGGCGTTCGGCATCCACCGCCGAACTGCGGGATTGGCGTGAGGAGGGTCGGCGGTGAGCGCGATCTTCGTGCTCGATTGCTCGGTGACCATGGCCTGGTTCTTCGACGGCGAGGCGACCCCGGCCACCGACGCCTTGCTCGATCGACTGTCCGAAGGCGGATCCGCCATCGTCCCGGCTCACTGGCCTCTGGAGGTGGCCAACACACTCCTGGTGGGAGAGCGTCGCAAGCGTTGCTCCTCGGGCGATTCCGCTCACTTTCTGACCATCCTCGATTCCTTGTCCATCGAGACCGACCGGGAAACCGGCTCCCGCGCCCTTTCAGAGACGCTGGCCTTGGCCCGCATCCATCCACTCACGCTGTATGACGGAGCCTACCTGGAATTGGCGATGAGAAAGCACCTGCCGTTGGCCACCCTCGATGCCGATCTCCGCAAGGTCGCCAAAAAGGTCGGCGTCGAATGTCTGCCCCACCGACCGTGAGCCCGCTGTCCATGAACTCCCCCTGCGTTTCGGTGGCCGTCCACCCGAGCCTGTTTCCCGATGCGATTCAGGCCCGGTTGCGGGCTTCGTTCGAGAACCGGCGCATCCACGGTGCCTTCCACTACGATACCGCTCGCCGGGCCCATCGTTGGGTGCAGGTCCATGTCGCCCATTCTCCGGCGGTGACCGAAACCGATGCCCGGTCCATCTACGACCAGGCCGCTCG
>CAYLTF010000154.1:0-6772 GCA_964386625.1 uncultured Akkermansia sp. | reverse complement strand
ATGCGGCTAATTTCTCACTCAGGACACTGGCCATCACTTCAGCTTGAGGAAATTCGACAGGATGGTGCGCCCATTCTCCGTGAGGATGCTCTCGGGATGGAACTGGACGCCCCAGATCGGCAGCGAGGTATGCCGCACGCCCATCACCTCGCCCTCCTCGGTCCAGGCGGTCACCACCAGTTCCGGGGGCAACGTCTCACGCCGGGCCACCAGCGAATGATAGCGGGTGGCGTTGAACGGGTTGGGCATGCCCTCGAAGAGATCCTTGCCGTCGTGGAAGATGGGCGAGGTCTTGCCGTGCATCATGCGGTAGTTGACCTCCACCGTCGCCCCGAAGGTGTGGCAGATGCACTGATGCCCCAGGCAGACCCCCAGGATCGGCACCCGGCGCTCGGAGAAGGCCCGGATCAGGTCGTTGGAGAGGCCGGCCTCCCGCGGCGAACAAGGGCCCGGCGAGATGAGCACGCGCTCGGGCTTCAGCGCCAAGGCCTCCTCGAGGCGGATCTGGTCATTGCGATGCACCTGCATCTCCACGCCCATCTCGCCGAGGTACTGGACGAGGTTGAACGTGAACGAGTCGTAGTTGTCGATGACCAGCAACATGGCGCACGGACGCTAGTCGGGCCGGGGCGCGTTGGGAAGCCCTCGGCCCTCCGACGGAAACAGGCCGACCGCGAAGGACGGCGCGGCCAACCCGCGTCCCGCCTAGTGCTTCTCCGGGGCCGACCGCCGGATCTCGAAGCGGTAGGGATAAGGACGGGCGGTCGAGCGCGCGAGCCTCACCAGGGCCTCGTCCACGGCCTTGGCCTCGCGACGGAGGCGGGCCGACGCCGGATTGTCGCCATTGAATTGCCGGCGGAATTCCTCGCCGCCCCAGGCCTTGTCCCGGGCGTCCACCAGTTCCTTCACCGCGTCGGACTGCGCGTCCCAGGGCCCGCCCGGGAACCATCCGTTGGCGGTGGCCGAGGCGATGTTCTCACCCTGGGCCAAGCGTTGGGCGCTGTACTTGCCCAGAGACCGTCCCTCGGCGCGGACCTCGTACTCGCCGGGTTCCAGGCCGATCACGCGAAGACGGTATCCATTGATGGAATCCGGGATGGGGATCCACCGGTGGTTGAGGGCGCTGAAGATGCCCAGGTTCAGCGGGAGCCCCTGATCCAGGCGGCGGAAGGCGATCCCGTCGGGCAGCCGCGCCAGGCCCGACACGGTGCACTGGTCGGCGGCGATCGTGCGGAGCGCGGCGGCATCGACCGTCACGGAGGAGACCTCCGCCGGAGCCCCGAGGCCCTTCAGCATCGCGAAACCCATCGCCCATTGGCCGAGTTCATTGAGGTGGACGCCGTCGTCGACATGCAGCCGGGTGTGCTTGGTGGGATCCTTCTCGCCGGCGTTGGCCGCCACCACGCGGCGCTGCACCTCCCGCATCCCGCGCGAGAGGTCGATCGTCCCAGCCCCCAGCGACCGGGCCAGCGCCAGGCCGTCATCCACCATGTGCTGGAGGTAGCCCACCTCGGCGGTGTCCGGGTTCTCGGCGGTGATCGCCGGCGAGCAGATGAAGACGCGGATGCCCCGCTTCTGGCTGCGGGTGACGATCTCACGGATGCCGTCGAGGTACCGTTGCCGGTGCAGGTCGTCGGCCTGGGTGCCCCAACCGATGTCGTTGATGCCGAAGGCGACGGTGAGCACGGTGGCCCCCGGGGCGAAGACATCCCGCTCCAGGCGCTGGAGGCTGCCATGGGCGGTGTCGCCCCCCTGGCCGGCGTTGAGGAAACGCACGCGGCGGCCGGGGAAGCGCATCAGCGTGTAATGCTCGACGAGCTTCGTGTAGCCGCGGGCCGCGGTGATGCTGTCCCCCAGGAAGGCGAGCGTGTCGCCGTCGCGCAGGGCGAAGTCGGAGCCCCGCAATGCGAGGGCGGCGGTCAATAGGATCGGAACGACGGAACGGAGGTTCATGATCGGGATTGAGGGGACACGGGATGGGATGGCGGAACACTCGGGCGGAGGCTCCCTACCGGCGGACCGGCTCCTGGGCGGGCCGAAGGCGGGGATCGTCCAGGTCGAGGCGGTAGAGGATCTGGTTGTAGTCGTGACGCGGCGTGGCGACCGGGTCGCCGGAGAACTCGCGGGTGTAGGTGCCCTCGAAGAGCAGCACCGGGGAATCGGCCGGCGTGAAATCCGGATGGAGGCAGGGATTGTAGAAGGTGTGGTGCCGATGGGTGAGCACTTTCACGGCCGGACCCCACGGGCCGGTCGGGGCGTCGGCCTCGGCGTACCACAGTTCCCCGAGCCGGGAGGGCGATCCGCCGTTCTCCAGGAACACGCTCACCCACCGCCGACGCCAGGGATGCCAGCCCATCCCACCGCTGTGGACCCCGTCATGGGGACGCACCGTCGCGCCGTCGCGGGCCGAGCGCAGTTCCTTCTGGGGCTGCAGGACCTCCCACGCCGCCGGATCCTGCCAAGCCTCGAACGTGGCCGGACAACGCAGCGAGGGGAACGGGTTCGCGAAGAGCATCCAGTCGCGACCGGCCTTGTCCTTCCAGGGGACGGCATGGCCGACCGGAAGGGGCGGCGGGCGGGGTGAGGCGGTCGATCGGGTCCACAGCACCTTCAGGCGCTCGAAGGTCCGCGACGGTTCGTTCCACACCGCCAGCCCCCATTCATAAGCCTCCATGGGACTTCGGACTTTGCAGTAGCTGCAGACCAGGCGGTTTGTTCCATCGCGCGAGGGCAGACTGACCAGGGCCGTCGCCCAGGTGGGGCCCTCGCCGCTCATGGGCGTGACGCCCCGGAGTCGCCCGCGATCCTGGCGCCGGAACTCGAAGGCCGGCCGTATCGGAGGCTCGAAGGCCTTGAGCGGCCGCGGATCGGACTCCGCACCGAGGCTGTCAAACAGGCCCAGCGGATGGTGGGGCAGCGTGGTATCGCCCCAGAGCCAGTGCCGTCGGCCGCGATGCACCACGGTCTGGACGCTGTCACACCCGAAGACCCCGCTCTCCTGCCAGTCGGTGTCACGCCCCGTGGCCTGGCTTTCGGCGAAGAGCCCGGCCCCGGTCAGGCGTCCCAGCCGGCGGGCGATCATCGTGCGCCGCACCTCGACCCGCAGGGTCGCTCCCGGCTCCGGACGCAGGCGCACACCGGAATACCCGAAGCCGTCGGCCGAAACCTCGTAACCATCGGCCGACACGTGGAAGAACACCTCATGCCCCAGAAGCTCGGGGGATCCCACGGCCACGACCCCGGCGTTGTCGGTGACGAAGGAGAGATGGTGGGTGGTCTTCAACTCCACCAGAGGCACCGGCCATCCGGAGCCCTGTTCCACCACCTCGATGCGGCAGGGTGGTTTGGGAGCGACCGGTTCCGCCATCAGCGGGAATCCGGCCGCCATCGGCAGGGTGAGCATCCACCGCATCAGGGATCGAACTGCCCGCCGGCACCCCACCCCGGGGTTCGTCGGGAGTCCGCGTTCGGGCGTGCCCCGGGGCCGAAGATTCCCGGACCCCGGGAGGATCCGGGCCCAGCCGATCAGGATCTCCGCGAACCGGCTGAACCACCTCCCTCTGCCGACCTGGACGCGACCCGCAGGTCGGGCGCCTGAGGCCCCGGCGACAGCGGCCAGGCAAGGTGAACCCAGGAGGCGACGATGCCCACCGGGGTTCCAGGCCAAGACTCCCGCGTCTGCACCGTTCATGGCCGTTGCAGGTTCTGGATCAGCCCGAACACGATCAGGTCCACGGCGGCGTCCTCGATGACCTGTTCCGGAAAGGTGCTGAGCCCGGGATCGAAGGGTCTTTGGAGATTGGCCCAGGCGATGGTCTGGGTGAGCACCGCGGCCGTCGCGGCAGGCTCGGCGTCGGAACGCAGCTGTCCGGAATTGATCCGCGACACCAGATACCGTTCCAGACTCTCCAGGAGGCGTTGCCTCAATCCCATCACGAACACCTCGGACAACCCGGGAAACTCGAGGGCCGAGCGCATCAGCAGCACCAACCCCCGACGATGGCGGGCCATCAGGCGGTATTGTTCCCGGATGATGCCATCCACTTCACCGCGGATGTCTTCGGCGCGTTCCTTCTGGAGCGCGGACTCCAACTGAGGCCATTGCCCTTTCCGACCGAACACTTCCCGCAAGAACTCGACCGTGGCCCCGGGCAACGGAGTCGGCACAGGAATCTCGATGTCGTCGAGCCAGCCAGGATCTTCGGCAGCGGTGTGCCGGACCACCAGGTCGAACAAGGCCTCCTTGCCCTCGACGTAGAGGTACAACGTGCCCACAGCCACCCCCATCTGCTTGGCCACGTCGGCCACCTGCGCCCGCTCGAACCCCTGCCGACAGAAGACCGCCAAGGCGGCCTCCACCATCTCCCGCAGGCGTTTTCCCGAAATGTCTGCCCTCAAGCGCGGCATTCCTTTCCATTAACTGAATGACTCACTCAGTCAATATGATTCCCAACCCATCAGAGCCCGCCCCCGACCGAGCCCCAGCCGCACTTTGAACCTGTCACTCTATTGCATGAGCCCACCGGACCCCGCTGAGCGGGTGGCATCGGGGGGGCTGCCATGACTTTGAACCTGTCACTCTATTGGCATCATGCTTTTGGAAAAGCCGACCCCATGGACATCAATCGAGGCGGAAAACCGCTGGCGCGCCGGGCGACTGGGATTCAGCTTGGCGGGAGGAATCCGATCCATCCCGCCCCATGACCCGGCTCCTTCGCCTGACTTTCCTCGTCCTCGGACTCGCTTGGACTCTCCCGGGGCTCACCAAACCCGACACCTACCAATTGATCCTTGAGGGGGAATCCGTGCTCGACGCACGGGAGACCTCGGCCAAGTCGGGCGGCGACACCAAGGCGCAGGTGGATGCCGGCAAAGCCCGGAAACGTGCCCTGATCGGGGAACACGCGCGGGTCCAGAAACGCCTGGCCGGATCCGGAACCGTGGTGCTGGGCGGCACCTATACACTCCTCAACAGTCTCTTGGTCACCGCCGAGGACTCGTCGCTCGAGCGATTGCGCGCGCTGCCCGGAGTGGTCGCCGTGGAGCGGGTGCGCCCTCTGGAACGCCATACCCGGACTTCGGTTCCCTTCATCGGGGCCCCCACGGCCTGGCTGCCTCGCGGTGCGGAATCGGGCTTCACCGGCCGAGGGACCCGGATCGCCATCGTGGATTCCGGCATCGACTACCTGCACGCGCAATTCGGTGGGTCTGGGAACCCTGCCGACTACGCCAACAATGATCCTTCGATCATCGAACCCGGGTCATTCCCGACGGCCAAGGTGATCGACGGTTGGGATTTCGCCGGCGACGACTACGACGCGGGTGGGGAGTTCGGGAGCACCTCGCCGATGCCCGATGCGGATCCCCTCGATCCGCGGGCCAACGGGCACGGTTCGCATGTGGCCGGGATCGCCGCCGGACTCGGGGTGCTGACCGACGGGAGCACCTTTGCCGGCCCCTACGGCCCCGGCATCCACACCAACGACTTCAGGGTGGGACCCGGCGTGGCCCCCGAGGCCTCCCTGATCGCCTACAAGGTGTTCGGCGCCCGCGGCAACACCACGCTCGTTCCGCTGGCCCTCGACGCGGCGGCAGATCCCGACGGCGACGGCAACACCGCCGACCGGGTCGACGTGCTGAACCTCTCGCTCGGATCGCCCTTCGCCACGGACGACGAAACCTCGCAGACCATGGCCATCAATCGGCTGGTGAACCTCGGCACCGTGGTGGTGATCTCGGCCGGCAATTCCGGCAACACCCACTATGTCGTCGGTTCCCCGGGCGCGGCCGCCAAAGCCATCACGGTGGCCAACACCTACGACGACGGCTCGACCTCCTCCACCATCACGGTCACCGCCCCGGCGGAGGTCGCCGGCGAGTACGCGGCCGTCGAGGGCGTGTTCACCCTGCCGATCGCCTCGGCCGGCAGGATCTCCGCCCAGGTCGTCGCCACCCAACCGCTGAACGCCTGCCAGGATGGCGACAATGGGAAGGTCTCCAATGCCGCCGAGATCAAGGGCAAGATCGCACTGATCGACCGCGGCACCTGCTTCTTCTCCAGCAAGGTGCGGGCGGCCCAGCAGGCCGGGGCGGTGGCCGTGGTGATGGTCAACAACGTGGACGGATTCCCGATCCCGATGGGCGGATCCGGCGACACGTCCGACATCAGGATCCCCGGCGTGATGATCTCCCGGACCGACGGCGCGATCCTGCGCCGTCGCCTCGCTGAAGGACTCCGGATCACGCTGGAGCCCCGCTCCGCCACGGTCCGCCCGGAATTGGCGGACCGCCTGAACGACTCCAGCTCGCGGGGACCGGTCGCCTACTCGAGCCGGCTCAAGCCCGACCTGTCGGCCCCGGGAAGCTCCATCCCGTCGGCCCGGGCCGGCTACGGCACCGAGGCCGTCTCCATGACCGGCACCTCGATGTCGGCCCCGCATGTCACCGGGGCCGCGGCCCTGCTGCGGCAGGCCCGCCCCACCTGGAACGCCCTCGAGATCAAGGCCGCACTGATGAACACGGCCGTGCGCACGGCCAATGGCGACGGAGTGGCCTACCCCGAGTCGCGGGTCGGCGCGGGCCGTGTCGCGGTGATCGACGCCCTGGCCACCCCGGTGATCGCCCGAAACGCCTCGGCCAGCGATCAGGTGTCGATCTCGCTCGGTGCGCTCGAACTCTCCGGCCCGCACACGGAGGAGCGCCGGGTCCGCCTGACGAACAAGGGATCCCAACCGGTGACGCTGACCCTCTCCGCCAGCAACACGGTGGGAGC
>CAYLTF010000153.1:2293-6793 GCA_964386625.1 uncultured Akkermansia sp. | reverse complement strand
TCAGAAACAGGTTGACCGGATCGCCGGCTTCAAGGCTCCCTTGGGCATTCCCCCGTTACACCGTGCATGAGTGAGGTTGAGTCCATGACCTTGCGCCAGCGTCTGGCCCGAGTGCGTGCCTGCGAGGTCGATGAGATCGGTTCCTGGGCGTTGCTGGAGTGCGTTTCTCCCTGGAAACGTCCGATGTACCGCCTGGCCCGATGGCTTGAGCCCAAGGCTTTCGCCCAGGATGTGAGCGTGGTGGAAGACGCGCTCAATGCCACCCGGCCCGAGCAGGTGAAGCTGGCCATCGCCGATCTGCATGATCCGGCCCGGCGGCGCGCGGTTTTCTGGCGTGATTCGCTGGGCCTGAGGGTCTCCGGCCGCCGGTTGTTGGCGGTGGCCCAATCGGGGTTTCTGGGCACCGCCTCGAAGTGACCTGGCCCTGTTGGCCCTGTTGGCCGGGCTGGCCGAGGCGCGGACCCGCCCAGCAAAAAGGGCGCCCGCGTTGCCGCAGGCGCCCTGAAGAAGTCACGGGGATGGAATCCCCTGGCGGATCACTCCTGAGCAGGAGCTCCGGAGCCATTGCCCTCGGAGGAGTCGCTCGCCGGGGCGTCGCCACCCGAGGCGGCCTTTTCGCGCTCTTCCATCGCGGCCTTGCGGCTGAGACGGACGCGGCCCTTCTCGTCCTGGCCGAGGAGCTTCACCCAGATCTCGTCGCCGAGCTGGACGATGTCTTCGACCTGCTTGACGCGGAAGTTGGCCAGCTCGCTGACGTGCACCAGACCCTCGCGGCCGGGGAGGAACTCCACGAACGCACCGAAGTCTTTGATGGTCACGACCTTGGCCCGGTAGATCTTTCCGATCTCGAGGGGTTCGCCCGAGGCTTCGCCCTCGCCACCGGCGGGGGCTTCGCTCCGACGACCACCGCGCTCGCCACGGCCGCCGCGATCCCCGCGGTCACCGCCGCGCTCGCCACGACCACCGCGGTCGCCGCGATCACCACGACCGCCACGGTCGCCGCGATCACCGCCGCGCTCGGCGCGCTCCGGACGGGCTTCGCCTTCGCCGGCGGCCGGGGCTCCCTCTTCAGGGGCGCCGGTGGAGGGCGGGATCTCTCCGCGCTCTTCCATGGCGGCCTTGCGGCTGAGCTTCACACGGCCCTTCTCGTCGACGCCGATGCACTTCACCCAGATGTCGTCACCCATCTTGATGACGTCTTCGACACGGGCGACGCGCTTGTTGGAGAGCTCGCTGACGTGCACCAGGCCGTCTTGGCCGGGGAACACTTCGACGAACGCGCCGAATTCCTTGATGGTCACGACGCGGCCCTTGTAGACCTTGCCGATCTCGATCTCGGCGCTCAGCGCCTCGATCTCGCGGCGGGCGATCTCCATGCCCTCGGGCGACACCGAGAACACCTTCACGGTTCCGTCGTCCTCGATGTTGATCTCGCAGCCGGACTCCTCGACCAGGCGCTTGATGTTCTTGCCGCCGGGTCCGATGAGCGCGCCGATCTTCTCGGGGTTGATCTTGAGGGTGACGATGCGCGGGGCGTACTTCGAGATGTCGGAGCGCGGGGCCGGCAGCGTGGTGAGCATGTGGGCCAGGATCTGGCCGCGGGCCACGCGGGCCTTCTCGATGGTCTGCTCCATGATGGCCATGGGGAGGCCCTTGAGCTTGAGGTCGAGCTGGAAGCCGGTGATGCCCTTGTCGGTGCCCGCGATCTTGCAGTCCATGTCGCAGAACGCGTCTTCCCAGCCGATGATGTCGGTCAGGAGCTTGTAGCGGGAGATCTGGTGATCGGCGCCGTACTCGGTGCAGATGCCGATGGAGATGCCGGCCACCGGGCGGGTGATGGGCACGCCGGCGTCCATGAGGGCCAGGGTCGCGCCGCAGACCGACGCCATGGAGGTGGAACCGTTGGATTCCATGATCTCCGCGGTGATGCGGACGGCGTAGGGGTACTCGTTGAGGGGGATCACCGGGCGCACGCTGCGCTCGGCGAGGGCTCCGTGGCCGATCTCGCGGCGGCCGGGGCCGGTGATGCGGCCCGTCTCACCGACGGAGAAGTTCGGGAAGTTGTAGTGCAGCAGGAACTGCTTCTTGGTCTCGCCGCCGGTGTAGGAGTCGAACTCCTGGATGTCGTCGCTGGTGCCGAGGGTGGCCAAGCAGACGGCCTGGGTCTCGCCGCGGGCGAACACGGCCGAACCGTGGGCGCGGGGCAGGAAGCCGACCGAGCTGGACAGCGGGCGGATGGCATCGAAGTCGCGGCCGTCGAGGCGCTTGGAGTGGTCGAGCACGAGGCTGCGGACCGCTTCCTTCTGGATGTAGTACTGGGCGTCCTTGAGGACGAACTCGGTGACCTTCTCGGCGCCGAACTGGGCGACGAGCTTCTGGCCGACGTCGGCGAAGATGGCGTTGACGGCGGCTTCGCGGGCCAGCTTCTGCGGGGTGAGCAGGGCGGGGATGATGCGGTCACCGGCCAACGCCTTGGCGGCGGTGAGGATCTCTTCCGGCACGATGGTGACGGTGATGGCGCGCTTGGGCTTGCCGGCCTTGGCGGCCAGTTCTTCCTGGGCGGCGATCAAGGGCTGGCAGGCGGCCTGGGCGAACTTGAGGGCGGCGATGAAGTCGGCCTCGGAGATCTCGTTGGCGGCGCCTTCGTACATGACGACGTCGGTCTTGTTGCCGACGTAGATCAGGTCGAGGTCGGACTGGGCCTGCTGCTCGTGGGTGGGGTTCACCACGAACTCGCCACCGACGCGGGCGATGCGGACGGCGCCGAGGGGGCCGGCCCAGGGGATGTCGGAGACGGTCAGCGCGGCCGAGGCGCCGAGGATGGAGAGGATGTCGGCGTCGTTCTGGCCGTCGGCCGAAAGGAGCAGCGACTGGACCTGCACTTCATTGTACCAGCCCTTGGGGAAGAGCGGACGGATGGGGCGGTCGGTGAGGCGGCAGGTGAGGATCTCTTTCTCGGAGGGGCGGCCTTCACGCTTGAAGTAGCCTCCGGGGAAACGGCCGGCGGCGGCCGCCTTCTCGCGGTAGTCGACGGTCAGGGGGAAGAAATCCTGGCCGGGCTTGGCCTTGGAGGCCGCGACGGCCGCGGTGAGGATGATGGTTTCGCCGAGTTGGACGGTGACGGCGCCGTCGGCCTGCTTGGCAAAGCGGCCGGTTTCGATGGTGATGTGCTGACCACCGACGGGGATTTGAACGGTATGGGACATGCTGGCAGTTGCCCGACCGCCCTGAGGAACTTCACTCGACCCCCGGCGGACCGTTTCCGGTGGGCACCGGCGGAGGCCGAGTGAAATTTCCCGGGCGGACCGGGCGTTTTCTTTAACTTCTTTGACGCGTCTTGGGAGTTTGGATGCGGGTGACGACGCGCGCGTCGGATGGGCGTGGCACCCGCAGTGGAGACCGATTCGGGTTCGAATCGATTCGCGATGGAACGAATCGGTCTCTTCGGATCGCCCTGTGGTCCCGGAAATGTCGGGGCCTGCAGGGCGTCCTAAAGCGAAAACCGGGCCTGAGCCCGGCGTCGCGTAAAGTTTACTTCCGGAGCTTCAGCTTCTTGGTGAGCGCCTGGTAACGGGCCGAATCCGTGCGGTTCAGATAATCGAGCAGGCTGCGGCGCTTGCCCACCATGAGCAACATGCCACGACGGCTGCTGTGGTCCTTCTTGTTCTTCTGAAGATGCTCCGTCAGGGAGTTGATCTTCTCGGTGAGAAGGGCGATCTGGACATCGGCAGAGCCGGTGTCTTTGGCGTGGATGCGGTGTTCGGCGATGGTTTTGGTTTTTTCAGACATGATTCGGTGTCGGGAAGCCTTGTACCTCCCTGTAAGCGTTTCCGTTTATCGTGAATCGCCACGTTAGGGGTTGGCAGGCAATGGGGCAAGTGCGGAGTTTTCTTGTCCAGGCCCCGGTTTTTCGCCCTAGGGGTCGGTCCCACACTTTTACACAAACCGGGGTCGGTTGAGGAGGGGCTGGTTTGGCTGAGGGGGTGCGGTGAGTGCCCGAGGGGCTCCGCTGGATGGGTCCTGCGCTCGCAGGGAACGTTGGGACAGGAAGAGCTTTCGCGCTGGCGCGCGAGGGGGATGAGGATGTCGACGTTCCAGAGCTCGCTACGGACCCATCCCGCTCCGCCGGGCCGATTCTTCGCCCGAAGGGCCGGTCTCATGGGGTTGTGTGAACCTGGGTCCGTGGAGGGGGCTGGTCTGGCCGAGGGGGGCGGTGGGTCTCGGGGAGCTCTGCGGGATGGGTCCTGCGCTCGCAGGGAAGCTCGGGGAGGAGGTGCTTTTCGCGCGTTGCGCGAGGGGTGTTGTTGTTCGCTTCCAGAGCTCGCTACGGACCCATCCCGCTCCGCCTGCGTACCTTTTGGTGAGGATGGGTCCTGCGCTCGCAGGGAACGTTGGGACAGGAGGAGCTTTCGCGCTGGCGCGCGAGGGGGATGAGGATGTCGACGTTCCAGAGCTCGCTACGGACCCATCCCGCTCCGCCGGGCCGATTCTTCGCCCGAA
>CAYLTF010000153.1:0-2193 GCA_964386625.1 uncultured Akkermansia sp. | reverse complement strand
GCGGGAAGGGTGGGGCGCGGGGAGTCGGTTTCGGGCTCTCCACGAGGTCATGATCACTTACGAAGAGGCGTTGGAGCGGGTTTTGAAGCCGCTGGTCCCGGTTCCCGGGGTTTCGATGTCGTTAACGGAGGCGCTGGGACGCTGTCTGGCAGAGGAGGTGCGGGCTCGAGTGGAGTTGCCGGGGTTCGATACGGCTTCGATGGACGGGTACGCGGTGCGGGCCGCGGAGGTGGTCGGGGCGGGCGTGTGCCTGCCGTGTGGTTTCGAGGTGCCTGCGGGTCGGGTGGCGGATCGGGCTCTCGGGGCCGGGGAGTGCGCCCGGATCCTGACGGGGGCGCCGATGCCGGCGGGGGCCGATGCGGTGGCGATGCAGGAGGACACGGAGCGGGAGGCCGACGGGCGGATCCGGTTCTTGGACGGGGTGAAGCCTTGGGAGAATGTCCGGTTCCGGGGGGAGGATTTCCGGGTGGGGACGCGGGTGTTGGCCGTGGGGCAGCGGTTGGGGGCGACTCAGTTGGCGTTGGCCGTGGCGGCCGGTCATGCCGAGGTGCGGGTGCATCGGAGGGTGCGGGTGGTGGTGGTGGGTTCTGGCGATGAGTTGAGACCTCCGGGCAGTCCGCTGAAGCCGGGCGAGGTGCATGACAGCAATTCGGTGCTGCTGGGGTCGTTGTTCCGGTCGGCAGGCGCGGAAGTGGTGGGGCTGCCGGTGATGCCGGATCGCTTGGAGGCGACGGTCGCCGGCTTGGAGTCGGCCGTCTCGATGGGCGATCTGGTGGTGACGGCGGGAGGGGCGTCGGTGGGGGATCGGGATTTCCTGCGCCCGGCCTGGGAACGGTTGGGGGGGCAGCTCGAGTTCTTTCGGGTGGCCGTCAAGCCAGGCAAGCCGCTCTTTTTCGGATCGCTGCGGGGGGTGCCCCTCATCGGATTGCCGGGGAATCCGGTGTCGGCATTCGTGACGGCGGTGTTGATCGCCCTGCCGGCTCTGCGTCGATTGCAGGGGGACGCCCGGGTGGGGCTTCCGGTCTCGCTCGGGACGCTGTCGGCCCCGCTGGCCAATCCGGGGGATCGACGCCACTTCATGCGGGTGATCCTCGACGAGGACGGCCGGGTGCGCTCGGCGGGGGTCCAGGCGTCTCACATTCTGGGGCCGCTGGCGCAGGCCAACGGGTTGGTGGATGTGCCTCCCGCCACGGAATTGCCTGCGGGCGCCTCGGTGCGGGTGCTGCGCTGGATCCTGGACTGAGGTCGACCTCTCGGGATCGCCGCGACGTAGGTCAATTGCGGTGGCAAGTCCAGGGGTAGGGGCTTCTGGAGTTGCGCTTTGCCGGCGCGAAGGAACGATGTGGCCGCAATGAAGACTCTTTCCTGCGCGGCTGCCCTCCTGGCGGCAGGTGGCCTGTGCGCCCAAGACCGGTTCGTCGCCCCTCCGTACTCCGGATCTCTCGAGGTCAACACGGGCTACTCGGCCGGGGCGGACATCCGCCTGGGAACCCGCGAGTTGGGCAATCTCGACGCCACTCGCACTCGCCTCGAGTACAAGGGGGTCTTCAATCCGGCATCCGAATTCAACTGGGGCGTCGGTGTGGCCTACACGCGCTGGGATTTCGGTCGCGACCCGGGCAATCCGCTGCCGGCCAACCTGCAGTCGGTGGCGATCCCGCTGACCGTGTCGTGGCGGTTCCGCGAGGGTTGGCAGGCGTTCGGTGAGATCTCGCCGGGTCTGTATTCCGATTTCGAGCAGATCAGTGGCGATGATTTCAATGCCCCCTTCATCGGTGGCGTGGGCTACTCGGTGAACCCTGACCTCCAGGTGTTCCTCTCGGCCAGCGTGGATCCGCGACGAGACATCCCCGTGGTCGGTGGCCCGGGGGTCCGCTGGCGGTTCGCCGAGCAGTGGACGCTGTCGTTGCTGCTGCCGCGGCCCCAGATCCAGTACCGCCCGTCGGCCAATTGGACTTTCCATATCGGGGCCGAGATGGCCGGTGGAGCCTATCACCTGAACCCGACGTATGGCCGTGACCGTGGACTGGCCGCCATGGACGACCAGATGGCCACCTACCGTGAGATCCGCACCGGGGTCGGTGCGCGTTGGGGTGGGCCGAAGGGCCTTTATGCCTCGATCGAGAGCGGTTGGATGATCGATCGCCGCTTCGTGCTCGACGACGTGAGACTCCAGTTCAATGGCGACGGCGC
>CAYLTF010000152.1:0-6948 GCA_964386625.1 uncultured Akkermansia sp. | reverse complement strand
ACCTTCTCCAGGGATTTCCCCTTCGCCAGTTCGTCGATCAGTTTGTCCAGGTACCGGATTTCGCGCATCGTCGGCTCGGCCACTGCCTCGACACGCACGCCGCAGACCACGCCGCGGATCCGGTTTCGCGCTGGGTTGAGGCGGGGAGCCTCGCGGAAGAATGTCTCGAAGTCCCGTCCCTCCAGCATGAGCGACTCCAACTCGGCTTGGCTGTACCCGGTCAGCCACCGGATGACGGCGTCGACTTCGTCCTTGGATCTGCCCTTCCTCTCGGCCTTGGCGACGTAGAGGGGATACACGCGGGCGAAGCTCATCGTGTAGATGCGGTGCGGGGTGCTCATCCGGATCCGGGATTCAGGAACCGAAGGAATATCCGGATCGGCGCACCACGGCGACGCAGAAGGTGGGGAAAGGCGATTCACCCGCGGGCGAGAATCGCCTCGGCAGCGGCCCAACCCGACCGCGCAGCCCCGTCGACTCCGTCGCCGCCGAAGGCATCACCGGCCAGCACCAGAATGGGATGGGTCTGGGCGATCACGCAGGGGCTCGCGTGAGCCACGCGGGGCCGACTGTAGCGCCAACCATGGATCTGCCAGGTGCGGATGCCGGCCCCGAGCCAGGGTTCGGCGGCCGCAAGCAGCGCCTTTCCGCTCTCCTGCCGGTCTTGCTCCCAGTGCTCGAGGCTGAACTCGGGCGTGGCCTGCAGCGTCACGGCAGGCACGGCGGAGATGCCCTTTCTCTGGTTGTCGGTGATCAGGGCGATGGGCCCGCCGGCCGGGGACAGGCTGCCCGGCGGAGGGACGAGCGACGGGGCCTCCAATACGGCCATGACGGTCAGGCAGCGATCGTACTCGATGGCGCTGAGAGAGGCGCGGACCTCGCCACTCAGGCCGACGCCTCCCGCATCGAGCAAGGCGAGGCATTGCGGCACGGGTGGAGTCGCCACAACGGCGTCGGCCACGAACACGCGGCCGCCGGCGGCGGTGGCGATCCATCGACCCCGGTTCGGCCCTTCAGCGGATGCCCGCCGCAGTGTGGCGATCTGCACCTCCTGGTGGACCTCCACGCCCCCGGCCAGTCGCTTGGCCACGGCCGACATCGAAGGCACGCCTCGCCAAAGACTCCGGTCTCCCGCCCCCGCCCCGGAAGCCGCCCCCCATTCGGTCACGCTTCCCGAGAGCCGATCCCATACGGCAAGCAGGCCGCCAGGCGAATCCCCCACCGTGAAACACGGAGCCCCATGGTCGAAGGTCGCGTCATCGATCCTGCGCGTGGCCAATCTCCCTCCCACTCCGCGTCCCTTGTCGACGACGCAAACGCGACGCCCGGCCCGCTGCAACGCGATCGCAGCCACCAACCCCGAGACGCCGGCCCCGATGACCAGGACGTCCGTCGATTGCTCATGGGAATCCATGCTGACCTGCACGCTTCCGTCGACTCCCCCGGTCGTCAATGGCCGGAGGCGACAAGGTCCTGGGCCTGCGGCCCCGCCCCGTCATCGCGCTCCGGCCGATCGGGCGTGCTTCGCCAAAGGGTGAACACCCCGACGACAGGCGTCGGAGCAGTACAGCACCCGTTCCCAGTCGCGTTCCCACTTCTTGCGCCAGACGAAGGGACGGGCACACGCGACGCAGACCTTGGAAGGGAGTTGGGATTTCTTCATCGGGAGCCGACAAATTCGAAACGCAGGATAGGCCTGGATCTCCGGGAACACCAACTCGCGGCCTTGAAGTCGGTCGACTCGAGGAACCAGGAGGCTCAGGCCGACGGAGGGAACACCCAGAGCGACGGGCGACCCACGTTGCAGTGGACGGCACGGCCGAGCAGCGTGAACGCGGCCCACGAGTAGTAGAGATTGTTGCGGGCGAGGTTGCCGGCGACGAACCCCGTGTGGGGATGGGCGAGTCGATCCAACCGCATTCGAGCCGAGGGGATCGGATAGAAGATGTTCTGGACGGCGGCCCGCGGACTGCCGTCTTCGCCGGTGAGTCGCGGGAACAGAAGGATCCACCCACGCGGATCGGCACCGGCATCGGCCGCGGCCCGGTCGGCGGCGAAGACCGCACCCCGGCTCAGGCTGGGCATCAGGAGCAGACTCGAGAACGTCCAGAGGGTCATCCAGCACGCGTGTCCCAGCAGGGCAAGGCCGGGCGGGCGGTCGGCGAGTTGGAAGGCCCACGTGCCGAGGAAGGAACCGAGCAGATTCCACAACAGCGCCCACAGGAAGGCTCGGGCCGGCAACCCCTGGGCGATATGCCAGCGGCGTCGGGCCGACTCGGCAACCCGCTCCGCCGAGGGCAAGGTCTCGAGCCATTGCGCGGGCCAAAGGCTTCGTGCGCGGCGACCGAAGCCCACGATGCCGCCGGTGAAGGCAGGGTCGTCGACCGAGGTGGTCAACAGGGGCTCACCGTCCTCGAGAGTCCCCTCCCGGATCGCGGTACCGGTGATCATTCGGTGCAAGAGTCCCCGCCCCACGGCCAAGGCCACCGTCGACAAGGCCAACCCGACGCAGAACCCGCCGGTCCACCGCAAACTCATCAGGCCCACGAGTCCGACTCCAGCCAGCACCAGCGAATGGGCCACGATGCCCCGCAGCCACCGACGCAGGAATTCCCAAGGTCTCGGGTGAGGGGTCGGGATGAGCGCAAAACCGCCGACAAAATCGAACACCGCCTGGACCAAAACGATCGCCAGCCCCAGTCCCAGGGCGATCCCCAAGGCCATCGCGGGCGAGGCGCTGCCGGATCGACCTTCTGGGACGCCGGCCAACCCACCGAGAGCCGCGACCGAGGCCAGCACCCAGAATCCCACGTTGGTGATGCCCAGGCTCAAGCGACGGCGCGCCAAGGCGGAAGGTTCCGAGGTCCTCATGGGATCAACTTCCTTCAGGTGGCGGGAAGCGCAACGAGGGAGTCTTTTGGCCCCTCGGATGAGGTGCCGGAGTCTTCCGAACGACACCGGCCCAGGGGTGGGACCGTTTTTGTCCCAGGGGTGGGCTCAAGATGCGCCCATGGACAACAGATGCCAAAGGGTCGCCGCCCAGGGCCGTCCCCCCGTCGGTCCCGGCCGATCCGCCCGGGGAGAACTCGGGGCGGATTGCTTTGTGCCGGCTGTGGCCGGATGATCCTCAACCCCGACCGCGCACGCCATGCTCCACCTCGCCGAGACCCACCCCGCCCTGCTGGATGAGATCGCATGCCAGTTGTCCGGGGTGCGCGAGGTCCGGGCGCGGCACTGGCTGGTGTTTCCCCGGAAGGGACTGCGCGAGGCCGCGATGCACCGATGGGCCCGGGTTTCGGGCATCGCCAGCCACTCGCAAGAGGTCGAACTGAAGGAACTCCTCGAGCAGGCCTCGGGAGGGGGCGGCACCCGGTTCGACGTCGAGCGTCTCCGCTGGACCGTGGCCGCGGCCTTGCCCGACCTGCAGGCCGACCCGCGGTTTCCCCTGCCCCGCGAAGCCTCGTTGAACCCGCTCGACGCCACGGTCCTCGCCTCGGCGACCCAATTGGCGCGGGTGATCCACGAAACGCTGCAATGCCGCTTCGGGGAGCGGATCTGGCCCGAGGGCTCGTTCCTGCAAGCCCTGGTCGCCCATCCTCGCGTCGCAGAACTGCTCCGGACCCACCCCGGCCTGCAGACCGACGCCGAATTCAAGACCTCGGCGCGGGCCTGGATGGAATCGTGGCGGTCCAAGGGAGGCATCCCCCACCTGTGGATCCTGCTCGATGCGGGGCTGCCGGCGGGGCTCTTCCGCCGCCTCCTGCACTTGCTGCCGCTGCTGCACGAACACGCCCCGGGTCGTGTGCACCTGTTCGCCATGGCTCCGAGCCGCGATTTCTGGGCCGACTTGCCCATCAAGTCCGGGGCGTTGCGCCGATCGGCTGGCTCCGATCCGTCGACGCCCGAACCCGGCGGGCTGCTGTGGGCGTTCGGGCGATGTTCGCAAGACCTCCAGCGCCAACTGGCCGACACGCTGATGGCCGTGGGCGATGGCGGCCTCGACCTCGAGAGCCCCGAGCCCCCGGACTCGTTGCTCGGGCGACTGCAGGCCTCCTGCCGATCGGCCGCCCCCTTGCCCCCGGAGGCCCGCCTGCCCCTCGCGGCCGGTGACGCCTCGCTGACCGTCCACGCCGCGCACACCCCGCTCCGCGAGCTGGAGGTCTGCCGCGACCGGATCCTGCAAGCCCTCCAGGAACTGGAGGACCTGCGCCCGGAAGACATCCTGATCCTGCTGGCCAACCCGCGCGAACAAGCCCCATGGATCGAGGCGGCCCTCGACACGGGCTCCGAGGCACGGCTGCCGTTCCGTTGGGTGGGTGGCGGTGGCGGTGGACTGCCACCGTTCGCCTCCAGCGTGGTGCAGTTGCTGGAGAGCCTCCAGGGCCGCCTCACGCTCAAGGAGGTCCAGGAACTCCTCGAGAATCCCCTGATCGCCGATCGATTCGACCTCAATGAGGCCGACGGCGAGGGCGCCACGCTGGTGGAGTGGCTGCAAGACGCCCGATTCCGCTGGGGGCTCAGCCCGGAACATCGGCGGCAATACCAGGACATCCCGGAATCGCGGTGGAATCTTGCGTGGGCGCTGCGACGCCTGGGTTTGGGGGCGCTGGTGTCGGAAGACCGGAGGGATTCGGTGCTGGAGATCTCCGGAGAGGCGACTCCCTGCGTGCCGCTCGAGCGGACGAGCGGTCTGGGGCTCGGCCACCTCGCCCGCCTGGCCCGATTCGCCCAGGGGCTCGGCGAGGCGCGCAAGATCTGGTGCACCGGTGGGCCGAGACCGATCCCGGAGTGGAATCAGGCGCTCAGCGTCATCGTGCGAGAGTGCGTCTCCACACGCATCGGCAACGCAGCCGCGCAGGCCGCGGCGCTCCAGTCCGAGATCCTCGAACCATTGGGACGGGCGGCGGTTCCCGGCGTCCGCTTGGAGGCCGCCGCCTATCTGCGGCTGATCACCGAAAAACTCACCGCCTTGAGCGGCTCCGGTGGCCGCGGTTCCGGAGGCGTCACGGTGGCCGACCTGCGCCATTACGCCGGGGTCCCGGCCCGCGTGGTGGTGGTGGCCGGGCTCGACGACGGGGTTTTCCCCAGGTCCGAGGATCGGCCCGCCTGGCACCCCTTGGCCGTCCAGCCGGCCACCGGAGACCCCTCGGTCCGGGACGCCGATCGGCATTGCCTGCTGCTGGCCCTGCTGGCCTGCCGGGATCGACTGATCCTGTCTTATCAGGGGCATTCCGACGAAGACGGCAAAGACCGCCCTCCGTCCACGGCGTTGGCCGACCTGCTGGAGGCTGTGGATCAGGCTCTGCCACCGACGTCCCTCCCATCGGAACGCGGGCACCGGGTGTTCCATCATCCGCTCAACGGGTTCAGCCCTGAGGCCTTCCGGGCCGACCGCCCCGCCGGGGCCCGCGGACAGCGCCGCAGCGACCACGCCGCCGCCATGGCCTTGGAGCGACGCCGCGGGTTTCCGGCCTATCCCGGGCCTTGGTCGCAGAGCCTGCCGCCGGAACCCCACTGGTCGCCCAGCCTCGGCGACCTGCGGACGGTGCTCGACGAACCCCAGCGACTGTTCGCCTCGCGATTGGGGCTCCAGCTCCCCGAGGAAGCCGACACACCGCAGGGCGAAGACCTGATCGATCCCGACGGACTGGAGCGTTGGGCCCTGCGGGACCGGCTCATGACCGCCCGCCTGGAGGGACAAGACGAAGCGTCACTGGTGCGCGTGATGGAGGTCTCCGGGGGCCTTCCGCGCGGCAAGATCGGAGAGGCACTGCTGGAGAAGACACGGGCCGAACTGCCGGAGCTGCCGATCTTCGCTCCGAAGGATCGGATCACCGCCAACCTGAGGTTCTCAATCGAAGATCCCGACGCGGTCGCCGGCCCGCGAATCCTGCGGCTCGAAGGGGCCCCGCGAGCCCGATGGTATCGGCGTCCGGGCGACCCGGCCGTGTACCAGTTCTTCGCCTCCAAGCCGCAGGAGGCGGGCGACTACCGCCGCCGGCTGCTCTTCGCCTTCGACGCCCTGGCATTGGCCGCGTCGCAGCCAGACGACGATCCAGTCCCCCTGCGAGAGGCCCATTGCGTCGGGCCCAAGGCCGAATGGATCCTCAACCTCCCCTCCCCGAACGAGGCCCGATCGCACCTGGGCCGACTGGTGCGACTCGCGCGATTGGGACGGGGCGTGGCCTTGCCCTACTGGCCCAAGTCGGCGGGGGTGGCGCTGGCCAAGGGAGGCCGAGATGCCGAGACCTCGAGCGATGCGGGGCCGGGAACCCTCGCCGATCAGGACCCGTCACGGTTCCTCGAGTCGGCCTTCACCCACTGGTCATCGGATCGCGAAGAGAACTCCGGCGGCGCCGACAGCGACCGGCCGGCGACCCGCGCCGTCTTTCGCGGATGCGACAATCCCTTCAATTGGATCCCGGAAGGCCTGCCCGGCTGGCTTCCGTCCGAGGGTAGCCCGCTGGCCTGGCGTCTCATGCTCGAGATCGAGGCGTGGCGTGGCGCAGCGAACCCCACCTCCCCATGAACGAGTCCTCCTCATTCGATCCGCGGACGCAGGACTTGTCCGGGGCGACCTCCATCGAGGCGAGCGCCGGCACCGGCAAGACCTACTCCATCACCCTGCTCTGGCTGAGGTTGCTGATCGAACGCGGCCTGCGGGTCGACCAGATCCTCGTCAGCACCTTCACCCAGGCGGCCACGGCCGAATTGCGCGAGCGGCTCTTGGGGGCGCTGCGGCGTGCGGTGTCGGCCGCCCAGGCGATCTCCGAAGGCCGCGCACCCGGTGCCGGAGACGAGGCCCGAGTCATCGCCGCCCGCCTCGAGGCCGCCCCCGGAAGCTCGCCCGAGCTCATCCGGCACCTCACGGAATCCTTGAGCGCCTTCGACCTCGCGCCGATCCAGACCATCCACGGATTCTGCCAGTCGCTCATCGGACGCCATTCG
>CAYLTF010000151.1:0-7036 GCA_964386625.1 uncultured Akkermansia sp. | reverse complement strand
GCGGGCACGTTGGAGGTCACGGCCGCGATACTGCGGTTGTGCCACCGCGGGAGCAGCGTGAGCGCGGCGACCGCGCCCAAGAGCGCCATCAGCATGTCGGTCTGCGTGTCCCACGGGTCGCCCTGGGTGCCCAGGAACGCCTCGGCGGCCGAGCCTGTCAGCACGGCCGTGGCCCATTCGATCAGCTCATAGAAGGCGGAAAACGCCAGACACACGCAGCCGACGAGGAATCCCAGCCAACGGCTGCCCCGCAGCGGAGATGCCCGCAGCAGAATCTCGCGGGTCAGGATCGCCGGCACGAAGCCCTGGGCGAAATGCCCGAGCTTGTCGTAGTTGTTCCGTTGCCAACCGAACCACGCCTTCGCCCATTCTCCGGCCGGCACGAGCGCGTAGGTGTAATGGCCTCCCACCAGCAGCACCACGGCGTGCAGGTAGATCAGCACCAGCAGCAGCGTCGACAGCGGGCATCGTTTTCGCACCGCCCAGATCAGCGGCACCCCGATCACGGCCGGAGCCACTTCCAGCCACCAGGTGAATCGATCGTGGGGGTTCACCCACGACCAGCCGAATACCGGCAGGATCAGGGCGGTAAACCAAATCAATCGCCGGTCCATGCCGGCACCCTGAAGACAACGCCACGCCCCGCAACGGCGAAACCGCGCAGGGTGCGGCGATCCCGTGATCGCGGTGCTCGGACCAAGATCGGCCAACGGATCCCTCGCCGTCGGTCGAAGCAGCCCTGGCGCTGCTGGGTGCTGGTGAAGACCTGTTCCTACCCCCTCGGTGGATCGGCTTTCGCCCCGCCACTTTCTGCGTGGAAATCCTCCGTGGTTCGGTTCCAAGTTCTTGGCAACGCAGCGCCTTCCCACACCGCTTCCACTGATCCATGAGCCGTCATCCCGCCATGCCATTCTGGAATGTCCTGACGCTCGGGTGCTGGGTGCTTTCGCCTCTTTCGGCCGCTGAAATTGCGGAAAAGACGGGCGTCGTGCCGCCGACCGTGGTCGTTCGGCATCCCATCGACCTCGATGCGGATGGTGTGCCGGAACTGGAGTGGGTCGACACTTTGCGTTCGGGCGGTTCGGGGATTCCGGCCGGGGTCCATTGGAGCCGGGAGTGGACGCTGGTGCCCCGGCAAGGCGTCTTCGTCCGGGTCGACGCGGGGGTGCTGGAGCCTTTTCCGGTGCGTTGGATTTCCCCGGAGGTTCCTGACGGCGGATTTCCCGGCGAGGATGCACGATGGACGTCCCAGTCGGTTTTCGTCTGTTCGGTTTCCGAGGTCGGCTTCATCCCCCCGCCATCCGGCCCACCGGTGACCGTGACCGTGGGTACCATCGCCAACCAGGCTCCCGCTCGCGAAGCGCCCCACCACCTCACCCTCCGTGTCGGTCAGGGTAGCGATGCCCGGTACGGGTGGGTCGCCATTAGCCTCCGGGACCTCGGGGGCGGATTCCCGCAGGCGGGTCCGGGCGATCTTGAAGTACGTCTCCGGGGCTTCGGATTGGGGCAACCCGGGGAGCCTCCCAGGGTGGGAGTCGACAACCGGTTCCGGCCCGTCCGCCTCGAACGGGTGGATGCGGGGGTACGCCTCGTGCTCGACCCCTTGGCTCTTGGGAACGGCGTTGAAGCCGCGTCCGCCGTCGGCTCCACGAACTGGACCCGGATCCAGCCAACCGAAACCTTCGATCCGACGGCATCCGCCCGGTTCTTCCGGTTCGCTCGCTGAGCCCAAGTGCCCGAAGTCAGTGGCGGCCTGCCCGTGGCTTTGCCCCATAGCGCCCGGGGCAGGAGGCGGTAGCGGGGCGGGGCGGAGTGAGCTCTGGAACGTGAACATCCTGATTCCCCTTCGCGCGGAGCGCGAAAATCCGCCGCTGTGTCAGGTTCCCAGTGAACGCGGGCCCGGGCCGCTGCCGCCTCCCCGATGATGCACCTTGGGCCTGCGCACCCCGGAACACCGACTCCGGAGGCGGTCGGTTCGCTTCGCCTCCGACCGTCCGAGGTTCTCGACTTCCCCGGGGGCGGCCGTAAGACTCCGGGGAGAAACTCGTATGTCGGAATCCGCACCCACGACGCCTCCCGCCCCGGCAGACTTCATCCGCGACATCGTCGCCGACGATCTGCAGTCCGGGAAGCACCCGCTCAGCGTCACCCGCTTCCCGCCGGAGCCCAACGGCTACCTGCACATCGGGCACGCGAAGTCGATCTGCCTCAATTTCGGCATCGCCCGCGAGACCCACGGCCGCTGCAACCTGCGGATGGACGACACCAACCCGACCAAGGAAGACATCGAGTACGTCGAGTCCATCCAGGCCGATGTCGATTGGCTCATCCGCGGCTGGGCCGACGACCGCTTGGGCCGCAAGGTGCCCGGCGATGTCAGCGGCACCGCGGTGCTGCCCTCCGAGGCCTCCGGTCGTCCGCTTGAGCCGTTCTTCGCCTCCGATTATTTCGAGCAGATGCTCGCCTTCGCGGTGGCACTCATCCGCCGCGGCAAGGCCTACGTCTGCGACCTGACCCCGGAGCAGATGTCCGAATACCGCGGCGTGCCGGAGCGACCCGGCAAGCCCAGTCCGTGGCGCGATCGCTCCGTGGAGGAGAACCTCGACCTCTTCGAGCGCATGCGGCAGGGCGAGTTCGCCGACGGCACCCGCACCCTGCGGGCCCGCATCGACATGGCCTCGCCCAACATCCACCTGCGCGACCCGGCCCTGTACCGCATCCGCCACGCCACGCACCACCGGACCGGCGACCGCTGGTGCCTGTACCCGATGTACGATTATGCCCATCCGATCAGCGATTACCTGGAGGGCATCACCCATTCCATCTGCACACTGGAGTTCGAGATCCACCGGCCCTTCTACGACTGGGTGCTCCAGTCGCTCGACCTCCCGCGCAAACTGCCCCGCCAGATCGAGTTCGCCCGCCTGAGCCTCGGCTACACGGTGATGAGCAAGCGCAAGCTGCTGCAGCTCGTCGAAGAAGGCCTGGTGACCGGATGGGACGACCCGCGCATGCCCACCTTGAGCGGCCTCCGCCGACGAGGGGTCCGGCCCGAGGCCCTGCGCGCCTTCGCCGCCGCCATCGGTGTGACCAAGTACAACGGCCTCACCGAGGTGTCGGTGTTCGAGGGCTGCATCCGCGACGACCTGAACCTCGTGGCCCTGCGCCGCCTGGCCGTGCTTCGCCCCATCAAGGTGGTGCTCACCAACATCGCCGAGGGCGAGACCCATTGGTTCGACGCGGTGAACAACCCGTCTCAGCCCGAGCTGGGCACGCGCAAGATCGCCTTCACCCGCGAGCTGTGGATCGACTCCGACGACTTCATGGAAGTGCCGCCGCCGAAGTATTTCCGGCTGCGTCCGGGCGGCGAAGTGCGCCTCAAGTACGCGTGCATCATCCGCTGCGACGAAGTGATCAAAGACGCCTCGGGCGCGGTGGTCGAGCTGCGCTGCACGGCCGACCTCGAGACCCGGACCGGGGGCGCCAATGCCGCCAAGAAGGTCAAGGGAACCATCCACTGGGTGAGTGCCGCCCACGCCATCCGGGCCGAGGTGCGCCTGTATGACCGGTTGTTCACCGAAGAGGAGCCCGAGGCCGAGGGGCGCGATTTCAAGTCGGTGCTCAATCCCGAGAGTGCGACCACGGTCACAGCCCTCTTGGAACCCTCGCTGGCCGAGGCGCGCCAGACCGACCGCTTCCAGTTCGAGCGCCTGGGCTACTTCGCCCTCGATGTCCCGTATTCGCCGACCGGGGTCGCACCGGCGTCGGTGCCGCTGGTGTTCAACCGCACCATCGGGCTCAAGGACAGTTGGGCCAAGGAGATCGCCAAGAAGTAGCCGGCCCGTCGGCTCCGTTACCCGAATCCATGGATCCGGATCTCGCCTCATCCAAAGCCTGGGAACTCCTGCGACGCAGCCTGTCGCGGGATCGCCTGGCGCATGGATACCTCTTCATCGGTGACGACCTCGAGTCGCTCGAAGCGGGGGCCGAGGCGCTGGCCCAGACCCTGAACTGCTCCTCGCCGCCGGAACGATCCCCCGGGGGCACCCCGATGGCGCCCTGCGGGCATTGCCCCAACTGCGAGCGCATCGCCGCCCGGAACCACGCCGACGTCACCTGGGTGCGGCCCGAGAACAAGTCCCGCCAGATCAGCGCCGACCAGACGCGCGAGATCGTCCGCACGATCACCCTCAAGCCCATGCAGGGCTTCCACAAGATGGTGGTCTTCGCCGGCGCCGACCGGATGAACACGGCCGCGGCCAACATCTTCCTCAAGACCCTCGAGGAACCGCCGCCCGGCTCCGTGCTCATCCTCCTGAGCACCGAGCCGAGCCGTCTGCTCGAGACCATCTTGTCGCGCTGCCAACGGGTCAGCTTCGGTGTCCGGCCGTTCCGCGTGAGCGACGAGGTGAGCCGGTGGATCACCGACTTCGCCCGGAAGGCCGCCCCGGGATCGACCGGAGTGCTGGCCCGCTACCAACTGCTCGGGACCTTGCTCGAGTCGCTGGCGGTGGCCCGCGAGACCATCGAGGAGCAACTCACGGCGAGCTCACCGTTGGCCAAATACCCGGATGCCACGCCGGCCCAGAAGGAACAGTGGGAAGACGCCCTCACCGCCGCCATCGAGGCGGAATACCGCCGCCGCCGCGGCGAATACCTGGCGGGCCTGCAGGCCTGGCTGCGCGACGTGTGGCTGCGGGTCTGCGGGGGCACGGGTGAGTCGGCCTTCTTCCCCACGCTGGAGTCGGCCACCGAGGCCGTGGCCGCACGCCTCCGGCTCGAGCAGGCCCAGAGCAACCTGGAGAACTGGGAAGGCACCCAACGGCTCCTCCACACCAACGTGCAGGAAGCCCTGGCCCTGGAGGTCGGACTGCTGAGGTTGAACTTGTGAACACGCCCGGATCTGCGAGCGGGGCCGCGGGTCCCGGGACGTTGCGCCTCTTCGCGCTGGTCTTCGGTGCCTTCCTGGGGCTGTGCATCCTCAAGTGGGGCAACCCGGTCATCCTCGATGCGCAAATCCCCATGCCCCGCGATGCCGCGGAGTGGCTCCAGCAGCCCTGGCCCTCGCGCCTGGCCGCGCCGGTCCTCATGGTGCTGGCCGTGGTGGGATTGATGTCGTCCAAGCCCATGGAGTCGCTCCGGGGCCGGCGCATCCCCGGGATGCTCCTGGTGCTGCCGGCCCTCTGGCTGGCCTGGCAATCGTTGGCGGCGGGCCGGTCTGTCGATCCGGTGCTCACCGGGCTCACGCTCCCGCAGTTGTCGGGATGCGTGGCCGCCTATGCGGTGGGATTTCTCGTGCTGGGCCCGGCGTTGCGCAGCGGGTGGCTGTGGGCCGGGATCATCGCGGGCCTCGGGTTCTGTCTCAACAAGGCCGCCCAGCAGCACCTCTTCGAGCTGCGGCAAGACTACCAGGTGCTGCTCGAGGGCCAGGCCACGGGTTGGACCAACTTCACGGCCGCATCGCTGGCGGAGATGAAAGCCAACCTGCTGGTGATCCACACCAACGGCATGGACATCGCCAACCCGGTGATCCTCGACAAGATGAAGCGGGCCCGCGTGAACGGCACGATGGTCTATCCCAACGCGCTGGCCGCGATGATCCTGCTGCTCTTGCCGGCCTGCCTCGCCGTGCTGGCGACGGTGTCGGCGTCGCTCAAGGCGTCGGTCCGGCGGTTGGTGCTGGCGAGCTTCGGGGGGCTCGGGCTCTTGTGTCTGTACTGGACCGGCTCCAAGGCCGGGTGGTTGGTGGCCCTCGGGGTCGGTGCGGTGGCCCTGCTGCTGAGGCCGGGATCGGCCCGACACAAGGCCGCCCTGGTGGCCCTGCTCTTGGCCGGCGGTCTCGGGCTCTTCGGGTTGCGCTTCGCCGGGTACTTCGCGAAGGGCGCGACGAGCGCCGTGGCCCGGGCCGACTACTGGAAGGCGGCCGTGCAGAACACCCGGGAGCATCCGGTCTGGGGCAGCGGCCCCGGGACCTTCCAGCGGCCCTATGCCCGGCTCAAGGCCCCCGAGTCCGAGATGGCCCGCCTGGTCCACAACGATTTCCTGGAGCAGGCCAGCGACTCCGGCCTGCCGGGCTTTGCCCTGTATTCGGCCTGGATCGGGGGACTGCTCTGGACGCTGGGCCGCCGGCTGAGCGGTGCGGCCGGTCCGGGCGATTCCGCTGAGGTCTCCACGGCTCCTTCTGGCCCCGAGGTGGCGGGAGTCTCGGTGTGGCCCGAGGCTGACCGGAGGCGCTTGGAATGGGCGGTGTTCCTGGGTCTGCTCGGGTGGTTCACCCACGGATTGGCCGAGTTCGGGCTCTACATCCCCGCCTCGGCGTGGACCGCATTCACCCTGGCCGGTGCCTTGCTGGCCGCCCGGATGCCCCGGCGCTGACCCGAGGGCCGGGGGGGCGTGGGTCGCTCTCGCGAAGTGCGACAGACTCCTACCGGTGGAACTTCCAGTCTTCGCCGAACCAGGCCAGGGCGGCCATGAACAGGATCACCGCCATGACCGCGAAGAAGATCTTGAGGAAACTGTAGGGGCGGTCTCCGGCGATGCTCCCGGTGTAGCCGTTGATCGCCACCTGGTAGCTCTTGCGCCCGTAGTCGTAGGTCAGCAACCAGACGGGCACGAGGATGTGCTTGAACGTCTGGCCGCTCCAATCGATCGACACCTGCAGGTTCATGTGGGTGTCTCCGGGAACCCGGCTGGCGCACATCGAGCGGACCTGGTCGGCCATGCCTTGCCGTGCGGCGGTCGCGGCCTTCACCAGGTCGATCTGGTAGCGCTCGACGGTCCACCCGGCGACGAAACCGTCGTGGTAGGGCACCAGCTCGGCCGTCGGGAACGGTTCGATGCGGCGCAGCAGGTCCGCCCTCACACCCTGCGATCCCGACACGAGTTCGTCGTCGAAGAAATGCGACACGGAGCCGGCGCTGGGCACCCACCGCGTATGGCGGACCTGCCGGGTCTGGGTGCGACCGTTGGCGTCGGTGTAGCTCTCGGTGGTGTAGTAGTGGTAGCCGCTGAGGGCCGTCCATTGCGCGTCGGCCTG
>CAYLTF010000150.1:0-7118 GCA_964386625.1 uncultured Akkermansia sp. | reverse complement strand
CCTCCCCTCGCGCCCCGCGCGAAGGCCGATCCTCCCCCGAGCTTCCCTGCGAGCGCAGGATCGATCCCGCGGAGCCCACCCAAGAGCCCAGCCAAGAGCCCAGCCACAGCACCCCCTCCCTTTCTGCTGGCATCACCCAGGAACTCCCGTTAATTCCTTCCTCAGCATGAGTTCGCAAGTTCCGGCCGATCTGAAATACGCCAAATCCCACGAGTGGGCCCGCATCTCGGGTGACACCGCCGTCGTCGGCATCACCGATCATGCCCAGCACGAACTCACCGACATCGTGTTCGTCGAACTCCCGGCCGTCGGACGCAAAGTGAAGGCCGGCGAAGCCTGCGCCGTCGTCGAATCCGTCAAGACCGCCAGCGACATCTACTCGCCCCTATCCGGTGAGATCATCGCCGTGAACAGCGCGGCCAGCGACAATCCCGCCCTCGTCAACAGCGAGCCCTACACCGGTGGCAGCTTCTTCACCCTCCGCCTCTCCAATCCGGCCGAAGCCGACGCTCTCCTCTCGGCCTCAGACTACTCGAAACAGATCGGCGCCTGACCGGCCGGATCGACGACAGCGACATCGGCGAACCCACCCTCGAACCCGACTTCTGGACCGGCTCGACGCTTCACAGCGTGGGCCGGTTTTTTGCGCCCCCTTCCAAAACATCGAGGCCCGCCTGCAGAGCGGACAACCGAACCCGCCCACCCCGATCCGCGATGATCAGTTGTTCTCCGGAGCATCCCGCCGCAGTCCCACCTTGTGGGCGATGTCATCGAACTCCTCGCGGCTCACCTCGTGCAGTTCCTTGCCCCGCTTGGTCAGGTGCTCGTTGATCTTGATGGCCTTCTCGGTCATCGCCTCGTGCGTCTCCTGAGTGCCCCCCACGAGGGCGAAATTCTTGCCCTTGGTCACCCGCTTGTGACCGTCCGAATCCAGCCCGACCCCCAAGAGGAGTGCCGGCCCCTTCTTCGAGGGCTTCTTGGAATCTGCCATGCGCGAACGGTAGATCGGAAGAAACCCGGGTCGCCACGGCAAATCTTCCATCGGGGGCAGACCTGGGCCCGCATCCGAAAAACCGACATCGATCGGGTCGATGACACCCGCAAATGAATCGATTCACCCCTTCCGCCCGGAACCGGCGACAACGGCGGGGCCATGTTCGATCTCCAACTTTGGAACCCCCTCCTGCTCGGGATCCTCGAGACTCTGGGCAGCCTCACCTTCGCCGCCCTCGCCGCCGACTTCGTCGTCGGCGTCTTCCACTGGATCGAAGACGCCTACCTCCGCGAGGACTGCCCCGTCTTGGGGGAACTCATCGCCCGTCCCAATGTCCTTCACCATTACCGGCCGCGACACTTCCTCCGCAAATCCTGGATGGCCTCCTGCTGGGATCTGTGGGTCCTTTCCGGAGTGGTCCTCGCCGCCGCCTGGGGTCTCGATCGCCTCACCCCGGCCGTCTGGCTCTTCGCGCTCCTTGCGGGCAACGCCAACCAGATCCACAAATGGGCGCACCGCAGTCGGCGCGAGAATGGTCCCTGGATAAACCTTCTCCACGACCTGAGGATCCTCCAAGGTCCCAAGCATCACGCGATCCACCACACGGACCCCAAATCGACCCATTACTGTGTGATCACCGAATTCCTCAACCCCGTCCTCGAGCGCGTGCGCTTCTGGACCCGTTTGGAATGCTGGCTCCGTAAAGCCTTCGGGATCCGCCGCCGCAGCGACACCTCCAACCGCCGCCACGGCTTCACCCCCGAATGGGTCCTCCTTGCCGAACACCGCTGAACCCGGCCCCGTCTCACCGAACCGCCATTTCGCCCTCATGCCCACGACCCGGCGCAACTACCCCCTCCTGCTGCTGAGCCAATGGCTCAGCGCCTTGGGCGACAACGCCCTTCTTGCGGTCATCGTCGGGCAACTCACCTACCTCCAGAAGGCGGGCGTCCTCACCGAAGCGCAGCTACGGACCCACAACACGGTCTACACCAGCCTCCTGTTCATCCCGTTCATCCTGCTGGCCCCCGTGGCCGGATTCTTCAACGACCGTCACCCCAAGACCACCGGGTTGGCCGGCGGCAACGCCCTGAAACTCCTCGGCACCGTCCTATGCGCGGCCAGCCTGATCTGGGGCCCCGTCTGGCAAGGCATCGGCTACCTCGTGGTCGGCATCGGTGCCTGCATCTACGGGCCGGCCAAGTACGGCATCCTGCCCGAGATCCTGCCCCGGGAACGCCTGGTGCGGGCCAACGGCATGGTCGAGTTGCTCACCCTGGTGGCCATCCTCGGGGGAGCGATCGCGGGCTCGGTGATGGCCGACCGCTGGAAGGATTCGGTGTCCTATTCCTACGCCGTGCTCGTCGCCATCTACCTGGGCTCCTTGCTGCTGAACCTCTTCATGCACCAGACCCCGGGCAACCCCGACGTCCGCTGGAACACCAATGTCAGCGCCTTCCGGGAACATGTGCGCCACCTCGCGCTGGCCCCGCGACTGTCCCGGATGCTGGTCGGCACCGGACTCTTCTGGATCTGCGGCGCGGCCATGAAGATCAATTTCCAGCCCTGGGGGCTCCAGGTCCTCCGGCTGCCTGACAACACCCAAATCGCCCTGCTGGGCCTGTGGCTCAGCGTCGGGGTCATGGTGGGCAGCCTCCTGGCGGGGCGATGGTTGCCCGTGGGCCGACTGGAGCGCACCCGACTCTTCGGATTCGCCCTGGCCGGGATGCTCGGACTGCTCTTCTCCGTCGAGCACCTCGCGTTCTGGACGCACCCCACCCTGAAGGCCGGCCCCTTGCACCTGGTGGTGCCGGTCCTGGGATTGCTCATCGGCACTGGCATCGCGGCGGGGTTCTTCCTGATCCCGCTCAACGCCGCGCTGCAGGCCGAATCCGATCCCGACAAGCTCGGCAAGACCATCGCCGTGCAGAACCTCGTCGACAACCTGGGCATGGTCGGCGCCAGCCTGCTGTGCCTGATCAGCGTGCAGGTGGGCATCAGCGCCTCGGGCGTGTTCCTGGTGCTGGCCGCGGTGACCGCCGGCATCGTCGCCCTCCTGAAGATCCCCACGCCGGCCCGCCCGGCAGCCCCTCCGCAGCGAGCCTCCTGAACGCCCCGACCCCGAAAGGCCCCGATGATCAAGACCCTGCTCCATTGGCTCTTGCGCCTGTGCTTCCGGTACCGCGCCTACAACACCGAGGTGCTGTCCACGCCAGGCCCCGTGCTGCTGCTGCCCAACCACGTCTCCTGGCTGGATTGGGCCTTCCTCGGCGTCGTGCTCGATGAGGATTGGAAATTCGTCACCAGTTCGACCACCGCCCAGACCTCGTGGATCCACCGGCGGATCATGGTCAACCGGCGGACCTTCCCCATCGATCCGGCCTCCCCCTATGGCGCGAAGCGCATGGCCGAACACCTCGCGAAAGGCGGGCGTCTGGTGCTCTTCCCCGAGGGACGCCTGACGCTGACCGCGCGCATGATGAAGCTCTTCGACGGCACCGGGTTCCTCATCCACAAGACCCGGGCCCGGGTCATCACCTGCCACCTGCGCAACGCCGTCCGCGTGCCCGCGGTGCGGCACACGGGCTGGACCCGCTGGTTCCCGAAGGTGTCGGCCCACTTCAGCGAGGTGAAGCACGCCCCGGACCTGTCCCACCTGCCCAACAGCGTGGCCCGGGCCCGCATCACCCGCTGGCTGCGCGATGCGATGGTGCACCAGCACTTCCAGGCCGAGATGGACTTCGGGGCGAAGGATGTGCTGGAAGCCATCGCCGAGACCGCCGAGGCGTTGCCCCGTCGGGAGATCCTCGAGGATGTCACCCTCAAGCCGCTGACCTACCGCCGCCTCATGGTCGGCACGGAACTGCTCTCCCGGCAGTTCGCCCGGCGACTGCCCCAGGCTTCCCGGCCCTCGGGAAGCGACCCCGCCCAAGTCGGCGTCCTCCTGCCCAACGTCAACGGCATGCCCGTGACCCTGCTGGCCCTGTGGGCCTGCGGACACACCCCGGCGGTGCTCAACTTCTCCACCGGTCCGGCCATCCTGCTGCAATGCTCCCGGTTGGCGGGCCTGAAGGACATCATCACCTCCCGCACCTTTCTTCAGAAGGCCAAGCTCGATGTCGGCCCGCTGGAGGCCGCCGGCATCCGGCTCCACTACCTTGAGGACGTGCGCGAAGAGATCGGCGGCCTCGACAAGGCGCTCGCCCTGCTCAAGCACACGTTCCGCTGCGGGACCGGCCTGCGCGTGCCCCGCTCCGGATTCGACCCGGCCAAGACCCCGGCCGTGGTGCTCTTCACCTCGGGCTCGGAAGGCGTGCCCAAGGGCGTGGTGCTCACCCACGCCAACCTGCTGGCCAACATCCGCCAGATGGACGCCTTCCTGGACGTCTCCGACCACGAACGGTTTTTCAACGCCCTGCCGCTCTTCCACAGCTTCGGGCTCACCGCCTGCACGCTGCTGCCGCTGGTGCGGGGCCTGTACACCTTCCTGTATCCGTCGCCCCTGCACTACCGGGTGATTCCAGGCGTGGTGTACGACCGCTACTGCACGGTCATGGTGGGCACCAACACCTTCCTCAACGGCTACGCCCGCAAGGCCGCCCCCTATGACTTCCACTCGGTGAAGTATCTGGTGGCCGGCGCCGAGAAGGTCCAGGAGGCCACCGCGCAGACCTGGGCCCGCAAGTTCGGCATCCGTCTGCTCGAGGGCTACGGGGCGACCGAGTGCAGCCCGGTGCTGTGCGCCAACAACCGCATCGAGGCCCAATTCGGCAGCGTCGGTCGGTTCATGCCGGGCATGGAATGGCGGCTGGAGCCCGTCGAAGGCGTCAGCGAGATCGCGCCGGATGGCCGGGTCGTCTCGGGCCGTCTCTTCGTCCGCGGGCCCAACGTCATGCGCGGTTACCTCAACCCCGAGGCCGATGCCGCCTTCCAGGCCCTGGGCGGCTGGTACGACACGGGCGATTTGGCCCGCATCGACGACGACGGCTTCGTCTTCCTGCTCGGCCGCATGAAGCGCTTCGCCAAGATCAGCGGCGAGATGGTCAGCCTCACCGCCGTGGAAGACGCCCTGGCCGGGGCCTTCCCCCAGCATGGGCTGCGCTGCGAGGTCGCCGTGGTGGCCGTCGCCGACGAAGAGAAGGGCGAGAAACTCATCGCGATCACCAATGTGACGCGCCTCTCCATGGACGAGGTGCGCCAGGCCATCAAGACCAAGGGCCTGACCAACCTGTGCGTGCCCCGCGAGATCCGCACCGTGTCGGAGATCCCCAAGCTGGGCACCGGCAAGATCAACCACCGCGCGCTGATCGAACTCGTCCGCACCGAGCCCCGCCCTTAGCCGCGCTGCCCGATGTCCGCCTCCCTGCACGCGTCAGGTCCGACGGCCGTCACCGGAGATCCGGGAAGCGAGGCCGTCGTGATCCTGCACGGCTGGTTCTCGTCGCCGCTCGTGATGAAGCGGATCGAATGGGCCCTGCGGCACGAGAACTACCGGGTCTTCAGCCCGGCCTACCGATCGGCCCGCGTCCCCTTGGACCGGTTGGCCTCCGACTATCTGCCGGAGTTCCTGGAGCGCACGATCCCCAAGGACACCTCCCGACTCCATTTCGTCACCCATTCGATGGGCGGCCTGCTGGTCCGCGGCGGGCTGGCGATCCATCGCCCTCACAACCTGGGCCGCGTGGTCTTTTTGGGAACGCCCCACCATGGCAGCGAGTTGGCCGATTTCTGGGCCCGCAGCGCCCTCTGCCGCTGGCTGGCTGGCCCCAACCTCGCGCTCCTGCAAACCGGCCCTGCGGGATATGCCGCAAGATTGGGCGCCGCCGATTACGAGTCGCTGGTCATCGCCGGGGATCGCCCCCTGTCGCCCTTCTGGTCCCCCTTGCCCACCCCGCACGACGGCAAGGTCAGCGTGGCCTCGACGCGGCTGCACGGAACCACCCGTCACATCACCCTGCCCCACACCCACAGCGCGCTCCCCCTGCGGTCCGGCATCATCCGCGAGATCGTGCGGTTCCTGCGCACGGGCGGCGAAGGCCGACCTTGACGACGGATCCCGGGCCGCGACGCGCGACTCCCGTGGCATTCCATGCAGCAATCCGCGCCTTTACAGGTCCCGGCATTGCGGCAATCTCTTGGCAGTCCCGCTGAACAATCCCCTTTCCAACATGTCCAAGGTCATCGCTGAAATGCTCGTGGAGTCGGTGAAGATGGAACTTCCCGACACCAAAACCGTCCGGTTCCAATGGCCCGAGGGCTACGCCCCCGACTTCAAGACCGGCCAGTTCATCACCGTGTACTGGCCCCACAAGCAGAAGTACAAGCGGGCCTATTCGCTGAGCTCCTGCGCCCTGGACCGCGGCCACTACGAGGTGACCGTGAAGCGCGACGGCAAGATGGGCACGAGCATCGTGGACTGGCTCGAGGCCGGCGACCGCATGTTCGTGATCCCGCCGACCGGCAAGTTCCTGCCGGTGTTCGATCCCCCGGGCAAGCACCTCATCTGCGTGGCCGGCGGCTCCGGTGTCACGCCCTTCCGGGGCTTCGTGCGCGAAGCCACCGAGAAGAACCTCGATACGCGCATCACCATCCTCTACACGGTGCGCACCACCAACGACATCATCTTCGCCGAGGAGTTCCGCGCGCTGGAGGCCCGCAACCCGCGCTTCAAGTTCGTGGTCACCTGCACCCGGCTCGCGCCGGAAGACCCCTGGACCGGCCGCCGCGGACGCATCACCCCGGAGTGGGTGAAGAGCTTCGTGGACGACGCCGCCAACACCGTGTTCTACGCCTGCGGCACCAACGACATGGTCAACGCCGTCGAGCACCTGGTGCTCCACGACCTGGGTCTGCCCAAGGAGCAGATGAAGCTCGAGAAGTGGGGCTGATCGCCGTCCGCTCGTTCGATCCACGGGGAGTGCGCCTCACGGCCGCTCCCCGTTTTTCATGGCTGCGTCTCGGCGCGGGCACCCTCGGACCGCGGTTCGGCCGGCCTCGGGAAGGGCCAATGCCCGGCCGCGCGGGCCCAAGCCAGATACCCCAGAACGCCCACCCCCAGGGCACTCAGAGCCAGGGCGATCGTGCGGAGGGGCGTCGTGGCGAAGACCAGCAACCAACCGGCGCC
>CAYLTF010000149.1:0-7171 GCA_964386625.1 uncultured Akkermansia sp. | reverse complement strand
TGAGGATCACGAGCCTGTCCCCTGAGGATCACGAGTCGATCCCCCGAGTTGCGTTCCCTGCCCCCCTCAGGCGCGGCCACCTTGAAGCCTGTCCCTGTCTCATGTCCCTGTCTCTCTCTGTGTTCCTCGTTCCGCCGGGGCGCTGATTCAAGGATCGCCGGCAAGGCTTGCCGGGATCAGACAGCGAGATTGTCCTTTGGTTGAACGGGATCGAATGCTAAGAGCCTGTCCCCGAACCGGAGGCTGCGCGTCAGCCCTCGGACTCAAATAGTCGTGTCGAAACCAACCTATCGCAGTGGATCGCCGAGCCGCCTGGTTCGCCCCATGGTCCGCGAGCTGCACGCCTACGTGCCCGGTGAACAACCCAAGGTGAAGGGGTTGATCAAACTCAACACCAACGAGAACCCCTATCCACCTTCTCCCAAAGTCCTGTCGGCAACACGGGCGGCTGTCGATGGTCGGTTGAGATTGTATCCGAACCCGACGGCGCAATCGCTTCGGGAGGAGTTGGCCCAACTGCACGGATGCTCGGCCGATCAAATCATCGTGGGAAACGGCTCGGATGAATTGCTCGCGCTGGGGGTCCGGGCCTTCGTGGAACCCCGAGGTGCCGACGACGCCGAATCTCCGTCCAAGAGCCGGGTCCAATACTTCTGGCCCAGCTACTCGCTGTATCCGGTCCTGGCCGAAACCCACGGAGCCGGCACTCACCCGGTGCCTTTGCTTGGGGATTTCGGCCTCCCATCGGTCGCCCAGCTCCGCCGCGGGGGGCTGTGGGATTTCCGGGCTGCCTTGACCTTCATCACCACCCCCAATGCCCCCAGCGGCCGTGGATTCTCGACTGCGGAGTTGGACGCCCTCTGCAGCTCGATGAAAGGAGTCGTGGTTCTGGATGAGGCGTATGTGGACTTCGCCGAGGAAAACGCACTGGAACTGGCGCTCAAGCACCCGCATGTGATCGTTTCAAGGACCTTCTCCAAATCCTACTCGCTGTGCTTCCAACGAGTGGGGTATTGGGTTGGCCACCCCGATTTGATCGCGGCCTTGCACCGAATTCGAGACAGCTACAACGTTAACGGACTCGGTCAGGTCGCGGCTTTGGCCACGCTCAAGGATCTTCCTTACTACCGCCGCAACTTTCAACGTGTCATTGAATCGCGAGCCCGCGTGACCCGTGAACTCATCGGTTTGGGATGGGAAGTCCTGCCGTCCCAGACCAACTTCATCCTGACCCGTCCACCCGGTCCTCCGGCTCGGGAGTGGCTGGAACGCCTCCGTCAGAAGAAGATCCTGGTGCGTTGGTTCGGAGCTCCGGGCCTAGACTCCCACCTCCGGATCACCATCGGGTCCGAATCAGAGATGGATGCACTCCTCAAAGCCATCCGAAGCGTGTGCCGATCAAGGCCCGTGCGCTGAATCCCCGCCCGTGTTCGCCGCTCCACCGATGAACCTGCCCAATCGATTGACCGTGTCCCGATTCGTCCTGACGGGGTTGTTCTGGGTGGCGGCCTTCACCCAGTTCCCAGGCAATCGGACCTGGGCGTTGCTCCTGTTCGGCCTGGCCAGTCTCACGGATTTTCTCGACGGAAAAATCGCGCGGGAACGAAAGCTGATCACCGCCTTCGGGACCCTCATGGATCCGCTGGCGGACAAGATCCTCACCTGCTCAGCGTTCATCGCGTTCATCGAATTGAGGCAAATCGAAGCGTGGATGGTGGCGGTGATCGTGGGGCGGGAACTGGCCATCACCGGACTCAGACTTCTCGCAGCCTCCAAGAACGTGGTCTTGGCCGCCGAGCGGCTGGGCAAACACAAGACGGTGTCACAGATCACCACCATCCTAGCGACGCTGCTGGCCATGAGCTATCCGCAGTGGGGCGGGTTCGGCCAAGCGCTCTTCTCATGGACTGTCTTGGGAAAGCCATGGATCATCACCTTTGCCGGCGCCACCCAATGGATCGCCGTCGCGCTCACGCTCTACAGCGGCGGCACCTATCTATGGCGCAACCGGCACCTCTACCTGCAGGACATGTGACTGAGCAGGCCGCGACTCCCTGATCCCAGACGGTGTGAGGAAGGTCTTCGAGGCGCTTTCAAGAAGGCCATCCACCGGGTCGGCGGACGAATTCCTCCTTTGCTGATCTTCGGCTGAACCAGCACCCCGGAATCAGGGTCGATCCGCGGCCTCCATCGGAAACCACGGACCGACCGATGTACGCCCGGACCCGAGGGAGAAGCAAGACCTCGACTCCGCGCACAGTTCATCGGGTACCGTCAGCGGGTGCCGGCCACCTCGGCCTGATCGGAAGCCAAGAGGGTCTCGAATTCCCGGAGGCTCGGCTTGATGACGCGCGACTCGCCACAATGGCCCAGCATGGCTTCAAGGGTCTTGAGACCATTGCCGGTGATGCACAACACCGCGCTCGAATCGGCCGGGATCTTGCCTTGGGCGATGAGCTTCTTGGCGACTCCGACCGTCACACCACCGGCCGTTTCCGCGAAGATCCCCTCGGTCTCCGCGAGCAACCGGATGCCCTCGCGGATCTCGTCATCGGTGACGTCCTCACCATGCCCGCCGGTCTCCTTCATGACCTTGAGCGCATAGAAACCATCGGCAGGCGTCCCGATCGCCAAAGACTTGGCGATGGTATTGGGCTTCACCGGCTTGAAGAAATCCAACCCGGCTTTCTGCGCGGTGGTGATCGGCGAGCAACCGGTCGCCTGGGCCCCGTGGATCTTCCAACCGTTGTTCTGGACCAAGCCCAGCTTGGAGAACTCCTGGTAGCTCTTGTGGATCTTGGTCAGCAATGAACCGGAGGCCATGCAGACCACGGTGTGTTCGGGAATGCGCCAGCCCATCTGCTCCTGGATCTCGAAGCCCATGCTCTTGGAACCTTCGGCGTAATAGGGCCTCATGTTGACGTTCACGAAGGCCCACCCGTACTTGCCGGCGATCTCCGCGCACAATCGGTTGACTTCGTCGTAATGGCCGCGGATGCCGACGACATTCGCACCATAGACCAGAGAGTTGACCACCTTTCCCTGCTCCAGGTCGGAGGGGATGAACACATAGCAGTGCAGACCTGCCGCGGCGGCGTTGGCCGCCACGGAATTGGCTAGATTGCCCGTGGAGGCGCAAGCGACGGTCTTGAATCCGAGTTCCACCGACCGGCTCAGGGCCACACTCACCACGCGATCTTTGAAGGAGAGGGTCGGATAATTGACCGCATCGTTCTTCACCCAAAGCTCGCGGATCCCCAGACGGGCAGCCAATCGATCGGCCTTGATGAGCGGCGTGTACCCGACCTTGGCACCCACCGTCGGTTCACCGGCGATCGGGAGCAGTTCGCGGTACCTCCACATGTTCTGCGGGCGGGAGCAGATCTTCTCGCGGGTGAGATTCTGGCGGATCCGCTCGTAATCGTACGCGACCTCCAGCGGACCGAAATCGAACTCGCACACATGGGTAGCACCCAAGGGATACTCCCGACCGCACTCCCGGCACTTCAGTGCCTTCATGAATCCGTTGCTCTGGCTCATAAGAAAATCCTTCACCGCGGCAGCCACGCAGCGCGCATCCGGGCTTCCTCACGGTGGGGATGCAAAAATCCCCTTCCGCGAAGCGAGAAGGGGTCTCCAAGAGAGCCGACACTTCTCATCTTCGCCGGAACCTCGCGGTTCCGACCGGATTTGGCACCTGGCCGTCGAGCATGTCAGCTCCACCGGTTGCCGTGGCTTCTTCGGGCCGTTCCCTCTGCCACTCTGGATGAGCGCCGCGGTCGCCCGCAGCGGTGCTAGTTAATCCGCCGGGCGCTCCGATCTGTCAAAAGTTTTCTGTCGGCATGCCTTTCCGCCTGTTGACTCAAAACTTTTGACACCCTGCGGGCCCTGCTTGGCGATGGGGATGAGATCGTTGACGCAGAATGGGTGACACCACCCAAGAAAAGGCAGCGCCACTGGACGGAAGCCTCTCCCCTCGTGGATCAGGGAAATCTGGGGCAGTCTGGAGCCTGTCCCTCCTTCGGAGCCTGTCCCTCCTTCGGGGTACTGGGCCTGGGATAATGAGCCCGTTCCCGACTGGGGAGCCTCCGCTGATGAACGTCCCACAGACCGCTTTTTGGAGTCCGGATCGAACCGGATCGACCTTTGACTTCTCTTTCACGGACTCCGCGCTAGCTTGGACGCGCCATGAATTCAGTCAGCACCGTCGTTCTTTCCCGCGATTGCGATGCGGTCCAAATCCCCGCGGGCAATGTGGTCACGCTGCCCGCCGGAACCGAGGTCGACATCACTCAGACCCTGGGCGGCTCCTATACCATTCACGCCATGGGCGGCCTGTTCCGCGTCGGCCCCAAAGACGCCGACGCGCTGGGAATCACCCCTGCCCCGGCAGCCACCGCGGCCCCGACCACGGGCGATACCGACGAAAAGGCCGTCTGGGACATGCTCCGCAGCTGTTATGATCCGGAGATCCCGGTCAACATCGTCGATCTGGGATTGGTCTACGACATGGGAATCGAGCCCCTGCCCAGCGGCACCAAGAAGGTCTTCGTGAAGATGACCCTGACGGCTCCAGGGTGCGGCATGGGGGCCACCATCGCCGGCGATGCCCAGCAGAAGATTCTCACTCTGCCCGGAGTCGAAGACGCCTCGGTGGAAATCGTCTGGGACCCTCCCTGGCACCAGAGCATGATCACCGCGGAAGGCCGTCGGCTGCTCGGGCTGGAATGACGGACTCAACCGATTCCGCCCTCCCCGTCAAGACACCCTGCCAGACATGAAGAAGACCTCTCAATTCCACGACATCCCTTCAGTGCTCAGCGATATCCGCCGGGGTCGGATGGTGGTGGTCGTGGATGATGAGGATCGCGAGAACGAGGGCGATCTGGTGTTGGCCGCCGAGAAGGTGACCCCAGATGCCATCAATTTCATGGCGAAGCATGGACGCGGGTTGATCTGCGTGCCGACCGTGGGCGAACGGCTCAAGCAATTGGGCATCGAGCAGATGGTCGTCCAGAATCGCGATGCCTTTAAGACAGACTTCCAGGTCAGCGTCGATGCCGCCAAGGGGGTCAGCACCGGCATCAGCGCTGCCGACCGGGCCAAGACCATCCAGGTCATGGTCGACCCGACTGCGACACCGGCGGATCTGGTCCAGCCCGGGCATGTCTTCCCGCTGCGATCCAAGGCCGGCGGCGTCCTCCGGCGAGCCGGCCATACCGAGGCGGCTGTCGATCTGGCCACCCTCGCGGGCCTTCGGCCTGCCGGGGTGATCTGCGAGATCATGAACGATGACGGATCGATGGCCCGGCTACCGGAACTGCTGCGCTTCGCCAAGAAGCACAAGCTCAAGATCTGCACCATCGAATCGCTCATCCAGTTCCGGAGAAACTCCGAAAAACTTGTCGAACGGATCGAGTCGATCCGGATGCCGACCGATTACGGCGACTTCACGCTGCACCTCTACTCGTCGAAGGTGGACGGAAGCGAGCATCTGGCCTTGGTGAAGGGGGAGGTCTCCGGGAAGAAGGGAGTCATGGTGCGTGTCCACAGTGAGTGCCTGACGGGAGACGTCTTCGGCAGCCGGCGATGCGACTGCGGCCCCCAGTTGCACGCGGCGATGGAACGGATCGAGCGGGAAGGTCGAGGTGTGATCCTTTACATGCGTCAAGAAGGGCGCGGCATCGGGTTGGGTGCCAAGATCAAAGCCTACAAACTGCAGGAAAACGGCTTGGACACGGTGGATGCCAACCTGCAGCTCGGTTTCCCAATGGACCTCAGGGACTACGGGTTCGGAGCGCAGATGCTCTCGGATCTCGGAGTCAAAAAGATCCGTCTCCTGACGAACAATCCGAAGAAAGTCGTCGGACTTCAGGGCCACGGACTCGAGATCATCGAGCAGTTGCCCATCCGGGTGGCCCCCAATCCCGACAACGAGAAGTACTTGAAGACCAAGCGCGAGCGCATGGGCCATCTTCTCTGAGCCGGACTCTGGGGATCCAACCGTCGTCCTGACCGGCACCCCCAGTGTCGTTGATCGTGCGTCACCGGACCTGAGAAAGAATCCATCGACAGGGCTCTCATGAGCCCGTCGTGCCGGTCATGTGTTCGCCGTCGCGAGTCCACGCAATTGCGGCGTTCCGAGCGCACTCGGTGAGCCCGCCCGACTCACACGTCGCACAATCGCACGGCCTGCCTCAACGAGCCCAGCGCATCGGGTCTGGCAGGGATGAACTCTTGGGCCACGAATCCCTTGTATCCGGTATCGACGATGGCCTTGAGGATGGCCGGATAGTTCAACTCCTGGGTCTCGTCGATCTCATGGCGACCGGGAACACCACCGGTGTGATAGTGGGCGAAATACGCATTCTGCTTGCGGATGGTCGCGATCACATCCCCTTCCATGATTTGCATGTGATAGATGTCGTAGAGGAGCTTGAAGGATTCCGAACCCACCTCCTTGCAAAGAGCCACCCCCCATCCGGACTTGTCACACATGTAGTCGGCGTGATCGACACGGGAGTTCAGCAATTCCATCACCAGCGTGACCTGGTTGCGCTCGCAGAGACCCATCAATCTTTTCAGCCCGGTGGCGCAGTTCTTCAAACCGGTCGAGTCGTCCATTCCAGCCCGGTTCCCTGAGAAGCAGATCACGTTCTTGAGGCCGGCCTTGGCGGCCAGCGGGATCCATTCCTCATAGGCCGCCACCAGCGTGTCGTGGTGCTCCAGCCGATTGAATCCCTTGGTGATGCCTCCGAGGCCGTCCTTCACCGGGTTGCTCGTGATCGCACAGGTGAGGCCGTGCTTCTTGACCGTTTCCCATTCGCCCGGCCCGAGTAATTCGATGGACTGCAAACCCATCGCCTTGCCCGCGATGGCCAACTCTTCCAGCGAGACCTTGGGATAGCACCACTTGCAGACGGAATGGTGGACGCGTCCCCGAAGGCCGGTCACCGCATCTGCGGCCCCAAGGCGGTGGGAAAGCGAGGCGGCCGCCAGCGAAGCGGCGGTGGTCATGGCTGAACGTCGGGACAATCTCATCGATGGCCTCATGGACGAACAGCCTGTCCCTTCCGTCAAAGCAAAAACACTCTCAGAATGCTCTCAGTGCTCTCAGGGACAGGCTCTTTTTCTGAAAGGATGGTCCTGTGGCGACGAATCATGGGGGAAA
>CAYLTF010000148.1:5321-7172 GCA_964386625.1 uncultured Akkermansia sp. | reverse complement strand
CCCTCGGTCTCGCGATCGGGCTCGGCCTCCAGGCGCAGACGCCTCGCCCCCAACCACCCAGACCCACCCCCAGCCAAGGTATGCCCAAACCGCCGGGTCCGGTGAATCCCCCGCGGCCTGGGCCGGTGATGCCACCGCCGCGGCCAACCGCGCCCGAATTCCGATCCTGGGACGGCAGGGGGAACAACCCCCCCAATCCCGGTTGGGGCAGCGCGAGCACCCACTACCTCCGCGAAGCCAGCGGGGCCGCCTACACCGATGGACTGTCCACGCCGGCTGGGTCGCGACGCCCGGGTGCCCGGGCCATTTCCAACGCCCTTGCGGCCCAAGGCGACCAGGTCACGACCGACCCTCGCGGGCTTTCCACCGCGATCTATGAATTCGGCCAGTTCCTCGACCACGACCTGGGCTTGGCGCTGTCGGGAAGCACCGAGCGGATGGACATCCCTGTCCCTCGCGGCGATGTCTATTTCGATCCCAAGGCCACCGGCACGGCCGTGATCCCCATGACGCGCTCGGCCCAAGATCCGGCCACCGGAACCCGAACGCCCCGACAGCAGGTCAACGGGGTGACCGCCTTCATCGATGCCTCCCACATCTACGGCAGTTCCGCCGATCGGGCCTCGTGGCTGAGGACCTTCTCGGGCGGACGCCTCAAGAGCCGTTCGACGGCCATCGGGGAACTGCTCCCGCTGAATGACGGCACCCAGTCCAACGACAACCCGCTGGGGCTGCCCGCGGACTCGTTGATCGTGGCCGGAGACGTGCGGGCCAACGAGCAACCCGGGCTCACCGCACTGCACACCGTGTTCCTCCGCGAGCACAACTTCCAGGCGGGCCGCATGGCGGCCCAGCACCCGGAATGGAATGACGAACGCCTCTACCAAGAGGCCCGGCGCTGGGTCACCGCCGAGTTCCAGAGCATCACCGTGAACGAATTCCTGCCCGCCCTGCTCGGGCATGGACTGCCGCCTTACCGGGGATACAACCCACGCATCAACCCCGGCATCGGCAACACCTTCGCCACGGCCGCCTACCGCTTCGGTCACTCGCAAGTCGGGCCCGACATCGGCATCCTCAACGAGGCCTTCGTCGAGATCGACAACGTGGATCTGGCCGAGGCCTTCTTCAATCCCCAGGTCATTCCCGCGGTCGGCGGCATTGATCCCCTCCTGCGCTACATGGCCGCCAACCACGCCGAGTCGGTCGACACTTGGGTCGTGGATCCGCTGCGGAACTTCCTCTTCGGGCCGCCGGGCGCCGGCGGTTTGGACCTGGCCGCGCTCAACATCCAACGCGGCCGCGATCACGGCCTGGGCAGCTACAACACGGTCCGCGGTGATTTCGGTCTGCCCCGCGTGCGATCCTTCCGCCAGATCACCTCGGATCCGGAACTGGCCGCAGCCCTCCAATCGCTCTACCGCACGGTGGACGAGGTCGACGCCTGGATCGGCATGCTCGCCGAAGACCCCATCGCGGGCGGCAGCGTGGGAGTCACGGCCGACGCGGTCATCACCGATCAGTTCCGCCGGCTGCGAGACGGCGATCGGTTCTGGTTCGAGAACGCCGGCTTCGACCCTCGGGACATGGGAATCCTGAACCGCGTGACGCTCGGCGAGATCCTGGCCCGCAACAGCGGCGTCCAAGGCCTGCAACCCTCGGTCTTCTTCGTACGGCAGCCTTGAGGAACGGAGCGGAAACGCACCCCGCCCCCTCGACTCGACGACGCCACCTGGAAACGGGTGGCGTCGTTCCAATATGGGCCCGCTTGCCGACTGCTTCCGATCACCGGTAGGCCGAGACCGGCTTGGGAACCACCCCGAGTTCGGCGTAGTTGAAACCGGCCTCCAA
>CAYLTF010000148.1:0-5221 GCA_964386625.1 uncultured Akkermansia sp. | reverse complement strand
CCGAGACCGGCTTGGGAACCACCCCGAGTTCGGCGTAGTTGAAACCGGCCTCCAAGGGCTGGTAGGGGCCCACGAGGTCCACGCTCCGGTTCGCATCGATGGCCGCCTCCATGCCCAATCCCCAGTAGATGGCATTGATGACCAGGCGGCGCAGATCGGCGCATTGAAGGTCGTGGGCACTGCCCATGGTGGACTGGAACACGCGGGCCCGGCGACCGCTGCGGGTCTCCCAATGCTTGAACCACGCCACCGGCAGCGGTTCGAGCTTGGGATTGGGCGCGTCGGTGGGTTTGCGCCCCAGGAGCGGCTGACCCCAGACCAAGGCCGTGCAACCCGCCGGCAACTGCCCGCCTTCCGGGTAGGTGCGGTACACATCGGAGTTGCCCCAGAGGTCCTTCACCCCGCGCAGGATCGGGTGGTCCTTCATCTCCGGAACCACGATCCCCCGGGTCGAATCGGCATGCCACTGGCCGTGATGGTTCATGAAGCTGCCGCCCAGCACATCGTTGCCCCAATCCACCTGCTTGCCGTGGATCTTGTACGGCAACGCCCCGTGGAACCCGTGGTTTCCGGTGCGCAGCGAGAGGATCGGCCGACCCGAGTCGATGTAGTCGACGATGAGTTCGCGCTCCGTCATCGGCAGGGTCAGCAGGCGCGGATAGAACAGGACGAGGTCGGCCTTCGCCAGGAGCTCCAAGCCCGGGATGTGGTGTTCGCGGAAGGGTTTCCCCTTCTCGGGATACACCGGCATCGTGGGATCCACCTCGCCCTTCTCGTTCACCGCGAAGAGCACCGTGCAATCGAAGCCATGATGCGTGCTGAGGATCTTCGCCATCATCGGCATGGACTGTTCGCTGCGGTACTCCTGGTCGGCGGCGATCAGGATCACCCGCTTGCCCCGGCCGGGACCGGTTTTGCCGGGGTATTCCAGCCAGAGTTCCGGGCCCGCGGCACAAGCGGTGCCCAGCCAGAGGAGACCGAGGAGGATCGTGAGAACGGAGGCGAGGCGTTGGCCCGGTCCGCCGCCGCTAATGCTTGGGGATTTCATTGACCGTGTAGTAGGCCTTGGAGTGCACCAATCGCCCGCCATCCTTGGATCGGATGCCCGACAGGTCGAACTCGTGGATGTGATCCTCGACCACCCGATCCAGGGTGATCTGCGCCGAGCGCCCATCGGCCGCGGGCACCGCCGACAGGATCCTCGGCGTGGTGTGGTCGACCTCCGGGCTGCCGTAGCCTCCATGGTACACGTGGGTGTAGGTGACGATCCGGTACGAGGCGATGGCGGCGGCGGTCCGGGGATCCACGGGCTCGGTGAAGGTGATGCGGAAGCCGTCCTTCAAGATATTGATCTCCTGGATCTCGAAGGGGGTGACCCCATTCCAGTCGATGCGCTGCAGGGCGAAGGGTTCCTTGCCGCGCACGGGCCACTGCCGGCTGGTGGTGAAGCCGCCGGCGATCAACTGGCCCTTCGGCGAAAACTCCACGTTCATGATCCCCGTCGCCAGGCCCTCGCGGAACGGATAACAGGCCCCCTGCCACACGCCGTTGATCTGCTCGGTGGTGGCCCGCATCACCAGGCTCAGGCTGTAGTCGCCCAGGAAGATCTGCCCCGGGAACGGGCCGAACTTCCCGCCGGTCGTGTCCACGCGGAACCCGGAGATGGATCGGCCCATCTTGATGTACGGGAACTTCACCGCCGGCGGCACCAGCTCGCGCACCCGCTTCTTCTCGATGCCCATGCGGGAGTCGCTCTTCGGCTCCAGCGCCGGAGCCGCAACGCCGGGCGCGAAGGGATACCAGTTGTAGCTGGCCGGATGACCCAGGAATCCGCCGGGCTTGAGGTGCTTGAGCGAACAGCAGCCATTCCACGGGCCCTGGCTCTCGATGGCGAACATCACTCCCGCGGCATTGGTGCCCACTCCGCCCGGGCTGCGCAACCCGCTGCAAATGGGGATCATCTTGCCGGCGGGCGTGACCTTCACCGCCCAACCGCGGAACAGGTTGTGGGACTCGTAGGAACTGCTCAGCCCGAGGGCGACCCAGACGTCTCCCGCCGGGTCGTGCTTCGAAGCGAAGGCGAACTCATGCCCCTCGGCATAGCCCCAACCGTTGCTCAAGGTATCGTAGCGGTCGGCGACCCCGTCCCCGTCGGCGTCGGTGATGCGGGTCACCTCGGCCCAGCTGGTGGCGGTCATCGCCCCATCCCGCCACGACAGCGAGAAGATCTCATCCTGCCCGCTGGCGAAGAGGTGGTATTCGGGCCGCGGCGGCGAGTCGAAGGCCCCCCGGACGAAGTAGATGTCTCCGCGGCGCGTGCCCACCGCCAGGCGTCCGTCGGGCAGGATCTCCAGGCCGCCGGGTTGCAATGGGACCGTGCTGGGGATCGGAATGCGGACGATCGGGTAGTACTTGGCCTCCTCCTCGGCCGTGCCCCACATCGCCCCGAGGTCTTCTTCGGCCCGCAGGCACGGCACACGCACCGCCATCGCCAGCAGCAGCGGCAGCAGCAGCAGGGCGAACCGGGTTGCCCCGTCGATCCAAGTCTTTCGGTGGTTCACCATTGGTAGTCGAGGGTGAGGGTGGAACGCCCGGCCGGCGGATTCAGCCGGAGCAGCACTTCCTCCGGGGAGCCGCGACGCACGCGGGCCGGGAGTTCGCCGGGCAGACGCAGGTGCAAGGAGTCGATGATGAACTCGCGCGCGGAGGCCTCGGTGACCCGCTGGCCGGCGGCGGCGCGGAACTCGAACGGCCGGCCCGCCGCCGGGGCCGTGAAGGTCATCGTCCGGCGGAAGAAGGGTTTGCCCTGCGGATCCAGCCGGTCCTCGAAGAAGTCCTCCACCAAGAGTTCCTCGTAGCGGTAGCGGAAGGTCGGGCGGCGCTGGGCATCGAGGTGATAGCCCAGGAACTGGTACCCGTGATCCTGCGGGAAGAGGTGGTTGGCCTTGCCCTTGCGGGGCCAGGTGGCGTCGGGCGATTCGAGGCGGTGGAAGGGAATGCCCGGCGGCAACGCGATCTGGTCGGTGCCCCGGGGATGGAAGTGACCGGCATCGATGCTGACGAAGGCCCCCTTCCACAGCATCCGCAGGGCCATCTCGCCGGAGTCGAAGGCGAGGTGGATGCGCTCCGGGTACCCGACGGCGATCCCGCGATAGCCCACCGGGCTTTGCCCCCGGCACACCTCGGTGACATCCCCCACCCGCAGCTCACGCGTCTGGCGGGAGAGCCCCAACGGCTTCTTGGCCCGCTCGCCGTCGGCCAGGTACACCCACAGCGCCTCGATCTGTCGGGAGGCATCGCCTTCGAGAAGGTCGGTGCGGGCCGAACGCCCCTCCGGCCAATAGCTCGGCATGATGACCGTCGGGTTGAACCGCGACGGCTCCCGCAGGTAGAGGTGGAACCAGTTCTTCTGGAGCCGATGGGACGCCGTGGCCAGGTCGATTGCGCCCATCTCGCCGGTCTTCTGGCCGTTGAAGAGGTGGCAGGCGATGCAACTGAAGCCCTCGCTGCCGACGAGTCCGTGGCCGACCGATCGGAACAGCGCCGGGTCGGAAACCGCGGGAATCCGCGCCGCCTCCAACCGATCGACGCGGGCGAACAAGTCCACCAGGTGCCCGACCTGCGCCTCGCCGTACTGGGGCATGCTGGCGTCGAGGTAGGCCCGAGGCCGCCGGCCTCGCAGCAGCACGTCGCGCAGCCCCTCCGGCGTGAGCTTGGCCCCGACGTGGTCCAGGGTCGGCGGCAGGCGGCCGGCATCGCCGAGCCCGGGTTCGGATCCGGTGAAGAGGCCCTTGCGCTCGGCGATCACCCCACCCACGCCCGACCGTTCATGGCAGGCGATGCAGTGGAAGGTCACCAGGGTCTTCTGGATCTGGCGCGACGGCTCGTTCTCGGGTTGGTTCGCGATCGGCAGCGCCCGGGCGATCTGTGCGCGCTGCTCCTGGCTCAGGCCGTACCGCGGCCACCGCCCCACCGCCTCGCTCAAGCACCCCCGCCCCGCCCGCAGGCCGGCCCACGCGGGCGCCGCCGGCGACCGGACTTGCAGGTCGTCGTGGCAATGGGCGCAGCCCCGGGTCGCGAACGCCTCGCGCCCCTGGGCCGCCAGCGTCGGATCCACCCGGAACGCTTCCAAGGCGGCGATGGGCTCCGGCGACACCGACAACATGGATTCCGTCAGCGGACCACGCGGGAACCCGGGCCCCTCCATCTCGAAGGCAAACCGGGGATCATGCCCGGTGTGGAAGTAGGTGAGCCGGATCGGCCGCCACCCGGGTTCCAGGTCGAGGTCGACCTCCCACGACTTCACCCCACGACCGTCGCTGGGTTCCTGCTGCACCAGCGGGCGACCGTCCACCGTCAGGTCCCCGCCATTCATCGTCAGGAAGAACCGATACCGGCCGCGGGTTGCGATCTTCATCCCCCCCTCGTATCGGACCGCCGTGTGGTGGCCCACCTCACCGAGGCTCTTCAAGGCGAAGTCGCGGACCTGGCCGGCGCGCTCGGCCCGGACCTCCTCGCTGGCGAGACCCTCCCAGACTTGCCCGCGGTACAGGGTGTAGGCCAACGCCCCGGGCACGCGGGTGCGGCGCAACAGGTGATGGGCGATGCGGTCGGCATCCTGCGGGCTCAGGCGCAAGTCCGGCATCCGGCCCGACGGACGGCTCACGTGCGGTTGCCGGAGAAACTCCGACAGGCTGCGGAAGCTGTACTTCAACTCAAGCGCCCCCAACGGCATCCGACTCCGATCCAGTGCGGCTGACGCGACGGGCTGGGTCTTGCCCACATCCGCAGTACCCTGAGCAACCCCGGTGTTCCCGGCGCCCCCTGGACCCCGCGCCCCCTCATCCGACCCACCGCTCTCGAGGGATGAGTCATGGCAGGCCACGCACCCCCGCGACTGAAACAACCGACGCCCGTGTTCCGCCGCCACCGCATCGGGAGGCTCCAGCGAGAACCGGTTCTCGCGCAACGACATCAGGAAGTGGGTGATCGCCCGGGCGGTCTGGCGTCGCTCATCGGGGGGCAGCGCTCCCAACACATCCGGCATGGTGGTGCCCGAGGAGGTCGCGTGCGGATCGGCGATGAACCGCTCCAGGTGGGCCGGGTTCACCCGCGAACCGACCGCCGCCAGCCGGGGTGCCTGTTTCGACTGCGCCTTCAGCGCCCCCTCCGCCGCATGACAGGCCACGCAGTTCAGTTCCTCGATCAGCACCCGCCCCCG
>CAYLTF010000147.1:5796-7238 GCA_964386625.1 uncultured Akkermansia sp. | reverse complement strand
CCCTGTCGCGTCGCGAGGCTCTTCGAAATCTGGCCGTCGCCACCGCCCTGCCTCTGGCCGCCTTCGGGTTCGGCGGTTGCGTGTCCGGTGCGGGCCCGGCCACGGCCTCGGTGGTTTCCTCTTCCTTCGGCCAGATGCCCGACGGGCGTCCGGTCCGCCTGCACACGCTGAGGAACGCCTCGGGTGCGACGGTGGGCGTCACCGAATTCGGGGCCACCGTCACTTCGATCCGGGTGCCGGACCGGCTGGGGCGCTGTGACAATGTCGTCTTCGGGAGCGATTCGATGGAGGCCTACCTGAGGGGCCTGCCCGCCGCCTCGGTCATCGGTCGTTGCGCGAACCGGATCCACCGGGCCCGGTTCATGCTCGAGGGTCGGGAGGTCCGGGTCACCGCCAATGAAGGAGCCAATCACATCCATGGCGGCAAGGAAGGCTTCGCCTCGAAACTCTGGAGTTCCCGCACGCAGGTCGAGGGCGGCACCGCCCTCGCGGAGTTCCGATACCGCAGTGTCGATGGCGAGGAAGGCTACCCCGGCAATCTCGACGTCACCGTGACCTACGCCTGGAACGAGCGGAACGAGTTGCTCATCACGTACCGGGCCGAGACCGACCGTGCCACGGTGGTGAACCTGACCAATCACGCCTATTTCAACCTCTCCGGTGCGGGCAACGGAGACATCCTGGGACACGAGCTTCAGATCTTGGCCAGTCGCTACACGCCGTCCGATGCCGCGATGATCCCGACGGGCGAGATCGCACCCGTGGCCGGCTTGCCGATCGATTTCCGCGAGTTCCACCGCATCGGCGAGCGGATCCGCGACGTGCGAGGCCCGAAGGGCTACGACCACAACTTCGTCATCGATCGTCGTGGGGGCGGCCTGCAGTTGGCGGCGCGGGTGATCGATCCGGCTTCGGGTCGCACGGTGAGCTGCCACACCACCGAGCCCGGCATCCAGCTGTACACGGCCAACCATTTCGACGGCGTGCGTCAGCCGCGGTACGGAGCCTTCTGCCTTGAGACCCAGCACTTCCCGGATTCGATCAACCACCCGGGCTTCCCCTCGACAGTGGTCCGCCCGGGCAAGGCCTACCAGTCCCAGACCCGCTTCGGGTTCTCGACCGACCGCTCCAAGGCTTGAACATCATTCCTCGGGAAGGTCATTCTCACCCTTTATGAGTTCCCCGCTGGTCGGCATCATCATGGGTTCCCAGTCCGATTGGGAGACGATGGAGGCGGCGGCCCGCCAGTTGGCGGCGCTGGGCGTGCCCTACGAGGCCTCGGTCGTGAGCGCCCACCGGACTCCGGACCTCCTTTTCGAGTACGCTGCGGCGGCCGCGGGGCGGGGGATCGAGGTGATCATCGCCGGGGCCGGGGGCGCGGCCCATCTGCCGGGGATGTGCGCCAGCAAGACGGCGCTGCCGGTCCTGGGGGTCCCCGTGCA
>CAYLTF010000147.1:0-5696 GCA_964386625.1 uncultured Akkermansia sp. | reverse complement strand
GGTGCGGTTTCCTGGGGCTGCCGCCGCAAGCTCCGGCCGGAACTCATCAAGATCGAGGATTTCGAAGACCGGAAGGGCGGCTGGAGGGTCATCAAGGTGGCCTGCGTGGGCGACAGCATCACCTATGGCGCCGGCGTCGAGGACCGCGACAAGAACCACTACCCCAAGCAGTTGGGTGAACTCCTCGGCAACCGTTTCGAGGTGCGCAATTTCGGGCGCAGCGGGGCGACCCTCAGCCGCGTCGGAGACCTGCCCTACGCGAACACCGACGAGTTCAAGGCGGCCATCGCCTGGCAACCCGACCTGGTGATCCTGAAGCTGGGCACCAACGACACCAAGCCCCAGAACTGGAAGGATCAGGCCTTCTTCGAGCAGGAGGCCCGGTGGATGATCGATCAATTCCGCGGGCTCAAGACCAAGCCCCAGGTCTGGGTCTGCCTGCCTGTCCCGGTGTACTCCGACACCTGGGGCATCACCGGGCACATCCTGGAAGACGGGGTGATCCCTGCCCTCATGTCCGTGACCAATGACAAGAAGGTGCCCGTCATCGACCTCAACGACGCGCTGACCGGTTACCCGGAGATGTTTCCCGACAAGATCCACCCGAATGCCGCCGGGGCGACCCTCATGGCTCGCACGATCTTCCAGGCCATCCGTCCGTGACAGCGGCGGGAAGGCCCCTGCGATTTGCGAGGGTCGGCCCGAAATCCCTTTTGCCACCCGGATCGATCGGTCCCTAGAGTCCGCGCCATGTCGAAGCAGGCCTTGGGACGGGGATTGGGAGCGCTGATGGGTGGTGGGATCAAATCCCCATTCGCCGCGCCTGCGGCACCCTCGGCACCGCTGAACCCGCCGGTTCCTGCGGCGGCGGGTCTGGTCGTGCCCCCTGGGGTGGCCCCCTCGCCAGCCACGCCCGTCGCCCCTCCGCCTCCTCCCGGCTCGGTGGTGCGCAAGGTCTCCCGCGACCGGGTCCGCCCGTCGGCCCTGCAGCCCCGCAAGGAATTCCCGCCGGAGTCGCTCGCGGAACTGGCCGATTCGATCCGCGAACAGGGCATCATCCAGCCGCTGGTGGTCCGGGTGAGCGGCGATTTCTTCGAGTTGATCGCCGGTGAACGCCGGTGGCGCGCCGCGGGCCTGGCCGGCCTCACGGAGGTGCCGGTGATCGAGCGGGTGGCCACCGATTCCGAGGTCCTGGAGATGGCTCTCATCGAGAACCTCCAGCGCGAGAACCTCAACCCCATCGACGAGGCCCTGGGCTACCAGCAGTTGATGACCCAGTTCTCGCTCACCCAGGAACAGGTGGGCAAGAAAGTCGGCCGTGGTCGCGTGGTGGTGGCCAACGCCACGCGCCTACTGAAGCTGCCTTCCGCCGTCCAGGCCGCCGTGCGGGACGGTGCGCTCTCGGTGGGGCACGCCAAGGTCATCCTCAGCGTCGACGATCCGCAGCAGCAGGAGACGCTCGCACGGTTGGCGATGCGCGGTGGTTGGACGGTGCGCCAACTCGAGGCCGCGATCGCCAAGAAAGACCCTGCCCCGGGCAGTGTCACCGAAGATCCCCGGGCCGCGGCCGCTCCGGTCCCGGCCGACCCCCATGTCACCGATCTGGAGAACCGGATCCGCGAACGGGTCGGCCTCCGCATCGGCCTGCACTACAAGGCGGGCAAGGGGCGGCTGGAAATCCAGTTCCACAGTGACGACGAGCTCGATCGTCTTCTCGACGTCCTGGGTGTCTCGGTCGACTGAGCCCCGGCTATCGGTCGGGATTTTCGACGGGACCCGGGCCGCCTCTGAGAGGGACGCGGTTCCAGGATGCCTCGCTTTCCGGCTTCACCCCGGGCGGGCAAACGCCATATTCGGCGCGCCTCCGGGTCGCCCCGGATCCATTGACCATGCAGAACACCCCTGAATTCCGCGCCTCCGTCGCCTCCCGCCTCGCCGCCGCTGCGGCCCAAGTCCCGTCGCTGACCGCCTTCGTGGGGCTCGACGGCTTCGTGGACGAGATCCTCCACGTGGTGGACAAGCGCTACGACGCCGTCCGCTTCGATCGCATCCCGACCATCGCCGCCTACGCTCAGCGTCTGGCCGCCGCCGCCGGGCGCAGCACCAACGTCGAACTGGTCAACGTGCTGACCAAGCTGGGGGGCAATGGGCCGATCATGGCCAATGCGTTGGCCAGCCTGGGCATCGGCGTGACCTATGTGGGTTCGCTGGGGTGGCCCGCTCTTCACCCCGTGTTCGAGCCGTTCGCGGCCCGCGCCGAGGTCCACACCATCGGCGAGCCGGGCTTCACCGACGCCCTCGAGTTCGAGGACGGCAAGCTGATGGTGGGCAAGCACTACACCCTGAAGCAGATCCACTGGGACAACCTCTGCCAGCGCTACGGCAAAGAGAAGTTCGCCGCCAAGTTCGCCTCCTCCAGTCTCGTGGCTTTCGTCAACTGGACGATGCTGCCGCACATGTCGGCGATCTGGGAGAGCCTGCATGCCGAGTTGATGCCGTCGTTGCAAGGGCCGCGCCGCAAGATGTTCTTCGACCTGGCCGATCCCGAGAAGCGCACCCCGGAGGACATCCGGCATGCCCTCGACCTGATCGTGAAGTTCCAGAGTCGCTTCGACGTGATCCTGGGTCTGAACGAGAAGGAGGCCTACGAGATCGCTGGAGTGCTGGGCCTCGATGCCTCGCCGCGCGATTGGAAGGGGTTGGCCGAACTGAGCATCGCCATCCAGCAGCGGGTTCCGGTCGACACCCTGGTGGTGCATCCGGTCGCCTACGCACTGGCGGTCTCCGGCGGAGTCGCGTCGGTGGTCGAGGGGCCGGTCTGCAAGAAGCCCAAGATCACCACCGGCGCGGGCGATCATTTCAACAGTGGTTTCTGCCTGGGCAAGATGCTGGGGCTCGACAATGCGGCCAGCGTGCTCTGCGGTGTGTGCACCAGCGGTCACTATGTCCGCACCGCCGAGAGTCCGAACGTGGAAGCCTTGGTGGCGATGATGCGCCAGTATCCGGTGGGTTGAACGCTCGATATTGTCGGGCTTCCGATACGAACAGGGCCAGTGATCGCCAGCCGATCGCTGGCCCTTGTGTCAGGGGGATGGCCCAAGGCCCGCCCTCTGGGATCCGCCCCTGCGAATCGGCTCGGCGGTGGCCCGGGCCGCGAGGTTGTCATGTCCGGATCCGATCGGCTGCCTTGGGATCGGGTCCCGGATGCACTGGGGGCAGGGACCCCAAATGGGACGGTGGATGACCAGAGTCACCGAGACCTGGCTGCATGTGGCAGAAGGCCGCCGCTCGTGGGTCAAGGGTGTCGGCGCGAGGTGTTCCGGATTGACGGAATCACGAGACTTCGGAGGGAAAAGCGCGAGGAGCAGCGGGAGAAGATGGTGGTAGGAGAAGGATTCGAACCTTCGTAGGGCGTTAGCCCGACAGATTTACAGTCTGTTCCGATTGACCGCTCCGGCATCCTACCACTTCCCGGCTTGACCGGCAGACCGTGAGGCATGCCGCAAGCGCGGACGCGAATGAACGCAAACTGGGCCGACGCGCTCAAGGAGTTTTTGCGTCATCCTGAAACTTATTTGCGCCTGCATCGGCTCCGTTGCCCGGGATTTCTCGTCCCGGATTCGGAGGTCGCCGATTCCGCGGCACTCGCCGCTTGGCGCGGCGGGCCTTTGCCCCGTACAACCTCGGTCGCAATGGTTCTCGCACTCTTCATCACGCTGGTCCTGGCCTACCTGGCGGGTTCACTCCCGACGGGCTTCCTGGTGGCCCGGGCGATGCGGGTGGACATCACCCGGGCCGGCAGCGGGAACATCGGGGCGACCAATGTCTTCCGGGTGTTGGGCAAAGGGCCTGGAGCGCTGGTGTTGACTGTCGATCTGCTCAAGGGCGCGCTGGCGGTGCGGTTCGCTCCTGCGCTGGCCGTGGCGCTGGCCCCTGCCGACTCCCTGGCGCTGCCGGCGCTGGCGGCGCTCGGGGCCGTCCTGGGTCACAACTACACCTGCTGGCTCGGGTTCAAGGGCGGCAAGGGCGTGGCGACCTCCGCCGGTGCCATGGCGGCGTTGATCCCCCCGGCCTTCGGGGTGACCGTGATCACCTGGCTGGCGGTGTTCTTCCTCGGTCGCTACGTCTCGCTGGCCTCGATCGCCGGCGCGATCGTCCTGCCCATCGCCACCGCTTTCACGGTGTCGGGCCCGACCCGGTGGCCGCTGGTGGGATTCACCACGGTGTTGGCCGCCTTGGCGGTGTGGCGTCATCGGGCCAACATCGAGCGATTGAAGGCCGGAACCGAGCACCGCTTCGGCAAGCCCAAACCCTCCGCATCATGAAGGTGACCATTCTGGGCGCGGGCGCGTGGGGGACCGCACTGGGGTTGGTGCTCTCCCGGAACGGGCATCGGGTGCGCCTTTGGGGGCATCGCCCGGAGCATGTCGCCGCCCTCGAGAAAACCCGGCTCAATGAGCGTTTCCTGCCCGGGATCCGCCTGGAAGGCGACTGGGCCTTCGAAGCGGATCTCGATGCGGCGGTGGCGGATGCCGAGGTGTTGGTGGTCGCGGTCCCCTCGAAGGCGTTCCGCGGGGCTGCGGCCCGTTTGGCGGGCTTCCGTGGACCTGTGGTCAGCGTGACCAAAGGCATCGAATTCAGCACCGGCCTGACCATGACCGGGATCCTTGATGCGGTGGCTCCGGGCCTCCAGGTGGCCGCGCTCTCCGGGCCTTCCCTCGCGCTGGAGGTCGCCCGGGGGATCCCGACGGCCGTGGTGGCGGCCAGCCGCGACGAAGCCGTGTCGCGTGCGGTGCAGGCGCTCTTCCACCGTCCCGAATTCCGGGTGTACCGGAGCACCGATCTGGTCGGGGTGGAACTCGGTGGGGCCCTCAAGAATGTGATCGCGATCGCGGCCGGCGTCTGCGACGGCCTGGGTTATGGCGACAACGCCAAGGCGGCCTTGGTGACCCGGGGCAAGACCGAGATGATGCGCCTGGGCGTGGCCTGTGGCGCGCGTGGAGAGACTTTTTCCGGCCTCAGCGGGCTCGGAGACCTGGTGCTGACCTGCTTCTCGAAGCTGAGCCGCAACCGGGGCTTCGGCGAGAACGTCGGGCGCGGACGCCCCGTGGCCGAGGTGCTCGCGGCCTCCGCCTCCGCCGTCGAGGGCTATCCCACCGCCCAGTCGGCTTGGGCCCTGGCGTGCCGATTGAAGGTCGACGCGCCCATCACGGCCGAGGTGCATGCCATGCTCTACGAGGGCAAGGATGTCCGGCGGGCGGTCCAGGATCTCCTGAGCCGCGACTCCAAGGCCGAGGATTGACCTCCATGAAGCCGTCGTCCGCCGTCGTGCCCTCTTCCGGGCATCCCCCGACGGAAGGCCCGCTGGCCCTCCCGGCGCTCTTGGCCCGGCCCGATCCGGTGCTGGCGTTGGCACCGATGCAGGATGTCACGGACCTGCCGTTCTGGGGCGTCCTGGCACGGTATGGGGGGCCGGATCTCTACTGGACCGAGTATTTCCGGGTCCACAGCACCAGCACTCTCGATGCGCCCATCCTGCGTTCGCTGGTCGAGAACCCGACCGGCCGCCCCGCCATCGCCCAGCTCATCGGCAATGATCCGGCGGCCCTGGCCAAAGCCGCGACGGAATTGCAGCGCTACCCGGTGGCGGCGGTGGACCTCAACCTGGGATGCCCCGCGCCGGTGGTGTACCGCAA
>CAYLTF010000146.1:0-7258 GCA_964386625.1 uncultured Akkermansia sp. | reverse complement strand
ACGTCATGGGCGGCGACCACGGTCCGGAGGAACTCCTCCAGGGCGTGAAGCTGGGCTTGGCGGCTGATCCCTCGATCACCCGGCTTCATGTGGTCGGGCCCCCGTCGGTCCTTGAGCCGATCCTCCGCAGCATCGGTTGCACCGACCCGCGGGTGGAGATCCAGCCGGCCTCCGAGGTGCTGACGATGGAAGACAAGCCCGTCCAAGGGCTCCGGAAGAAGAAAGACTGCTCCATCCTCAGGGCCGTCGAGTTGGTGCGGGACGGCAAGGCCGACGCGGTGATCTCCTCTGGCAACACCGGAGGCATCGTGGCTGCGGCCACCATCCGCCTCCGGACCCTCGAGGGCATCGAACGTCCCACCATCGCCTGCATCATGCCCTCCAAATCGGGGGCCTGGGTGCTGGTCGACGGTGGAGCCAATCCCGAGTGCACGCCGGAGAACCTGCTGCAGTTCGCCGTGATGGGTTCCGCCTACTCGCGCGCGATGCTCGGCAAGCAGTCTCCCCGGGTGGGCGTCTTGAGCAACGGCAGCGAGGAGAGCAAAGGCACCGAACTGACCCGGGCCGCACTGCCGCTGATCCGCGCCTCGGGACTCAATGCCACCGGCTACTGCGAGGGCTATGACCTGTTCATGGATGGCGTCGATGTCTGCGTCTGTGACGGTTTCGTGGGCAACATCGTGCTGAAGTCGGCGGAAAGCCTGGGCAAGGCCGTGGGTGCCATGCTTCGCGAGGAACTGACGGCCAACCCTTGGCGCATGCTCGGCGCGGCCATCGCCCGAGGGGGATTGCAGCGCATCCGCACCCGGATGAATCCGGAGGCCTACGGCGGGGCGCCGCTCTTGGGTGTGCATGGTTGTGTCATCAAGATCCATGGCGGGGCCAAGCGCTCCAACGTCCTGCATGCCATGAGCCAGGCTGTCCGGTTCGTCCGGCTGGGACTCAACGAAACGCTGGTCCAGGCCATCGCGGGCGCCGCTTCGGCCGTGGCCACCGCCTCGCCCCCCTCAAACCTGAATCAGGCCGCCGCCGCGAACGCGGTTCCGTCTCCGGCCCCGACTCCCTGAGCTCACCGACTCCCTTGAACCATCCCCGAACCCAACGCTCGCCGCTCCGTTCCGCCTCCATCGTGGGCCTCGGTTCCTATGTGCCCGAGCGGGTGATGACCAACGCCGACCTGGAGCGGATGGTCGAGACCTCGGATGAATGGATCACGACCCGCACCGGCATCCGCGAGCGCCGCATCGCCGCTCCCACCGAGGCGACCTCCGACATGGCCCTCGAAGCCGCCCGTCGCGCCATGGACTCGGCCGGGGTCACCGCCGCGGAGATCGATCTGATCATCGTCGCGACGATCACGCCCGACATGCCATTCCCGAGCACCGCCTGCCTCGTGCAGCAGAAGCTGGGGGCGCATCGGGCGGTCGCTTTCGACATCGAGGCCGCCTGCAGCGGTTTCGTCTACGCACTCGACATCGGCGCACGCTTCGTCGAGTCCGGGGCCCACGAGACGGTGCTCATCATCGGTGCCGAGAAGATGAGTTCGGTCGTCGACTGGACCGACCGGAACACCTGCGTGCTCTTCGGCGATGGCGCCGGGGCCGCCGTGCTGCGGCATCGCCCGGGTGGGCGGGGGTTGCTCACGACCAGCCTGGGCTCCGACGGGTCCAAGGCGGGGCTCCTCGAACTGCCCGGAGGCGGCAGCGCCTGCCCGGCCACGGCGGAATCGGTGGCGAGCCGCCGTCATTTCCTGCGCATGGATGGCAAGGAGACCTTCAAGAATGCCGTCCAGTCGATGGTCTCGGCCTCGAACGAGGTGCTGGAGCGCTGCGGCCTGTCCATCCAGCAGATCCGTTGCGTGATCCCGCACCAGGCCAATCAGCGGATCCTCAGTGCCGTGGGAGAGCGGTTGGGCGCCTCCGACGAGCAGGTGTTCGTCAATGTCGACCGTTACGGCAACACCAGCGCGGCCAGCGTGGGCATCGCCCTCGATGAGGCCGTCCGTGCGGGTCGAATCCAGTCGGGAGACCTGGTGCTGTTGGTGGTCTTCGGTGCCGGGCTCACCTGGGGCGCGGCCATCCTCGAGTGGTGATCCGCCTGCACTCCGGGGCCCGCCCGGCGGCCGATCTCCGTGGGGTTTCTCCGAAGCGGGTCGAGGCCCTCGGCGGATCCAGCCGGCGAATCCCAACGGGCCCGCGCTCCTCAACCGTTCCGTTGTGTCCGGTTCAAGCCTTCCAGTCGTGACCGGAGCGTGCTCCTGAGGGTCGGATCCGGTTCGAGGCGTTCCAGGTCCCAGGTGTCGGCGAAGACACGCCCGCGGCCCAGTCCGATCCCATGCACCAAAGCCGCCTCGAGGGTCTCCGGCCGGGGTGGGGCGAATTCGCCCCGAGCAGCCAGGGCCTCCAAGGCCCCGTTGCCTCCTCGAGTGGGAATCAATGAAACGGTGGTCGCCCCGCAATCGAAGGCGAACTCGATCGATCGGCAGGCCCACTCCAAGGACTCTTGTTCATCGAGGAACGGGGGCTTCACCAACACGAAGACCCTCAGTTCGATGTCTTGATGGCGCAGCCACTGCGCCGAGCGACGGAAGCCCTCCGCGTCGATCCCCTTGTTCAGCCGCTTCAAGACCTCCGGATGGGCCGTCTCCAGGCCGAGGGCCAATTCCAGGCGTGTGCCTTGGTCCAACAGGGAACGGAATGGGAGGATGCGGTCTTCCCGGACGAGGCTCGGGTGGCACTCGACCACCAGTCGCTCGAATGAAGACGCCTGCCGGGCCAGCATGGGCCGATCTCCCGGGGGGATGGCCAGCGGATCGAAGAACGAACCGGCATTGTACAGTTTGAGCCACCGGGCGGCCTGCGGATGTCGAGCGCGATCCTCGATCAGCACCTGCTCCACCTGCTCAGCGATCGCCCCGTCAGGGACTGTTTCCTCCAACGTATGCCGCCACAGGTCGCACATCAGGCATCGCCAGGGACATTCCCGGTTGGTCAAGAACACGGTCAGGATCGGAGCCTGTCCCCCGGCCGGGTCGGGCTCGCTCTCCCGCAGCCAGTGCGCGGCGCGGCGCGGATCGAGGCCTCCAGCCCGGGCGATGCCCGTCCGGCGCGCCAGGATCCAGGCATCCCGTGCGGCTCGGGTGTCGGGGTAGGGCCCGGGATAGGGATCGGATCGGGGATCGGGGTTCAATCGCGGCGCATCAAAACCTCGGGGAGTTCCCAGGAAAAGCGTTTCCTCGGAGGCGATCTTCGGTTTCGGTATCCGGCGGCAAGGTCAGTGGCGGTCGGTCCGAGGGTGCTGGAGCATCGGTCGGACCCGAAGTTCTCCCGCAACTTTTCGCGCCGGTCGCTGTTGCAGGGAGGTCGTTTCGCATGTCGTACACGCCGCTGAAATCCATCTTGAACCAGGCAGGGCTGCTCACGCCTGTCCAGTTCGACCAATGGTCGGAGGCCTGGAGGCGCTCGGTCGAGAGCGGTGGCACCGAGGCCCGATTGGCGTTCTTCGCGCGTGAGGCCGGCCTGACCGAGGAGGCCTTCCTGCAGAAGCTGTCCTCCGCCTTGTCCCTTGAATACGTCGACCTCGCCAAGCTCAGCATCGCGGCCGAGGTGCGCAAGCGTATCAGCACCAAGGTGGCCTTCCAGTACTCGATCATCCCCTTTTCCGACGAGGGAGGCGTGCTGGCGGTCGCCGTGGCCGATCCCTTCGACGCGGCCATGCTGGCCAGCGTCCAGTTCGATGTCGGTGGTCCGGTGCGTTACGCGGTGACTCCGCGGGCCGAGATCGAGAAGGCGCTCAAGAAGTACTACGGTGTGGGCGCCGAGACCCTCGACGAGATGGCCGAGGAAGACGACGCCATCGACCTGGAGATCGACGGAGGTCGCGAGATCACCGGCGACGACCAGGACGCCAGTGTCATCAAATTCGTCAACCAGGTCATCTGGGAGGCCTTCAAGGACCGCGCGACCGACATCCATTTCGAGCCGTCCGAGGATGAGCTGCGCATCCGCTACCGCATCGACGGCATCCTGCACCAGACGCCCCTCCCGCCGCAGATCAAGCGCTATCAGGCGGCGCTCATCTCGCGCATCAAGGTGATGGCCGGCATGAACATCGCCGAGAAGCGCCTGCCGCAGGACGGACGCATCAACGTGCGCATCAAGGGCGAGGAGATCGACATCCGTGTGTCCACCGTGCCCACGGTGTGGGGCGAGTCGGTGTCGCTGCGTTTGCTCTTGCGTGGCAAGATCTTCTTCAGCCTCGAGAAGCTGGGTTTCGCTCCGCACGAAGACGCGCTCATCCGCGAGCTGATCGTCAAGCCGCACGGCATCATCCTGGTCACCGGACCCACCGGATCGGGCAAGTCGACCTCGCTCTACGCCTTCCTCTCGACCATCAACTCGGTCACCAAGCGCATCATCACCATCGAGGAACCGGTCGAGTACGAGCTCAAGGGCATCAACCAGATCCCCGTGCGCTCCGACATCGGGCTCACCTTCGCCGTGGGCCTGCGCCACATCCTCCGGCAAGATCCCAACGTGGTCATGGTCGGCGAAATCCGCGACACCGAGACGGCCGAGATCGCCATCCGGGCCTCGCTGACGGGCCACCTGGTCTTCAGCACCCTGCACACCAACGATGCGGCCAGCGCCTTCACCCGCCTGATCGACATGGGCATCGAGCCGTTCCTGGTCGCCTCCTCGGTCGAGGCCATCATGGCCCAGCGCCTGGTGCGCACGATTTGCCCGAGCTGCTCCCAGCCGCAGAAGATCGACCGCGACTACCTCATCAAGGCCGGGTTCCCGGAGGACGAGATCGATTCCACGGTCTTCCGCAAGGGCGTCGGTTGCGAGGCGTGCCGCCAGTTGGGCTATCAGGGCCGCACGGGCATCCATGAGCTGTTGGTGGTCACCGAGGCCATCCGTCCGTTGGTGATGAACCGCGCCTCGGCCGCGACCTTGGCCGACATCGCCCGCAAGCAGGGCATGCGGACCCTGCGTCAGGACGGTTGGGAGAAGGTCAAGGCGGGCGTCACGACCGTGGAGGAGGTGCTGCGCGTCACCCAGAACGAAGAACATGTGAAGACCCTCGCCGGAGATCACGGAGGCGTCCCGGCATGAGCAAGGCCGCTGCACAACCCCATGCCTGCAATGTGCTCTCGATTCGCGAGGGCCAACGGCGGCTCTATCAATTTTCCGTTGCCAAGGGGCGTGTCGCCCCGGGCGGCCAATGGGAGGCCGCCACCGACAAGCCGCTGCCGCCCCAGGCCGTGGCACGCGACTGGCGACTCCTGGTCCGGTCGCGGCTGGACATCGCCTGGATGCCCCCGGAATCGGTCTTCCTCCGGGCGGTGCAGCTTCCTGCCTGCGATCCCGAGGAGTTGGCCGGGATGGTCGAGTTCCAGTTGGAGAAACTGTCACCGATGCCTCCCGCCCAGGTGGTCTGGACCGTCGAGCGCGTCGCCCATCCCGATCCGGCGCAGCAAACCGCGTTGGTGACCATCGCCGCCCGTTCGGCCGTGGAGTCCTGGGTCGAGACCCTCGAACAGGGGGGGTACATGGCCGACCGGATCGAGCTGCCGATGCTGCGTCGCCTGGTCTCGGGGGCGGTCCAGGGGGATCTTCTCCGCATCGTTCTGGAGAGCGGGGCCGGACATCGGTCGGCCCTCATCGGCTGGTGGTCCGGAGGCGTGCTCCGCGATGTCTCGTTGATCCGCCTGCCCGAGCAGGGGGCCTCCGACTTGTTGCTGGCCCAGCTGAACGGCACGGCCTGGGCAGCCGAGTTGGAGGGCTGGCTGAACTTCCTGCCCCCGGTGACCCTCGTCGCCCAGGAGTCGGAGGCCGCTCCTCTGGCCGAAGCCCTGAGGTCTTGGGGAGGCCAGCCCGTCTCGATCGAGGCGCCGGCCGCTGAGCCCGAGCTGGCCCGACTGACGGCCATCCACGCCCTCCAGCCCGCTCCGGCGTCCCTCATCCCGGAGGAGGTCCGGATCCGCCAGCGACGCCAGTATGTCGATTCGTTGTGGGTCAAAGGGCTCACGGCCTTGGCCATGACCTACCTGGCGGGTGTGTTCATCTACCTGGCGGTGCTGACCTTCCAGAAATCCTCGGTAGACACCCTCCGTGACGAGACGCGGGCCATGGCGCTGCAGTACACCAACACCCTTCAGCTCAAGGCGAGGGTCCGGGTGCTCCAGGAGCAGGTGGCCCTCAGGTTCGCCGCGCTCGATTGCTGGAATGCCGTGGTCGACAGGTTGCCCGAGGCTCTCACGCTCGTTCAGCTCGATTTCAAGAACGGGCGAACCTTGTTGATCAATGGCAGTGCCCCAGAGGGTGACCGTGCCGAGGTGACTCGTTTCAACGACCTGCTTCGAGCGGCGACCTTGGATGGCAAGCCGCTGTTCTCCGAGGTCAAGCCCGCCACCATGTCTCCGCGCGGCAGCAGTCTGTCGTGGACCTTCGAGGCGGAACTGCGGCGAGAGGAGGGAGTGTCGCCATGACCCGTTGGTTCGATCGACTGAATCTGGCCCCGACCGAACGGCGGATGGCCATCGTGGGCCTGTGCGTGATGGGGCTCCTGTTCAACTACTGGTTCATCTGGCCCTATTTCGCCGAGTGGGATGCCATGGTCCGCGAGCGCACCAAGCTCGAGGGGCAGAAGCAGATCTACTTCAAGGAGGTCTCCAAGAAGTCCTCCTACGAAAAGCTCCTGAAGGAGTTGGAGGGAGCCGGCGGTCAGGTGTTGCCTGAAGAGCAGGCCAACCGGGTGCAACAGGGCATCACAGCCGCGGCCGCCACCAACGGCGTCAATCTCGGACGAGTATCGCCCCAGGTCGCCTCGTTGCGCATGAGCGCCTCGAAAGACACCAATTTCTTCGACGAGCAGATCGTCATCGTCGACCTCACGGCCAAGGAGGAGGGCTTCGTCGACTTCCTGTACGCGCTGGGTGCGAGCGATTCGATGATCCGGGTCCGGGACATGAGCCGTCTGAGGCTCGACAACAGCGGCCAGAATCTCAGCGCCTCGGTGACGTTCGTCGCCAGCTTCCAGAAGAAGCCCAAGGCGGCCGCTCCGAGCCCGGGGGCCAAGGCGGCCCCGGTCGCCCCGAGAACCGCTTCGACTCCCTCCGCTGCCAAGCCTGCGGGAAGCGGTTCGTCGTCCGCGGTCGCCGGTTCGACCGGCAAGCCCAAGTCTTCCACCAACGCAGCAGCCTCGTCGCGCGTCACCGGAACCAACGCGCCAACCCAGAAGTAACCGATTGTGA
>CAYLTF010000145.1:0-7307 GCA_964386625.1 uncultured Akkermansia sp. | reverse complement strand
GACCGCGACCGCCCCGACCACCCGGGATCTTGTCCATGGGCCGAAGCGATTCCAGACCGGGACTCGCTTCGACGGTTTGTTCTTCTGCTCGTGCTCGGTTCCCGCCAAGCCCTCGACCTCGGCCTTCACCTGATCGGCGGATTGCTGGCGCAGCTCCCGTTCCTTGGCCAGCGCCCGGAAGACGATGTCGTCCACGCGGGCATCGAGGCCGGCCTTGATCGACGGGGCTGGGAAGCGGCCGAGCGGAAGCTCCCCGGTGAGCAGCTCGTAGAAGACCACCCCCAGCGAGTAGATGTCGGCGCGATGGTCCACCTGCTCGGGCGTCTCCACCTGTTCCGGGGCCATGTAATGCGGCGTGCCGACCCGGGCCCCGGTGCGGGTGAGCGTGTAGGCCCCGGTCGACGAGGTGGCCGGGTCCTCAAGGAGCTTCGCGATGCCGAAATCGGCGATCTTCACCCGGCCTTCGGCGTCGAGCAGCAAGTTCTCCGGCTTGATGTCCCGATGCAGCACCCCTTGTGCGTGAGCGGCCTGCAACGCCTCGCACAGGGGTGGGATGAGGGCCAGCGCCTGTTGCGGGGTGAAGCGCCCGGACCGCAGCGCCTGGCGGAGGTTGGCTCCGTCCACGAACTCCATCAGCAGGAAGCAGAACCCGCCGGCCTGCCCGAACCCATGGACGCCCACGATGTGGGGATGCCGCAACCGCGCCAGCGTGCGCGCCTCGCGCTCGAAGCGTTCCACGAAGGCCGGATCGGCGGCCAATTCCCGGGGCAGCACCTTGAGGGCCGAGACCCTGCCTGACTCCCGTTCCCGCACCCGATACACGCAGCCCATCCCGCCCGAACCCAGGTGGCCGAGCACCTCCAAGCCCGGGAAGGCCGAGGCGATCTCGGCCAGCGTCGGCGTCTTCCACGCTTGAGGTCCGAGTCCTGGGTCGGTCGGCGCGCTGGCGCCATCGAGGAGGCAGCGCGGGCACAGGCCACCCGGGGCCCGTTCAGGAATGACGGACAGGCATCGCGGGCAGGATCGCGACGGGAGGGCCGATGACGGTGCCGGTGAAGGTTCCATGTTCATTCACCCCCTCCATGGGGTTTCCGTTGCTCAAGGTTACACCGAACCTGCGGACCTGTCGTGGTCGTGGTTCCGCGATTGGGGTTGCGAGGTGGGATCTCCCTCCGGCCGCCGTGATGAGCCTGGTGATGAACACGGACCGGAGTGTCGCGAAGCGACCCCAGCGAGGCCTCATCCCCAGCGCCAGCCCTGTCGCCTCGGCAACCGGCCAAATCCCAGCGTAGCGGGATCGGTCCGGAGCCCGCTCTGGAAGCGAACACCCTGATTTCCGGCGCAAAGCGCCAAGGCCGAGTCTTCCCGAGCTTCCCTGCGGGCGCAGGATCGATCCCGCGGAGCGCCACCGTGCACCTCGTTGCTTCAGAAAATCCGGAGGAACACCTCGGCCGATGCCGGTTTGTGTAAAAGTGTGAGACCGACCCCTTTGGGTTTCGGGCGGTTGCATGGGGGGAACGGCAGGGTAGCGTGGAGGCCTTGAACACCCGGAGGGTCCTGACCTTTTCGCCGTCGCTGACGATCCCGCTCACGCGGGACTGTCCGTGGGATTGCGCCTACTGCGGGTACCGGCGGGATCGGGAAGGGCTGATGCCCGAGGCGCGGATCGAGCGGCTCCTGGCCCAGGCCCGTGCGGGCGGGGCCACCGAGATCCTGTTCCTGGCGGGCGAGGCGTCGGACTCCCTGTCGCACCTGAGGGCCGAGATCGCCGGGCGTGGCTTCGGCGGGTTCGTGGAGCTGGTGCGCAACGCCTGCGAACAAGCGTTGGAGGCGGGGCTCCTGCCGCACACCAACCTCGGGGCCATGTCGGAACGCGACTTCGAGCGGCTGGCCGACGTCAACGCCTCCATGGGCCTCATGCTCGAGAACATCGACGAGGCCTTCAACCGCACCGTCGCCCCGCAGAAATCGGCCAAGGGCCGCCTGCGCACCCTCGAGGCCGCCGGCCGCGCGCGGGTGCCCTACACCAGCGGCATTCTCATCGGCCTGGGCGAGTCGCGGGAGTCGCGGTTCCGGTCGCTCGACGCCCTGGCCGAAGTCCACGCACGCCACGGCCACCTCCAGGAGATCATCCTCCAGAACTTCATCCCGAATGACGGTTCCCGTCTGCATCCGGTGCCGCCGCCGCCCACCCTCGAGGAATACCTGGAGCTCATCGAGCATTGGCGGCGCATCGCCCCGGGCGTGGCCGTGCAAATTCCGCCGAACATCCATCCCCACTGGGAGGCAATCCTGCCATGGACCGACGATCTGGGCGGCATCAGCACCGACGGCGATTGGGTCAATCCCCTCCACCCCTGGGCGCCGCCCGCCCATTACGCCGAGGCCTGCCGCCGCCACGGGCTGGAACTGCGTCACCGGTGGCCGGTGTACGACGCCTTCATCGAGAAGGGCTGGATCTCTCCCAGAGTCGCCGCGGTGATCCGCCAGCGTGCGCACGAGGCCCGAGACGGAGCGTCTGCCGACCACCCTTCGCAGTCCGGTGCCGCCGGGACGGTCGAGGGGTGCGTGGAGGAGCGACGTGCGGATTCCCGGAAGGTCGTGCGGGAGGTCGCATCGCCGGAGCCTCTCCCGCTGGCGTCCCATGGGCCATTCTCCCGGCCCCATCGCCCTCGCGGCCCGGTCGACCTGTTGTCCCAGGCCCTGCGCGAGGAACCGCTGTCGGTGGACGAGGCGCTGCGGTTGGCCGAGGCTGATGGCGGGGCGCACGAGGAGATCCGCGAGGCGGCCGACATCCTCAACCGCCGGCTCCACGGTGACACGGTGACCTACGTGGTGAACCGGAATGCCAACTTCACCAACGTCTGCACCACGAACTGCTCGTTCTGCGGATTCTACCGCCCGCCGGGTCACCCGGAGGCCTACACACGCAGCGTCGGGGCGGTGGTCGAGCGCGTGCTGCAGACGCCGTGGGTCAGCGAGGTTTGCCTGCAGGGCGGCATCCATCCGGACCTCGGCCTCGACTACTACGAGGAACTCCTCCGCGCCCTCAAGCGCGCCTTGCCCGGCGTCCACCTCCACGCCTACTCCCCCATGGAGATCCACTCGCTGTGCCGCAAGAGCGGGCTGGAGGCTCGCGCAGTGCTCGAGCGGTTGCGCCAGGCCGGTCTCGGATCGGTGCCGGGGACCGCGGCCGAGATCCTCGACGACGCCATGCGCGACCGGCTTTCGCCCGACAAGCTGCGGGCCGCCGAGTGGGAGTCCATCATCGAGACGGCCCACCGGGTGGGGCTCCGCTCCACGGCGACCGTCCTCTTCGGCCACCGGGAAACCTGGGAGGACCTGGTCCGGCACCTGGGCCGCCTCCGCGATCTCCAGCGGCGCACCGGCGGCTTCACCGAGTTCGTGCCGCTGGCCTTCATGCCCCATCGCAACCGGCTGGGCCGCGAGCTGGCCCGGGAGGCGGGCGCCGGTCCGGAGGCCGTCGCCGAGGCGGCCGAGGCCCGGGTGGAGCGCCTCTACCCGCTGGCCCGCCTGTTCCTCGGCCGGGAGATCCCCAACCTCCAGACCAGTTGGGTGAAGCTGGGTCCGGAGCGCGCGGCGGCCATGCTCCGGAGTGGATGCAACGATTTCGGCGGCACCCTTTACGAGGAGAGCATCACCCGCGAGAGCGGCGGCCCGTTCGGGGAGTGCCTCACCCCGGTCGAGATCGAGGCGGCCATCCGTTCGGCCGGCCGGGTGCCGCGCCGCCGCACGACGCTGTACGGCCTCGTGGAAGGCGAACACCGGGGCCCGGGCCTTGCAGGCCTTGGGACGGCCCCGGGCTATTCGCGGCAGACCGACTCGTAGAGGGCCACGTATTCGGCCGATTGCTTCTCCCAGGAGAAATCGGCCGTCATGCCGTTGTGGCGCAGGTGACCGAGCCAAGCCGGCTCCTTCCACAGAGCCAGGGCCTTGACGATGGCCTTCTGGAGCGCGGCCTCGGTGTAGGGGGTGAACTTGATGCCGGTGGCTCGGGCGGCATTCTCGCGCGGATCGACCACCGAGTCCTGAAGACCGCCGGTGGCCCGGACGACGGGGATGGCCCCATAGCGCAGCGAATACAGCTGGTTGAGCCCGCAAGGCTCGAAGCGCGAAGGCATCAGATAGAAATCGGCCCCGGCCTCGATGCGGTGCGACAGCGCCGGATCGAAGCCGATCCGCGCGGCCACCCGATCGGGGAAGCGTTTGGCCAGGTCCCTGAAGGCGTTCTCCAGGACCCTTTCTCCGCTGCCGAGGATGGCCAATTGAAGGGACTCGCCGGCGGTCAGCAGGTTCCGCACGGCCTCGACGATCAGGGCCGATCCCTTTTGGTCGGTCAGTCGGGAGATGTTGGCGAAGAGCGGGCACTCCGGATCTTCGGGAAGACCCAGCTCGCGTTGCAGGGCCGCCTTGCACCGGGCCTTGCCGGCGGTATCGCCGGCCGAGAACCGGGCGGGCAGCGCCGGATCGGACTCCGGGTTCCACTCCTCGGGATCGACTCCGTTGAGGATCCCTGTGAGATCGTTGTAGCGCTTGAGCAGCAGCCCCTCCAGTCCGCACCCGTACTCGGGGGTCAGGATCTCGCGGGCATACGTCGGGCTGACCGTGGTGATGGCCTGGGCCTGGGTGAGCCCGGCCTTGAGGAAGTTCACCCGGTCGAAGTGCAGGGCGCTTTCCAGGTGGAGCCAGTTTGCCGGCAACCCGGTGAGGCTCCAGCTCGAAGCGGGGAACGATCCCTGGAAGGCCAGGTTGTGGATCGTGAAGACCGTCCGCGGCGGCTGCGCCCATCCGGAATGCAGGTGCGCGTGACGGGCCAGGATCGGGATCAGGCCCGTCTGCCAGTCATGGGCATGGAGGATCTGCGGCGGGTCGGGCAGGTGGCGCGCGAGGATCAGCGCGGCCCGGCTCAGGAAGAGGAAACGGGCGGCATTGTCGGCGTAGTCGCGATTCGCCTCGGCGTACAGGCCGGGCCGGTCGAAGAAGCCCGGCTGTTCCACGAACCAGAGCGTCAGGTTCGCCGAGACCACCCTCCGGTGGAATCGCCCCTCCACCAGCGAATCACCCATCGGGACGGCCAGCCGCCAGGAGGTCGGCTCGATCCCGGGATGCGCCTGGGCCATCCCCCGGTAGAGCGGCGTGACGACCGACACCCGCAACCCGGATCCGGTGCCGGGCTTCGCCAAGGCCACGGCCAGGGCCGACACCATGTCGGCCAGACCCCCGGTCTTCGAGTAGGGATTCAGCTCACTGGTCGCCAGCAGCACGTGCATGCCCAAAGTCTTTGGCGCACCCCGCGGGGCGAACAAGGCCGAAGTCTTTGCACCGGAAGCACTTCGCGCCCAGGACGCATTCCGGGTGTGGCCGCAAATGCGGTCCGTTGCTAAGATCCCCCCACCGTGAGCCATCCCCTGTGAAAGCCCTCATCGAAACCGCGGACAAGAAATCCGAACGCGCCTTCCTGGTCGGCGTCGAACTCAAGAACCACTCCGCCTGGGACGTCGCCGATTCCCTCGATGAATTGGGCGAACTGGCCACCACCGCCGGGGTCGCCGTGGTGGGCCAGGGGGTCCAGCGGCTCGAGGCGCCCCATTCGGGCACGTTCATCGGGGCGGGCAAGGCCGAGGAATTCGCCAAGGCGGCCAAGGAGGCCAACGCCGACACCATCCTGTTCGACGATGAGCTCTCGGGCGCCCAGGCCCGCAATCTCGAGGAGATCTTCGGGGCCAAGGTCATCGACCGCACGGCGTTGATCCTCGACATCTTCGCCCAGCGCGCCCGCACCCGGGAGGGCAAGCTCCAGGTCGAGCTGGCCCAGCTGCAATACCTCATGCCGCGGCTCACCCGCTACTGGACCCACCTTTCCCGCCAGCGCGGTTCCACCGGTTCCATCGGCGGCGAGGGCGAATCGCAGCTCGAGGCGGATCGCCGCAAGACCCAGGAGCGCATCGAGAAGATCCGCTCCGAGCTGACCATCGTGCGGCGGCAGCGCTCGACCCAGCGCGAGGGACGCCAGCGCCATCAGTGGCCCCTGGCCTCCATCGTGGGCTACACGAACGCCGGCAAATCCACCCTGCTGAACGCCCTGACGGGGGCGGAAGTGATGGCCGAGGACATGCTCTTCGCCACCCTCGATCCCACCACCCGCCGGCTCCGTCTGCCTTCCAACCAGAACGTGCTCCTCAGCGACACGGTGGGCTTCATCCGCAAGCTGCCGCACGGCTTGGTCGAGGCGTTCAAGGCGACCCTGGAGGAGGTCGTGGAGGCCGATCTGCTCATCCACGTGGTCGACACCAGCCATCCGAACGCCCCGCAGCAGATGGACGCGGTCAACTCGGTGCTGGCCGAGATCGGCGCCCAGGAGAAGCCCACGCTGATGGTCTTCAACAAGATCGACAAGCCGGGTGCCGCCGAACTGGCCACCATGTACTGCCAGCAGTTCCCCAAGGCGGTGGCCGTCTCCGCCCGCAAGAAGCTCGGGTTCGAGACGCTCTTCGCGGAACTCGGCGCCATGCTGAAGCCCATCCGCCAGTTCGTGGAGATCCGAATCCCCCACCATGAGCAGAAGGCCATGAGCCGTCTCCACTCGGTGGCCCAGGTGGTCGAGCAGGACTACTCGGGCGAGATGGCCCGTTTCCGGGTCCGCATCCCGCCCTATGTCCGCCACGAGTTCGAGGCCTACCTGGTCGAGTCCCAGGACGGGCAGTGAACGCGGGGCGGCATCGAGGCCGAGGAATTTGGTTTACCCGCCCGGCCGGTTTGCCACCCTACGGGGATCATGCGCCTTCTTCGTTGGTGGACGTTGCTGTTTTGCCTGATGTCCCGGCTCGTCGGTGGAGAATTCCGCACCATCACCGGTGACGTCTACGTGGGCGAAGTCTCCGCCGCCGACGCCGACGGCCTGATCGTCCGGCTGCAATCCGGGGTGTTCTCGCCCCGGGTCGACTGGGCCAAGCTCGACGAGGCCACGCTCAAATCGCTGGCGGGCCATCCGCGTGCCGGCCGTTTCGTGGAGCCGCTGCTGGAGCCGCCCGCCGAGGAGATCGCCCGAGCCGAGGCCCGCAAGATCGACGTGCGCCAGCCCGAGCGCGTGGCCCGCCCCCCGGCCGACATCGCCGGCAAAGGCGTCTACGCCGCGCTGACCTCCCCCAATGGCTTGATGCTCCTGGGAGCCCTCTATCTGGTCAACCTCTACGCCGCCTACGAGATCGCCCGCTTCCGCTGGCGTCCCGTCCCGCTGGTCTGCGGCGTCTCGGCGGTGTTCCCCGTCATCGGGCCCACGATCTTCC
>CAYLTF010000144.1:2370-7352 GCA_964386625.1 uncultured Akkermansia sp. | reverse complement strand
GGACCGGAGAGCAGCCGATAGGTGAGGGTCTGGGCGGGGAGGTCGGGGTCGGTGGCGGTGAGTGTGCGCTCGAAGGCCTCGCCTTCTTGGATGGTGACGCTGGCATCGCCGGTCCACACCGGCGGCTGGTTGAGTTCCAGGACCCGGATCTCGAACAGATTGGTGACCGCCACCACTCCGTCGCCCACGGCGACGCGCAGGCGGTGGGTGCTGGGGCCCTGGGCTTCGGTGGGGGTCCAGCGCACCAGGCCGTTGGTGTTGACGGTCAACCCGCTCGGGCCCTCCACCAGTCGGTAGGACAGCATCTGGACGGGGTCCTCGGCGTCGCTGGCGGCCAATTGCCAGGCCGTCTCCTGGCCCTCGGTCCAGACGGGGGGCTGGTTCACCAGCCACACCGGGGATTGGTTGTCTTCGGTGACTTGGATCTTGAAGGCGATCCGACTGATCAATCGGCCGTCGGTGGCCTCGGCGATGAGGGTCCATCGGGTCCCGCCGAAGCGTTCGCCCGGTTGCCAGGTCCACTGGCCGGACGGGTTGACCGTGAACCCGGACGGTCCCTGGATCAGCGACCAGGTGAGGGTTCCCTTCAGGTCGGGATCGGGTGTGGTCAACTGGCCACGGGCTTGGGTGTTCTCGGTCACGGTCAGGTCCGCCACCGGGATGACGATCGGGTCGGCCCCGGTGCTGGCGACGGTGATGGTCCCGCGTTTCTGGACTGGGGCGAGGCCGTCGGTGACCTCGACCAGGATGGGGTATTCGCCCACGAGGTCGGTGCGCTTCGGTGTCCACTGGAGCAGTCCGCCCACCGTCAGGGTCACCCCGTTGGGGGCCTCGAGGAGCCGGTAGGTGAGGGTCTGCTGGGGCAGGTCGTTGTCGGTGGCGGTGATGAGTTGCTGGAGCGTCTTGGCCTCGACGGCGACCATCCTCGGGAACGGATCAAACACCGGCGGGTTGTTGAGGATGGCCGCGGGCACCACCGACACGCCGCCCAGGCGGTAGTTGGCCGCGGAGCTTCCGGCGAGGGTCGATCCGATGGGGATGAGCGTCTTGTTGGTGCCCATCAGGGGGTCGGTGAATCGGGCCTCGGTGAGTTGCAGTTCCACCGTGTCACCGGTGACGACTCCGTCCAATCGCCGTGAACTGATCGTCGCCAGGGTCGAGCCGTCGAAGGTCTTGTTCTGCACGGTGACCACGCCGGTGATGGTCTTGGGCTGGATCTCCAGGGTTCCCGACAGCACACCCAGGTAGTTCTCGCTGGAGGCGCGGGCGGCGACGGCGTAGGTGCCGGCCGCGACCGGCAGGTTGGTCTTGCCGTCGTAGGTCAGCGAGACGGGCACGCCCTCGGGGATCGTCACGGGCAGGACCGGTTGTCCCGATCCGGTGTAGGTCCGGAGGGTGCCGGCCAGGAGGATGACCACCGGGGCCGGGCGGATGTCGGCGCGGAGGCCCGTGGGTTGGATCACGCGGTAGTTGGCGGAGGAGGCCCCGGACAACTGGAGGGTGGCGTTCACCGCCAGGGCCGTCCCGACCGAGCTCTGGGCGAAGCGGGCGGAGACCACGTCGGCCACGAGGGAATCGCCAGCGATCCGGTTGACCCAGGAGTCCAGGCCGGAGAGCTGTGCCGAGGTGGTGCCGTCATAATCCTTGGAGACGGCCGCGATGGCCGACAGGGAGACGGGTCGGGTGAGGATGTCGGCGGTCAGGGAGAGGCTGGTGGGCAGCGAATAGTTGCCCGCCTTGGCGCCGGTGAGCGAGTACCCGGAGACGACCACCGTCTTGCCGGCACCGGCCGCAGCGTCGACGAACTGGCCCACGGTGCGTCCGCCCAGGCTCACCGAGTCGGTGCCCACGATGCCCTCGAGCACCGGCGTGCCTCCCACGGTCGCCAGCGTCGTGCCGTCGTACTCCTTGGCCGCCACGCTCAGTCCGCTCACCGACAGCGTCCTCTTGCCCAACTGCACCGTCAGGGTGCCCGTGCCTGTGCCTGCCGCGTTGCGCGCGCTCACCGTCACCGAGAAGGTTCCCACCTGGCCGGCCGTGCCGCTGATCGCTCCCGTCGTCGTGTCCAGCACCAGCCCCTCGGGCAATCCCACCGCGCCGTACTCCACGATCGAACGTCCCACGGCCTCGATCTGCCCGCTCACCGCGCTCCCGTACGTCCCGCTCAGGCTTCCCGCCGACACCGTCGGCGGCTCCAGGGCCGGTTCGCCGTTGGCCAAGATCACTGCGTGCTGACCCCCTGCGCTCACGCTCCCCACCACCAACCCGTTGCGGATCTCCCCGCGCAACCCAGCCACCGCGCTCCGCCGGCTCGCCTTCGTCCCGTCGCCCAACTGGCCGGACTCGTTGGCGCCCCACGCATACACCACCCCGTCGTCACCCAAGCCCAGGCTGTACTCCCCGCCGGCGCTCACCGACTTCAGGTTCCCGCTCACTCCCACCACCGCCACCGCCACCGACTGCTCGACCACCGTGCCGTCGCCCAGCTGGCCGTAGGTGTTGCCGCCCCAGCTGTAGGCCTTGCCGTCGACGCCCAGGGCCACGCTGTGCACCCAGCCGGCGCTCAGGCCCTTGGCTCCCACGCTCAGGCCACTCGACCACACCGGCTCCAGCCGGGCTTCGGTCGTCCCGTCGCCCAGCTGCCCAAAGCCGTTGCCGCCCCATCCGTACACCTTCCCGTCGGTCGCCAATCCCAGGCTGTGGAACCGGCCCGCCGCCAGCGTGCTGTACCTCACCGATCCCACCACCACCGCCACCGGCAGGCTCCGCGAGTCGGTCGTGCCGTCGCCCAGCTGCCCGGAGCTGTTCCGGCCCCATGCGTACACCTTGCCATCGCTGCCCAGCGCCAGGCTGTGGTCTCTTCCCGCACGCACTTCGGTGATCGTCACACCGGCCGGGATCCCTCCCGTCGCCACCGCCACCGGGCTCGTCCGCGACGTCGTCGTCCCGTCGCCCAGCTGTCCGTGGTCGTTGGCTCCCCAGGCGTACACGTTGCCGTCGCTGCCCAGGCCCAGCGTGTGGGTGCCCCCGGCGCTGAGCTGCTGCAGGCTCACGCCCGCAGGGATCTGCCCCGCCTGCACCGCCACCGCACGGCTCCGGTCGCTCGTCGTCCCGTCGCCCAGCTGTCCGCTGCCATTGGCTCCCCACCCGTACACCTTGCCGTCGCTGCCCAAGGCCACGCTGTGCGCGCCGCCAGCGAACACCGCCAGCCACCGGTCACCCGAGGCTCGCGCCCCGGACTGCACCAGTGCCGGGCTCGTCACATCGCCGCTCCTCCCGTCGCCCACCTGCCCTTGCGCATTGGCTCCAAAACCATAGCCCACCTCGATCCTCACGCCGCTCACGTCCGTCCAGATCGACGCCTTCAACGACGGGGCCTCCAGCCGGTAGTTCCCGGCACCGCTGCCACTGAGGCTCAGCCCGCTCACGCTCACCGCCTGGCCTTGTCCGGCGTCCGCGCTGGCGAACTGTCCGCTCGCCGTTCCGCTCAAGGTCACCGTCTCGCCGCTCAAGACCCCCATCAGCACCGGGCTCCCGTTCAGCCTCGCCGTCCGGTTCCCGTCGTATCCCTTCGACTCCGCAGAAATCCCTCCCACCTGCACCGGCCTCGTCTGGATCGTCCCCGTCAGCGTCGGCTGCGTCAGCCGGTACTTCCCGGCGTCGGCTCCTTCCAGCAGGTATCCGCCCACCGTCACCGTCTTGCCAGCGCCCGCCGCCGCGCTCTGGAAGTTCGCCTCGGGCTCCCCTCCCAGGGTGACCACGTCCCCAGCGGCCACTCCCACCAGTTCCGCCGTGCCGGCCAACTCCGCCACCGTCGTCCCGTCATACACCCGGCTCGTCACTGTCAGGCCCCGGATCGTCACCTCCGTCCGCGTCAGGTTCTGCGGCTCGATCGTCCCGAGCAGGCTCAAGGCACTCAGCTGGTAGTTCCCGGCTTGGGCTCCGCTCAGGCTCAGTCCGCTCACGCTCACCGGCTTGTTCACCCCCACCTCCGCCGTCGCGTACCGGCCGACTGGCGTTCCGCTCACGCTCACCGCATCCGATCCCACCACGCCCACCAGCACCGGCGTCCCGCTGATCGGCGCCACCAGCCCTCCGTTGAACTCACGGTTCACCACCGACAACCCGCTCACGCTCACCGCCTTCGGCGTGATCGTCGCGCTCAAGGTCGGTGCCACCACCTGGTAGTTGCCCGCGTGCGTCCCGCTCAGGCTCAGCCCGCTCACGCTCACGGGCTTGTTCGTCCCCACCCCCGCCGTCGTCAGTTGTCCCACGGGCGTTCCCGCCAGCGTGGCACTCTCGCCCGCCAGGAGTCCGCTCACCGTGCCCGTCCCGCTCACCCCCACCGTCAGGGTCCCGTCGTACACCCGGCCCTGGGCCGTCAATCCGCTGACTTCCAACCCCTTCGGGTCGATCTGTCCGGCCAGGGTCACCGCTCCGAACACGTAGTTCCCGGCGTCGGCTCCCACCATCGCCAGTCCGCTCACGCTCACCACCTTGCCCGTACCCACCGCCGCCGTGTCGAAACTCGCCGCAGGACTGCCACCCAGCACCGCATCGTCTCCGGGGACCACTCCGGCAAGCCTTGAAGTCCCCGTCAGCACTGCCGCTCGCGTCCCGTCGTAGGCCTTCCTCACCAGGTCGAACCCGCTCACCGTCACCGTCTTGGCCGTGATCGAGCCGCTGGTGCTCACATCGCCCAGGCGGTACCGGTCGGCCTGATCGCCCACCAGGCTGTAGCCGCTGACTGTCACCGTCTTGCCAGTGCCCACCGACTTGTCGGAAAAGACTCCCACGGGGCTGCCGCCCAGGCTCACCGCGTCGGTGCCCACGATGCCCGCCAGCACCGGTGTGCCACTCACGGTCGCCACTGTCGTGCCGTCGTACTCCTTCGAGGCCGCGGTCAATCCGCTCACCGACAACTCCTTCTTGCCCAACTGCACCGTCAGGGTGCCCGTGCCTGTGCCTGCCGCGTTGCGCGC
>CAYLTF010000144.1:0-2270 GCA_964386625.1 uncultured Akkermansia sp. | reverse complement strand
TCCCGTCGCCCAGCTGTCCGCTGCCATTGGCTCCCCACCCGTACACCTTGCCGTCATTGCCCACACCCACGCTGTGCGCGCCGATACCGGCCGACAGGGCTGTGAACTGGAAAGTCTTGGGCAGATCCGTCGGGGTGATCGACACCGGTTGCGTCGCATCGCTCGAGGAACCATTGCCCACCTGGCCGGACCCGTTGGCACCTTGGGCGTAGGGAAAGTTGTCGGCCCAGCCGATCAGGTGGGACGCTCCCAACATCAGCAGGCCCAGCGCGCGCATGAGCCAGGCCGCTCGCCTCCGACGCCCGCCCCTCGACTGGACCGCTTCCGGTTGCTGCCCGACTCCGCTGACACCCGACCTCAGGGTGCAAAGACCGCCAGTGATGGAACCACTCATGGTTGTACGAGCCGGTAGAAGCGCATTGCGGAATCCTCGACGGCGTCCGTCTCGATGACGCCCATGCCTTCGGAATCCAATCGAAGAAGTCCCGCATCCTGCCAGGCACCCGAGCGCAGCCCGTCCAGGTACTGCACCTTCCAGTGCGCACCGGAAATGCCAGACACCTGGATCCGCACCCGCAGCGACTCCGGCGACGGCGACACCGTCAGCCGCGCCTCCGGAAGACGGAGGCCCGAGGCGATCTGCGGTTCCCGCACCCTCGCCGCCTGGCTTGAATCCACCGACGAGCCTGACGAGCCCGTCGCCAACACGACGATGCCCTTGGCCGCGACCTCGGCCGACGGAACCAGCACTCCCGCCGGGTCGAGCACCTCGCTCAAGCGGCCCGTGAACCAGAAACCCGCCTCCACCTGGATCCCCGTCACCACCGGCACCGCTCCGGCAAAGCTCTGGCCCAGGCTCGCTTCCAAGAGGTAACGCCCCTCACCCCCTGTCACAGGCATCAACCCGGACGCGACCAGGAACGACTCCAACTTCAGGGACTCGAGCGTCGAGCGGATCACCAACACCCCGTTGACCTGCCCCACGTAGTTGGCATCGGTCGATTGGATCACCACCGCATAGGTGCCGGCCACCACCGGCGGGTTCGGCGAACCATTGTAGGTCACCTTGACCGCCACTCCGGCCGGTTGAGTGGTCCAACTCACGCTGCGCGGGGTGCCCGTGAAAGACTGCGCCAAGCTCCCGGCATCCAAGGCGATCGTCAGGGCCGCCGGGGTGATCGTCAGATCGCCCGCCACCACCGCGATCGCATAGTTGGCCGCCTTCGAGCCGTCGATGCTCGCCGGATCGACCCCGATCTCCGAGGCATACACCCCCACCGGAGAACCCACCGTCGTGCCGGCCAACCGATAGACCAGATCGCTCGCGGCCCCATTGCCGCCAATCACGTCCGCCACCGTGTCGCCCGAGGCCAACTGCGAGACAAACGCCTCGAACCCGAAAGCCGGAGCGACGGCACCGTAGGACCGGGAGGCAGGCAAAACCCTCAGTTCAAGGGCCTTCTTGGTGACCACCAGCGTACGCTCCACCGATGGGGCCGGCTCCCAAACCTCGTCGCCCGGCTGGGTTGCCCGAACCACAATCGAGCCTGCACCTTGGATCACCAACGAGCCGCCAGAGATCAGCCCAACACCACTCATGACCTCGAACTTCACCGGCAACCCGGAACTCGCCGTGGCCTTCAACGGGACACTTCCGATCCCATACGCCACGGAATCGAGCAGGGAGAATTCGAGTGTCTGAGTGTCGGCGACCGGGACCACTGAGAGGAGAAACAAGCGCGAAGCCGGCACCCCACCCGCATCGCTCACCGTCACCGTGATCGTGCTCGTCCCGCTCGCGTTGGCCACCGGGCTCAGCGTGATCGTCCGGTTGGCCCCGCTGCCGCCCAGCGCGATCCCGTTGGCCGCAACCACGCCCGGGTTCGATGACGTCGCCGTCACCACCAACGATTCCGCCGCCGTCTCCACATCACCCACCGCGAAGGCAATCGCTGCGGTCTTCGTGTCCTCCAGCGTCGTCTGGTCCGAAATCGCACTGATCGTCGGCACGTCGTTCACCGCCGTCACCGTCAGCACGAACGATCGGGTCGCGCTCACCCCACCCGCATCGCTCACCGTCACCGTGATCGTGCTCGTCCCGCTCGCGTTGGCCACCGGGCTCAGCGTGATCGTCCGGTTGGCCCCGCTGCCGCCCAGCGCGATCCCGTTGGCCGCGACCACGCTCGGGTTCGATGACGTCGCCATCACCACCAAGGATTCCGCCGCCGTCTCCACATCACCCACCGTAAAGGCGATCGCCGCGGTCTTCG
>CAYLTF010000143.1:0-7431 GCA_964386625.1 uncultured Akkermansia sp. | reverse complement strand
GCTTCGAACGGAGCCTCCGAACCCCTGATCCGAACCAACCTCGCCTCGGGCCGGGAGTGGATCTGGGATGGCCAAAGTGTGCTCATGGATGCGGGAGTGCTCACCAACCGGGTGCGCTTCGTTGACAAGGTGGTTCACCTGGGAGATCTGCCGCTCGTTGGCCGTTTTTTCCGCAAGGAAGGCACCCAAGATCAGGTAAGCCGCCTGTTCGTCCTGGTGACCCCGACGCTCATCGACGCCACTGGCAACCCCGTCCACGACCCGGCGCATCCGCCTTTCGATCCTGCGACGTTCCCGCAGAAGCCCTGAACCACAGCCTGCGCTGCCCGCACAGGACTCACTTCCAGGTCCAGGAGGTCAATTGATAAGGCTCGGGCTTGCGCCAGGCCTGCCACCACACCAGGGCCTCGGCGGTCTTTTCCTCGCCGTCCAGGGTCACTCGCAGTTTCAGCCGGTAGTTCAACCCGGCCACCACCTGTTGCTCGGCCCCTAGGATCCGCACCAGTTCCAATCGGGGAGCGGGCGGGGTCTGGCTTCCGGATCCAGCCGGGCCGGCCGGCTTCTCCCGGAGGGCCTGCTGGTGGGCCTGGATCGCGAAGGCCGCCGCGGCTTTCACCCCGCGTTCGGTGGCGGAAACGCTTCTGAACCCGCCGGGCTTGTCTCCCGAGTCGGGTTTGCCGGCGGTGGAGGCTTCACCTGCCCGAGGATCCCTTTCGGTGCGTGTGACCGGCGGTGTCACGGGGTCGGTGGGCATCCACACGAGGCAACCGGTCCAGAGTCGAAGGAGCGCGAGGAATGAATTCATGGGCGTCGGTGCACGACAGAGGGACGGGATGGACTCAAGGATGTGCTGATCCGCTCTGTAGGACCGCTCATCGCATGAGCGACTCGGCTGTGGCGAGCCGTGGTTTGTCATGCCCAAGGGACGACTTCCAAAAGTCTAGGCCGATCGCCCTCGGAGTTCAATGCACGCCGCGGTTCCCCCACCGCTCGCCGGATTTTGCGCTCCCGGGTGGCCAGATCCGGTGGGTCCTCCGTCGAATGGCCGCTGGCCCCGCGACGTCTTGAGGCTTATCGTTTCGGCAAGACCATCATGAAGCCCTCTCTCCCTGTCGTCCACGCCGCGGGAACCCGCCCGGGATCGGGTCCGGTCTCCGCCTCGGCCTCGGCCTGGATTCTGGCGGCGCTCCTGTCCGGAGGCCTCCTTGGCACCACCGCCCAGGCCGCCGAGACGGTGGGTTTCAACCGCGACATCCGGCCCATCCTGTCCGACGCCTGCTTCCACTGCCATGGCCCCGATCCTGGCACCCGCAAGGCCGGCCTCCGGCTCGACACGAAGGAGGGGTTCTTCGCCGCCACCGCCAAGCGCGGGCCGGCCGTCGTGCCCGGTGACCTCGACAAGAGCCCCCTCTGGCAGCGCCTCATCACCACCGACGCCGACGAGGTCATGCCGCCGCCCGAGGCCCACAAAGACCTCACCGCGGCCCAGAAAGAGGTCGTGAAGCGGTGGATCCTCGAGGGGGCCCACTGGCAACCGCATTGGTCGTTCCTCAAGCCCGAGAAGGCACCCTTGCCGCCGGTGAAAGACGCCGCATGGGTGCGGGGCGGTCTCGATGCGTTCGTTTTGGCCGGCCTCGAGGCCAAGGGTCTCAAGCCCAACCCGGAGGCCGATCGCCGCACCCTCGCGCGCCGCTCCGCCCTCGACCTCACGGGCCTGCCGCCCCGGCCCGAATGGGTCGAGGAGTTCGTGCGCGATACGCGCCCCGACGCCTACGAGCGCTGGGTCGATCGCCTCATGGACACCCCGCAGTGGGGTGAGCACCGCGCGCGCTACTGGCTCGACGCGGCCCGCTACGCCGACACCCACGGACTGCACTTCGACAATTATCGCGAGATGTGGCCCTACCGCGACTGGGTCATCGGGGCCTTCAACCGGAACCTGCCCTTCGACCGCTTCACGGTGGAGCAAATCGCCGGGGACCTGCTGCCCGGGGCGACCGAGGATCAGCACATCGCCACCGGGTTCCACCGGTGCAACATGACCACCAATGAGGGCGGCACCATCGAGGAGGAGAACCTCGCCAACTATGCCAACGACCGGGTGACCACCACGTCATGGGTTTGGCTGGGGCTCACCGCCAACTGTGCGGCCTGCCACGACCACAAGTTCGACCCGGTCAGCCAGAAGGACTTCTACTCCATGGCGGCCTTCTTCCGGAACACCGAGCAGGGCGCGTTCGACGGCAACGTCAAGGATTCCAACCCCAGCATCGTGGTGGTGACCGACGCCAAGGATCGGGCCCGCTGGGAGGCCCTGCCCGGGGCCATCGACGCCGCCAAGAAGACCGTCGAGGAGCGCAAGAAGGAGGCCGAGGGCGCCTTTGATCGCTGGGCTGGTGGATTGAAGTTCTCGGAACTCGAGGCCGCCCTGGGCCGCGACCTGGCCTTCAAGGCCCCGCTCAACGAGGGCTCGGGAACCATGGTGTCCGCGAGCGTTCCTTCCGGGGCCCAGCAGGTGCAGGCCACGGGCCAGCCCGAGTGGAAGGCCGGCGGACCGCTGGGCTCGTCGCTGCGCACCGATTCGGGCAAGACGATCGCCGTTGCCGATGCCGGCGACTTCGAGTTGGGCAAGCCCTTCTCGGTCGGTGGCTGGTTCTTCGTGCCTGAAAAACCCGCGGCCACCGGATCATTGCTGGCCCGCATGGACAACACCCAGGCCTATCGGGGCTGGGACCTGTGGTACGAGAACGGATCCTTCGGCACCCACTTGGTGAACCGCTGGCCTGAGAACGCCCTCAAGGTCCGCACGCGCAAGGCGTTGGCCAAGAAGGGCCAGTGGCAGCACCTCTTGCTGACCAGCGATGGCACGGGCCGGGCCGATGGTGTGCGCCTGTATGTCGATGGCGTGGCGGCCGACCTCGAGCAGGGGCCCTCCACCGTCACCGGCACGATCCGCACCGCCGTCCCGCTCAAGCTCGGTCAACGTCACGAGTCGGATGTCTTCGCCGGCAGCTCCGTGCAGGACCTGCGGATCCATTCCCGCGCCTTGAGCGCGCCCGAGGCCCGCGCCTGGGCGGCCCCCGAGGCCTTCCGCGCCCTCCTCGCCAAGCCGGCGGCGGACTGGCCCAAGGAAGAGCGCGCCGGTCTCCTGGCGGGTTTCCAGGCGGAGTTCCCGCCCCTGAAGCAGGCCCAGTCGGTCATCGCCGCCCTCGAGAAGGAGCGCTCCGAGATCCGCGGCCGGTACCCGGTGACCCATGTGCAGCGCGAGAAGGCGGGTTCCAAGCCCATGGCCTACGTGCTCAACCGGGGCCAGTACGACCAGAAGCGCGACCAGGTCCAGGCGGCCGTGTTCCAGGCGCTGAACCCGCTGCCGGCCGGCGCGCCGGGCAACCGGCTGGGCCTGGCCCAGTGGCTGGTGTCGCCCGAGAATCCGCTGCCCGCCCGCGTCACCGTCAACCGCTTCTGGTCGGAGGTCTTCGGCGCGGGCATCGTCCGCACCTCCGAGGACCTGGGCATCATGGGCGATCTGCCGTCCAACCAGGCCCTCCTCGACTGGTTGGCCGTGGACTTCATGGAGCACGGGTGGGACGTGAAGCGCCTCTTCCGCCAGATGGTGCTCTCGGCCGCCTACCGGCAATCGGCCACGGCCACGAAAGAAGCCCTGGAGAAGGACCCGGGCAACCGGTTGTTGAGCCGGGGTCCGCGCTTCCGCATGGATGCCGAGATGGTCCGCGACCAGGCCCTCGCCGCCGGCGGCCTGCTCGTCCAGAAGGTCGGTGGGGCCAGCGTGAAGCCCTACCAGCCCGAGGGCGTGTGGGAGGCCGTGGCCATGCCCGAGAGCAACACCAAACGGTATGTGCCGGATTCCGGGGAGAACCTCTACCGGCGATCGCTCTACACCTTCTGGAAACGCGCCGCGCCGCCGGCCCTCATGGACCTCTTCAACGCCCCGAGCCGCGAGACCTGCAGCGTCCGCCGCGAGCGCACCAACACGCCCCTGCAGGCGTTGGCCACGCTCAACGACCCGCAGTTCGTCGAGGCCGCCCGGGTGCTCGCCTCCGGGGCCCTCCGGGACTCCGGGCCCGACCAGCCCGACCGGGTGATCGACTTCCTCGCGCGCCGGTTGCTGGCTCGCCCGCTCGACGCCTCCGAGGCCGCGGTGGTCCGCGAGGGCTACACCCAGGCCCTGGCGTTCTACCGCCAGCACCCTGAAGACGCCGGTCGCCTGGTGCGCGTCGGTGATTCCAAGCCGGATCTCTCGGCCGGAGAGCCCCTCCTGGCGGCCACGACCCTCGTGGCCAACCAGTTGATGAATCTCGACGCCGTCCTCAACAAATGATCCCTGAGACCTTCTCCCGATGAACCTTTTCCAGGAATTCCGACAGCTCGAGAACCGCCGCCATTTCCTCGGCCGCGGCCGGAACCTCATGGGTCACGCGGCGCTGGCCTCGCTGCTCGGCGGCGGGTCCGCCCGAGGACTGGCCGAGGCGGTGGCGTCCGACCCGGTGCGCGCCGGCCAGTTCCCGGCCAAGGCCAAGCACATCATCTACCTGCACATGGTCGGCGGGCCCTCCCAGATGGACCTCTGGGATCACAAGCCCAAGATGCAGGAGTGGTACGACAAGGACTTGCCCGAGTCGGTGCGCAACGGCCAGCGCCTCACCACGATGACCTCGGGCCAGTCGCGCTTCCCCATCGCCCCGTCGAAGTTCCGCTTCAGCCAGGTGGGTTCCAACGGCCTCTGGATGAACACCGAGCTGCTCCCCTGGACCAGCAAGGTGGTCGACGACCTGTGCCTCATCCGCTCGATGCACACCGAGGCCATCAACCATGAGCCGGCCATCTGCGCCATGCAGACCGGCAACCAGGTGCAGGGGCGTCCGTGCATCGGGTCGTGGGTGAGCTACGGGCTGGGCAGCCTGAACCAGAACCTCCCTGCCTTCGTGGTGCTCGTGGCCGAGCCCACCAACAAGGAGCAGATCCAGGCCATCTCGGCGCGGCTCTGGTCCAGCGGCTACCTGCCGGGCGAACACTCCGGGGTCTCGTTCCGCAGCGCCGGCGACCCGATCCTCTTCATCAACAACCCGCCGGGCATCCCCGACACGCTGCGGCGAGCCCAGCTCGACGGCCTGCGCCGCCTCAACGAGATCACGCACCGCGAGGTGGGCGATCCCGAGACGCACACCCGCATCCAGCAGTTCGAGATGGCCTTCCGCATGCAGTCCAGCGTGCCCGAGTTGACGGCCGTGGCCCGCGAACCGGAGTCGACCTACCAGTTGTATGGCGACCAGGCCCGCAAGCCGGGTTCCTTCGCCTACACCGCGCTCCTGGCCCGGCGACTCGTCGAGCGAGGCGTGCGCTTCGTGCAGGTGTACCTCAACAACTGGGACCACCATTCCAACACCGGCGGTCGCATGCCCTCGCAGTGCAAGGACATCGACCAGGCCTGCTACGGCCTGATCACCGACCTCAAGCAGCGGGGACTCTTCGACGACACGCTCATCATCTGGGGCGGCGAGTTCGGTCGGACCATCTACAGCCAAGGCGGCCTCTCGAAGGAGAACTACGGCCGCGACCATCATCCCAGGTGCTTCTCGATGTGGATGGCCGGCGGTGGTGCCAAGGGCGGCACGGTGTACGGCACCACCGACGAATTCAGCTACAACATCGTCGAGAACCCGGTGCACATCCGCGATTTCCACGCCACGGTCTTGCACCTCCTGGGTCGCGACCACCGCCGGTTCACCTACCGGCACCAGGGCCTCGACCAACGCCTCACCGGCGTCGAAGAGAGCCGAGTCATTCGCGAGCTCGTCGCCTGAAGCTGGCAAACTGCTTCGTAGGAAACCGTTGTCAATCCGGGGGAAATCCGGTGACATGGGGAGAATCCCGAGCCTCGGTCCACCGACCCGGGTCTGAGGGGTTTTCGACGTCATCAATCAATCATGAACATACCGAAAAACCTTCGGGTTCTTGCGGTCCTGGGTGCTTTGCAGTCCCTCCAGGCCGGAATAACCACGAACAACCTGCCCGCATCGGCCCAGCTTCCTGTCTCGGGATCCACCGAGCGGGGCTTCATCGTTCGCGCCGTGCAAGGGCCTGCCGAGCCTGCGCTGGCCAACAACGGCGTCCGCGCTCTCCGCCAGATCAACGGAACCCTGGTCGACGCCGCCGGCGTCGCCGTTCCCGATGAGTCGTTCCCTGGCCCCCTGACCTCCCCGGCGGGCGCCACCCTGGTCGACACCGTCAACTTCGAGCTCGACGGTGCCCCGGTCGATGTCACCGACATCGAGGGCAATCTCATCACCTCCTTTGCTCCGAGCGTGTTTCCGGGCGTCCCGGGCAACGGCTCCCACGGCAATAATTTCGCGGTGGAGGTCGTCGGTTTCCTGAAGCTTCCGGCCGGTGTCACCACCTTCGGTGTGAGCGTGGGTGCCGACCGCACTGACGTGAACGATGACGACGCCTATTCGGTGTTCGTCGGCACCAACCCCCGCGATTTCTTCGCGACCAAGGTGGGTGAGTTCGAGCGCAATTCCCGCGCGTTCCAGAGCAACCAGCGCAACGAGAACCAGTGGGCGGTCAACGCCCCGGCCGCCGGCATCTATCCGTTCCGACTGATCTACTGGCAGACTGGCCGCGGTGCGAACCTGCAGTGGTACACGGTCAACGAGGCCGGCGAGCGCATCCTGGTCAACGATCCCGCCGACACGCGCGCCATCCCGTCCTACACCGGCTCGACTTCGGCGTCCGCCTCCGGCCCCTACGTGGCCGAGGCCTCGCCGGGACCTGGTTCCGACGGCCTGCCTTCCACCGCCCCGGTGACCGCCCTGATCCAAGACGGCACCACCACGGTGGCGACCTCGGGCGTGAAGCTCGACTTCAACGGCGTCGCGGTCACCCCGCAGAAGCTGGTCAAGACCGGCAGCCGCATCGAGTTGCAGTATGATCCGAACGCGTCCCGCACCACGGCCAACAACCTGGTGAGCCTGCGCTTCACCGACTCCGCCTCGGCGACCCGGACCAACAACTGGTCGTTCGGCATCGTTGCGACCGGTGGCTCCTCCACCCGCGTGGCCGGCCAGTGGGACTTCGACAAGGGCGACCTGAGCGCCACCGTCGGCAAGGCCTTGGAATACCTGGACGGGGCCGAGGGTCTGACCAAGGCCGGCACGGCCTTCGGTCTGGCCAGCGAGCTCGGTCTGCCGGCGCTCCCGGGCGGTGACGCCCGCGTGATGAAGGTGCCGGGCGACCTGTCCAACAAGATCGGTTACGTCATGACCCACGGCATCGCCCCCAACGGCGGCGGCACCCGGGTCAACCAGTACACCATCATCTATGACCTGTTCATCGCGACCTCCGGTCCGGGCGCGGCTTCGCTGCTGCAGACCAGCTCGGCGGCCAACACCGATGACGGCGACCTGTTCTGGC
>CAYLTF010000142.1:0-7591 GCA_964386625.1 uncultured Akkermansia sp. | reverse complement strand
GGGTGGATCGTCGAGGGACGGTTGTCGATCGTCGTCATGTGGGTTCCGGAGATCCGGATCACGGCTAGGATCCCAGTGGCGGTGGTGACGGTCCCGACCCGTTCGCCCGAATCGTTGATCGCCACGAGGGAACTGCCGGTGGCGGGAATCCGGGCCGGAGGATCGGAAGGGCTGAGGGGTTGGGCGTCGACAGGTGAGTCACCGACTGCCAAGCGACACCGTCGAAATGGAAACCGAACTCGCCGGAGATCCCGACCACCCTCCCGGAATGGTTGATGTCGAGGGCGATCCCCGGCCCGAGGTCCTGGATGTGGTGTCCCTGTGCCAGGGCCGAGCCCGTGAAGAACAGGACGCCGGCCAACGGTGGGACCCCCATGTCATCGAGGCGGGTTGCCGGGGAGCCCGGACGGTCGGGGTTGCAGTGTGATGAGGAGGGCGTTGCCCATGGGGCGCTCGGCCCCTTCGCATGGGTTGTTCATGACCTGGCCTCGGGCCCACAAGGTCGAGGAGCCGCCGCCGTCCAGATTCAACGCATCGGTGCAGCCGATCCGGGCCATGTGGGCTGCGAGTTCCGAGAGAGACATCCCCACGGACACTCCTGGCTGACGGCCATCCACCTGGACCAGGAAGAAGTGGTGGGAATTCCATCCGATGGCCGAACGCGGATGACGGGCATCGGAAGATTGGAACTGCGTGGGCTGGCCGTCCTTGAGCAGGGCCGGTCCGCCACCGAGCGCCGTGGACACCCCGCGCAGGTCGGGTCGGGTCTCTGTCGAGAGGGTCCAGACCGATCCGGTCCGGATCGGGCCGGGAAGCTCGAAGCGCTCCGGCAACGAGAGCACCACCCCGCGTTCGGGAATCGGCAGGTTGCCCCCGGAATGGACGGATTCGAGTCGGAACGAGGAACGCAGCCCCGGTCGGACGGGCCTATCGGCGCCCGGCTCAGCGAGCAGCACGCACTCGGTGCCGTTGGCCGAAGGCGTGCGGGTCCCCAGGGCCGGGGTGTAGAGCACCGGGCGTTCCTGACGCTCCTCGTTCAACCCGATGGGGATGGAGGCGCCCTCGGGCGTGATCATCGAGAGCAGCGACACCACCGGGCCCAGATGGAGCGAGCGGTCGGGCCCGATCCAGAAAGCGCTCTTGCCGTTCGGCGCGGATATCAGTTCCCCGTCCCGGATGCACAGGCCTTCGGGGTCCCCGAGGCAGGGCCCCTGCCGGGCGAAGAAATCGCCGTTCAGGGCGGCCAGGGGGAGTCCCCGGGAGCGGGGAAAGGCCGAAGCCTGACTCGACAAGGTCGCAACCCCCAGATGGTCGCCGCCGCGGCCGCCCAGCAGCACGTGCAAATCGAGGTCGTGCCGATCCCTGCGGATCCGGACGACCTGCACCGACCAAGGTCCCTCGGGCAGGGTCTCCTGGCGGTAGTGGAACCCCTCGCTGAGTCGGGCTTTCGGCCGGGCCGTCGACACCGCAGGCGACGGGGTGGAATGGCTGTCTTCGCCGAGTCCCGGCAGCGCCAGGCCCGACAGGAGCAGACCGAGGATCAGGAGCCGGAGCCTCATGGCGACGCAGTGCCCGACGCAGGCATGGGCCTCGAGGTCCTGGGTGCCTCGTCGACCGGTGGGATCCGGGACGGGGACGGCCTGAGCGCGTCGCCATCGCCTCCGGGGCGAACCTCCGCGGAACGCACGACCAGGAGGCTGGTGGCGGTGGCGCGCTCGCGTCCGTAGCATGGGCTGTTGAGGATCCGGTCGCCGACCATCAACTGGGTGGACCCACCACCGTCGAGATTGATGGCCTCGGTGCAGCCCAGCTCGACGAGGAACTCGGAGAGCTCCGCGAGGGTCATCCCGACGGAGAGACCTGCCTGACGCCCGTCGACCACGGCCAGGAAGCAATGCCGGTCGTTCCATCCGAAGGCCGAACGCGGGTGGCGCTCGAAGGAGCGGACCGCCGATTTGCCGGTCGGCCTGCCCTGGTGCACCAGGCCGGGCCCACCGCCGATGGCCGACACCGCCGTCTCGAGCGACGGTTCGGTCTGGAGGTCGAGCACCACCGGGGCACCGGGGCGCAGGTGCTCCTGCAACCCGGGACCCGCCCGCAGGAGGAGGTGGTCTGGGTTCCCCGGTGGACGGTGACTCTTCACGGGGCCCTGCACCACGGCGCGCACGCGCTGGCCGGCCTTCAGGGGCAACCACGGATGCGAGCCCTCGCGCACCAGGATCCAGCCCGAGGGAGGATCCCACTCGATGGCCTGGGAGGCCGCATGCGTGAGCACGACCGGGCGCGATCCGTCGAAGTCCTCGTTCAAGCCGAAGCCGACCGGGTCCGAACCCCCTACCCGCACGGTGAATCGCGAACGCACCGTGTCGATGTGGGGTCGCCCGGAAGGGTCGAACCAGAGGCAGTCGCGCTCGATCGGGGCGCTCACCAGACCGCCTCGCTGGATGAACAGGCCCCGGGGATCCCCGGGCATCGGGTCGTTCTCGACGGAATAGAAATCCCCGTTGATCGCGGCGACGGGAACCCCGAGCGACCGGGGGAACCGGGCGATCTGGTCCGAAAGCGCGTTCAGACCGATGCGGTCGTGGAACGCCAGCGACGGGAAGAATCCCAGCCCGGGCCGCGAACGCTCCACGCGCACCACGTGGATCGACCAGGGCTCATCCCGGACGACCTGGGCCACGGCCACGCCCGGTGAGTCGTCGCGGAACTCCGGCGGATCCGCGGCCGCCATCAGGATCCGGCACCAGACGACCATCCCGAAGAACGCCCATCCGAAGGACGGGAAGCGCCGGGATGGGTGGCCCGGGATCCGATGGAGCGAAGGTTCCGGCATCACGAATCAGGCCAATCCTTTCCAGCGACGGAGCGACCATTCCAGCACCAAGAGTCCCAGCAGCAAGGCCAGGAAGACCGGGCGGTCCCAGAGGGGTTTGCGGTGGAATTCGACCCAGGGTCGGGGCAATTCCTTCCAGAGCCCCTCGAGTCCCCGGGGATCGGTGTCCGCGATCCGGTGCGCCGATCCTTCGCCGGCCCGGGCCACGGCCTCCATCACCGGGGGGCGGGCCTGCAGGTCGGCCAGCTCGGGATCGACCGTCTCGGCCACCAGCAATTGACGATCCACGCCGAGCGATTCGTCGCCGCGCCGGGCCACGGCGCCGATCACGAAGGTCCCCGGGCGCCGGAGCGTGACGGGGGCCACGTAGGCCCGGCGCGCCGGGTCGTACCGCGCGACCCCGATGGCGTTGCTGGAGGTGCCGGATCCGGCGAAGAGGGTCACCTCGGCATCGGTGACCTCGCGCTGGGCCCGGTCGTGCACCCGGACCGAGGCCGTCGCCGTCGCCCCCGGGGTGACGTAGGAGGCCGACAAGTCCAGCAGGACCGGCGGATTGGTGCGGCTGCCGCGTCCGGCGGCCAGCCATCGGATGGCGTTGACCCAGAAGCGCCGGTAGTAGCGCGAGTCGCAATTGTCCTCGGTGACCGGCCACTTGGGATTACGGGCCTCGCCCCAGAGGGTCTCGAAGTCGGCCCCCCACGACCGCGTCGTGTCGGAGGTGAAGGCCATGGTGCGGCCCCGGCCTACCTCCTGCACGGCCAGCAGCACATCGCCCTCGAAGCCCTGCGGCGCGTTGTCGGCGTAGGCCAGCACCTGTGCGCCCGGTTTGGCGCGTTCCATGCGGTTGATGCCGTGCAGGGTGGGGAACTTCTCGGTCCAGATCCGTCGGGTCTCCTCGGCGTCGGTCCCGATGGCCACAATGGGGTGGCTCCATGCCGCGCGCGGGACCTTGGGCTGGAAGTCTTCCTTGGAGGAATCGAAGGCCCCCTCCATGGCCACCGGGATGATGCGGTCGAGCAGCGTCTGGTGGTAGCCGCCCCGCCCGAAGGCCGAGTTGCCGCCGATCATCAGGAATCCGCCGCCGAACTCCTCCACCAGCCGGGCCATGTTGGTGAGCTGCAGCGGGCTGAACGAATCCCGCCGGATGTCGCTGTGGATCACCACGTCGTAGTCGAGCAGGCCTTGCAGGGTCTTCGGGAAACCCTGCGTGGGATGCTCCACCGGGTAGATGCGCTCGCCGGTCTCGGGGTCGGAGTCGACGGTGTTGAGGTACTGACCGTTGTTCCCGAACTGCCGGTAGAGCGTCGTCACCCGGATGCCCGGGTCGCTTTGCAGGGCGTCCTTCAGGTACTTCCACTCGGGCTGCGGGCTCTGGTTGTTCTGCGGGGTGCCCTCCATGTAGAGGACCCGCAGGGTTGGATCGACGACCTCCAGGCCGAAGGGTCGCTGGTTGTTGGAGGCGAGCCATTCGCCGGGACTGGTGGAGACGGCCACCTCGTACACCTGGAATCCGCGCTGCCGTGGCGTGAATTCCAGGTCGAGGTGCTGTGCGTCTCCGTTGAGATCGAGAGGCTTGGCCGCGAGGATCTGCCCGTCTTTGCGGACCTGCACCGTGACGGACTTCCCGGCGAACCCGGGGGAACGCAAGTCGACCGAGACCCGCGTGGGTGCCTTCTCGGCCACGGCCCGACGGACCTCGAGCCCGGTGATCCGGACATCCCGCACCTCGTTGGTGGTGCCGCTCAGGAGGGTGTGGACCCGGAGTCCATGGCGGCGCAGGCGGCGCGCGGCCGCCTCGGGATCCTGGCCTTCGGTCTCGATGCCGTCGGACACCAGCAGCACCCCGGTGAGGGGCTCTTCCGGGGGCAGCGTGAGCAGCGAATCGAGTGCGCGGGAGATCCCGGTGGAGGGTCCCTCCGCCGCCGAGGCCACGCCGTTGGTCTCCGGGGTCAGGGTGTCGCTGAACCGCAGGGGCAGCACATCCACGGTCCCGGGTTTTGCGGTCACGACGTGACGCGCGATCCATTCCCGCGCCGCGGCCAGACGGCCGCCGGGCACATCGGTGGTCGCCATGCTGCGGGAGGTGTCCACCAGGACCGCCAAGCGGGCCCGCCGGGGGTGCACGGTCTTCTCGATCCACTGGGGGTCGAGCAGGCAGAGCACCAGGCCGGTGATGGCGGTGAGTCGGAGCAGACCGCAGAGGGTGCGGACCCACGGCCGCGACCGGCCCCGGGCGAATCCGTAGCTCAAGGCCAGCAGGCCCAGGAGGACGATCCCGCCGAGGATCAACCACCGGGGCTCCGGCAAACGGGTGAACTGCATCATGGCGGAGGAAGCGGGCACTGGGGCTCGGGGGTGTTGGGCACGGGACTATTGGGCACGGGTGAGGCGGCGGAAGTATTCGCCGATCTGTTCCTCGAACTGACGGGGCGCCTCTTCGGCGGACACGTCGGTCCGTTGCGCCCCCGGGCGCAGGGCCCGTTCCAGGAGGTCGGCTGCCGACTGGGTCCCGGCCGCCGCCAGACTCCCGCTGGTGCCGGCGGCTTCGCCGCGACCCTCGCCCAAGGCCTCGGCCGCCTGGGACATCTGCTGGGCCGCCGCCTCGAGCCGCTTGGCCGCGGCCTGGGCTTCGCGGGCTTCCGGGCTGTTCATGCGGGCGATCTTCTCGGCCAGGCGGCGGGCCTGGTCTTGCAATCGCTGCTGCTGCCCGGCCAAGGCCCGAGCGTCGGCAGGCCGTGGGCCGGCGGGTCCGCCTGGGGCGCTTCCCGGCTCCGAACCCTGGCCAGGGCTCGGGGGGCCTGCGGGAGACGGGCCGGGTTTTCCGGGCTCACCGGGTTTTCCGTCCGGTTTGCCCGGGCTCTTCGGATCCCCGGGGGAGCCCGCTCCCTTCTCATCGGGTTTCGGGTCGGGTTTTCCCTCCGGGGTCTTGCCCGGCGGCTGTGGCTTGCCCCGGCCCGGATCGGATGCGTCCATCCGATCGGCCAGCTCGGACTGGGCCTTGGCGAGGGCCTGCGCCTCTTCCAGGGCCTTCTCGAGCTCGGCTGCATTGGCCGGCGGCTTCGGTTTCTTGTCGATGGCCTCCAGCACGATCTGTGGTGGCTGGGGTTCCGGCGGCGAGTCCTCCGGCGGCTTCAGCGCCAGGTCGGGGTCGGTCGGCAGGTTCTTGAGCTGCGGCATCGCCTGGATGGCCCGGTAGAGGGCCGCCAGCGCCTTCTCCTCGGCGGGCAAAGCCGTCGAGGGTGCCCGACGATCCAGCGCACGCGCCGCGTCGTCCATGCCCTCCAAGGCTTCGTCGAGGGCGAACTGGGCGGCCTTGGGCGCGTTCATCGATTCCAGCCGTTGCTGGTAGCGGGCGGTGAACTCCCGCGCCTCGCGCTGCCGCCGGGAGAGGTCGTCGAAGGCCTTGGCGGGGGCGTTGGTCCGGGTGCCCGTGGTGTCGGCGAGGATCCCCTTCTGGATGGCGATGAGGTTCAGGCGCTGCTGCGGTTGGCCCTTGCGTTTGGACGGCGGAGGTCCGGAGCGGTCGGTGAGCTCGATGAAGTAGGTCGGCGAACGGCCGATCCCGGGCCCGTCGAGGGTGTTGTTGTCGCGGGCCTCCGCGAAATACGAGACCACATCGTAAGGCTTGAGTCGCAGGTCCTTGAGCCTCAGGACCGCCGCGCCCAGGGTCTGACCGTCCTTGGTGTGGCGGTCGCGCACCTCCAGTCGTTGCTCGGGCCCTCCGAGCACATGGTAGACGAGGGTGAGCGACTCGAGCCCGAAGTCGTCCGAGGCGGCGATCTTCAAGGGGACGACCTCGTCCGGGTCGGCGCGGATGTCCTCCCCGGGCTCGGTGATGTCGACCTTGGGCGGCAGGTCCGGGAGGGCCCGGATCGGATGCCGTGTGGCGTTGCCGATGGACGGCCGACCGTGTTGATCGGCGATGACCAGGGAATACTCGGCATCGGCCGAGACGGTCAGCTCGCCCTGCCAGAGGTTCGAACCCGGGGTCTTCAGGGCCACGACCACGCCGTTGGTCAGCCGCAGTTCGGCCCGGCCCAGCGGGACGTTGCCTGACAGCTCCACCAGGGCCCGGGTGCCGCGCAGGGCGGTGATGGGTGCGGTGGATTGTCGCAGCTCCGGCAGGCCCGAGTAGGCCGGCGGGATCAGGCGCACCGAGAGTCGTGCCACCTCGGGGGGCACGTAGGCCACCAGAGGATAGTCGGGCGAGACCGAGTCGCCGGCCCGGGCGCGGAACCGGCCCGAGGTGCCCACGGTCAGGACATGCACCGCGACCGAGTTGGAGACCACCGGAATCGAGAGCCGCTGCCAGCGGTCGTCGCCGTCGGGCTTCCACTCGAACTCCACTGAGCGGGGAATGCGGCCCGAGACTCGGTGGGTCACGGTCAGGCGGTGGCCGACAGGGAATTCGCCCCCGGCCGGTTCGACCGAAAGGCCGGTGAACCGGGCCGTCGACCACGGGGCCAGCGTGCGCAGCAGGGCGGTCCCCGACTGAGGGGCCACGATCAGGAAGCCCACCAGACCCGCCAGCACCCCGCCGGCGAACAGCAGGCCGGGCAGGCCGAGGCGTCGTTGATACGGGACTTCGTCTCCGGCGACCCGATCCGCCGTCCGCCGCCCGAGCGCCTCAGCCATCTCGGCTTCGTGGGTTCCGCAAGGCTTGCGCATTCCTGAAAGGTACTCGGCGGCGGTGGAGACCTCGCACCCGAGGCCGGGTCGGGCCGACTCGAGGTCGAGGGCGGCCTCCTTGAGGGG
>CAYLTF010000141.1:0-7732 GCA_964386625.1 uncultured Akkermansia sp. | reverse complement strand
GGCGGGCTTGCCTCGCGGCGAGGCGGGCCGACAATCGCGCTCCCATGCATTCACTGCCGCACGACACGGAGATCGCCTGCCTGCCCCAGATTCCCTCGGGAGTGCGGGTGCATCGGTTCGAGAACGGGCTGGAACTGATCATCCGCGAAGACGCCTCGGCCCCGGTGGTGAGCGTGCAGGCGTGGGCCCGCGCCGGGAGCATCCACGAAGGCCAATGGCTCGGAGCAGGCATCTCGCACGTGCTCGAGCACATGCTCTTCAAGGGCACCAGCACCCGCGGCGCCGGACGCATCGACCAGGAGGTGCAGGCCGCCGGCGGGTACATGAATGCCTACACGAGCTTCGACCGCACGGTGTACTGGATCAATGTGCCCGATTCGGGCGCCACCACCGCGATCGACATCCTCTGCGACATCTTCCAGAACGCCACGTTGCCGGCCGATGAACTCGAGAAGGAACTCGACGTGATCCGCCGCGAGATGGACATGGGCGAAGACGACCCGGGACGCCGCTCCAGCAAGGGCCTCTTCTCGGCGGCCTACACCAAGAGTCCCTACCGCTACCCGGTCATCGGCCTGCTCGACCTCTTCAACCGCCTCACCCGCGACGACCTGCTGGCCTATTACCGGGCCCACTACGCCCCGAACAACTGCTTCCTGGTGGTGGTGGGCAACGTCCAGGCCGATGCGGTCATCGAACAGGTGCGCAAGGCCTATGCCGGTACCCAGGCGCGAACCATTCCGGTGAACTATCTGCTGCCGGAACCCCGGCAGATGTCGCCCCGCGAGGAGCTTGAGTTGGCCCCGGTCGAGCACGCGCACTTCCACCTGGGGTGGCACATCCCCGACCTGACCCACCCGGACGTGCCGGTGCTCGACGTGCTTTCCACGCTGCTGGGCGGCGGCCGCAGTTCACGACTGTACCAGGCGGTCCGCGAGCGCACCTCCCTGACGCACTCGGTGAGCGCGTGGATCTACACGCCGGGCCTGAGCGGGCTCTTCGGCGTGAGCGGGGTCTGCGACGGTGCGAAATTCCCCGAGGCGCAGACGGCGATCCTCCGGGAGGTGGCGCGCATGGGCAGAGAGCCGGTTTCGGCCGCCGAGCTGGCCAAGGCGGTGAAGCAATTCACGGTCGGCACCCTGTCGTCCCGCAAGACCATGGAGGGCCAGGCCCAGGACCTCGGCGGCAATTGGATCGCCACCCAGGACCTGCATTTCTCGGAACGCTACCTCGCGGCGGTGCGTGCCGTGACACCGGCCGACTTGATGCGCGTGGTGCAGACCTACCTGCGCGACGACAACCGCACCGTGTTCGCCCTGCTGCCCAAGGAGGCCGGAGCCCCGAAGGAGTTCCAGGTGGCGAAGGTGGCCAGCCATCCCATCGTGAAGCTGACGCTCTCCAACGGGCTGCGGGTGCTGGTCAAAGAAGACCACCGGCTGCCCTTCGTGGAGTTGCGGGCGGTCTTCGAAGGTGGCTTGCGGGTGGAAACCGCCGCGAATTCTGGGATCACCTCGATGCTCTCGCGGCTGTTCATCAAGGGCACGCCCACCCGCTCGGCCGAAGCCATCGCCCATGAGATCGAGAGCCTCGGTGGCAGCATCGAGGCCTACGCGGGCAACAACACCTTCGGCCTGAGCGGCGAGGTGATGCGCGAAGACCTCAAGCAGGGGCTTGAGCTGTTCACCGAGATCCTGCTCAAACCCACCTTCCCCGAGGCCGCGCTCGAGCGCGAACGCGAGGCGCAATTGGCGGCCATCCGCGGCCAGCGCGATCAATTGCTGCAATGTGCGTTCAAGGCGATGCGGCGCGGGCTTTTCGGCGAACAGGGCTACGGGCTCGACTCGCTGGGCCAGGAATCGGTGATCCGCAGCCTGAGCCAGGCCGATCTGCGCGACTTCCATGCGCGATGGACGGTCCCGGGCAATGCGGTGCTGGCCGTGTTCGGTGATGTCGACCCGGAGGAGCTCCGGGCGTTGCTCGAGGCGCACCTCGCCGGGTGGAAAGACCAACCGCGGCCGGCCTTGCCAACGCCTGTGCCGGTGGAGCGGGCACCGCGCTCCGAGGAATCGCGGGAGAAGGAACAGGCCGTGCTGGCCCTGGGCTTCCCGGGAACGAGCCTGACCTCGCCCGACCGCTTTGCTCTGGAGCTCCTCCAGGAGGCTTGCAGCGACATGGGCTCGCGGCTGTTCATGCGCATCCGCGATGAACTGGGACTGGCCTACTATGTCGGGGCGAGCCTGCTCACAGGCCAGACCCCGGGCTACTTCGCCTTCTACTGCGGAACCGCGCCCGACAAGGTTGATCTGGTCGAGAAGGAGTTGCGGGCCCAGGCCGAGATCCTCCGGACCGAGGGGCTGAGCGACGAGGAACTGGCAAGGGCCAAGGCCAAGATCATCGGTCAACGCAAGATCGGGCGGCAGGACCTCGGGGGCTTCGCCATGAGCTCCGCGCTCGATGAGCTGTACGGCCTGGGCTTCTCGCACTTCGAGAGCGAGACCCAGCGCTTCGAATCGGTGACGGCGGCCGACATCCGCGCTGCGGCCCAGCGCTACCTGGACCCGGAACGGTCGGTGGTGGCCATCGTGCGCGGGCAATCGTGAGTCGGGTTTCCAGGCCCCGGGAGCCACGGTCTGCACCGGGTGCCTGAACGGGAACCGCCTCCAAAACCAACAGGCCCGGACTCCTCGCGAGAGAAATCCGGGCCTGGGTTTGGAATCGAACCATCCGCCGGGAGCCAATGGCCCGGGCAACGGGTCACCCCGTCACTTCGAGCGCTCTTTCAGCACCTCGAATTGCGGGGTGCCGTCGCGGATGAAGCTCACCAGCACCCTGCCCTTGGCCTTGGACACCTCGGCCTGGAACTCCTTGGGGCTGCGGACCGGCTCGTGATTGATGTCGGTGATGATGTCGCCGGGCTTGATGTCGTAGCGGCTGGCGAGGGAGCCGGGCTGCACCTCGGTGACGATGACCCCGCCGGTCACCTCGACCTCGAACTGCTTGGCCAGTTCCTTGGTCAGGGGCTTGACGGTCATGCCCAGCTCCATGACGCCGGCGGCCTCTTTGGGCGACTTGGACTTGCGATTGGAGGCGATGGTGTCACGGGTGGGCTTCTCGTCGGGCTTCACCTTGATGCGGATCTTCTCGTCGCGACGGAACACATCGAGCACGACCTCGGTGCCGGCCTTCTTGCGCGAGATGAGGCTGCGGAGTTGCTGGGTGGTGGCCACCGGCTTGCCGTCGACCGAGGTGATCACGTCGGCCGGCTTGAGGTCGGAGCCGTAGGCCGGGCCGTTGGGCTCGATGGAACGGACCACGACGCCGTCTTTGGCCTTGGTGTCGATGTCGCGGAACCGGCGGTACTCACGCAGGTCGGCGATGCCGATGCCCAGCCAGGAGCGGACGAAGCGACCGTCCTCGATGAGGCGGTCGCCGATCTCGCGGGCCAGGTTGGACGGGATGGCGAAGCCGATGCCCACGCCCACGCCCATGGAGGTGCGGATCATGGAGTTCACGCCCATGACCTCGCCGTTGATGTTCACCAGCGGACCGCCGGAGTTGCCCACGTTGATGTTGGCGTCGGTCTGGATGAAATCCTGGTCGGAGAGCGAACGCATGTCCTCGACCTGCCGTCCCTTGGCGCTGACGTGGCCGAAGGTGACGCTGTATTCGAGGTCGAAGGGGGCACCGATGGCGATGGCGAACTCGCCCACCTTGACCTTGTCGGAATCGGCGAATTTCACCGGGACGAGACCGGGCACCTTCTCGCTCAATTGGATGACCGCCAGGTCGGACTCGGGATCGCGGCCGCGCACCTCGGCCTTCACCTCACGACCGTCTTTGAAGACGACCAGGATGGCCTCGGCGTCTTCGACGACATGGTTGTTGGTGAGAATATAACCGTCTTCGCGCATGACCATGCCGGAGCCCCGGCCGTTGTAGAACGGATTGCCTTCGGCGTCCGTCGGGTCGGGCTGCGAGCGCTGGCGGCGGGGCTGCTGGCCGCGGAACCGCTCGAAGAACCGCTCGAACTGCTGACGCTGCTCCTCGGGCAATTGCTCGAAGAACGGATTGCCGCTGAGTTCGCCGTCGTCCCGGTCTTCCTTGGTCTTGACCTTGATGACCACGACCGACTTGGAGGCCGCATCGGCCACCTCGACGAAGGCTTGGTTGAGTTGGCGGGCCAGATCGATGGCGGGGCTGGACGGATTCGGGGCGGCGTCTTTGGCGAGGGCGGAGACCGAGAGCAATGCCGCCACCAGCGCTCCCCGATACACGGAAACCGAAGAATAAGAACGCATCATGGCCTGAGGATAACGCCTACTTCGCCGTGCGCCAGTGCCACCGCAGGATGACCCCGCCCAACTGGGAATCCTCCGTGGCTCGGCCCGGTTCGGGGCCTTGCCCGAGGCTGGGCGAGTCGATAGCGTGACCACCCATGCTCCCGATCATCGAAAAACTGCTGATCCTCCAGGATCGCGACCGCCGTCTCCTCCGCGTCCGGGCCGAGGTCGCGGCCGTGCCGGGCCAGCGGCAGTCGATCCAGGGCAAGGCGGCGGCCGGGGCCGCCGAATTCGACGCGATCAAGAAGCAGGCCCAGCAGCTCGAGAGCGACCGGAAGAAGCTCGAGCTCGACGCCGACGCGCTGAAGGACCGCATCGGCAAGGTGCGCGCGCAGCAGAACGAGACGCGCAGCAACGACCAGTACAAGGCCTACGAGCACCAGATCGAGACCAGCCAGCGCGAGATCTCCAAGCTGGAGGACCAGCAGCTGGAATTGATGGAACGCAGCGAAACCGCAGCCAAGCAGGTGGCCGTCGCGACCACGGCCTACGCGGCCCTGAAAGCCGAGACCGACCGGCAATTGGCCGACCTGGCCTCGCGCGAGAAGCATTTGGCCGGCGAACTGGCCAGTGCGACCGAGGCCCGGGCCACGGCCGCCGCCGCCATCGACGATCCCTCGGTGCTGAGCCGCTACGACCGCCTCCTCAAGACCAAGGGCGACCACCTGATCGTCGGCGTGGCCGGCGGGGTCTGCGGCGGGTGCCACATGAAACTGCCGACCCAGTCGGTGGTCTCGGCCAAGGCCCAGAACGAGCTGGTCGCCTGCCCGAGTTGCAGCCGGATCCTCTATTTCACTTCCGACATGGGCTGAGCCCGGGGCGAAGCCGCCCGGCTATTTCGGCAAGGCTTTCAGGCTGCCCAGATAGGCCAGCAGGTCGGCCACCTCTTGGGCGGTCAACGCGTCGAGCAGGCCCTCGGGCATCGCCGACACCGGCGACACCGCGTCGCTGACCACCGTCTCCAGCGGCAGGTCGACCGCCGAGCCTCCCTCGCCCAGCAGGCGCAGGGTCCGGGCGTCCTTGGAGACCAGGAATCCCCCATGCTGGAGTCCGTCGCGGGTTTCCACCTGGTGCAGGGCATACTCCGGCGCGATGCGGCGCGAAGGCCACCGGATGTGATCGAGCAGCGTCGAGCGGTCGTAGCGGCTGGCGATGCCGTCCAGCGGGGGACCGAAGGCCCGGCCGGAGCCCTCGGCGCGGTGGCAACGACCGCATTGCGGACCGGCGTCGGCCAGGAAGAGCGACCTCCCGCGGGCCACGTCGCCCGACAGCCCGGCGAGAACGGTGTCCGACCAGCCTTCCCCGAGCACACGACGCCGTTGAGAGGCCGGCACAAAGCGCTGGAAGAGGTCGCGGGTGGGACCATGGGTCGAACGCATCGCCCGCTGGACGACGGTCGCATCGGGACGAGCCACGCGGCCCAGGTAGGCCAGCGCGCCGGCGGTTTCATCCAGCGGCAGGGCCTCGGTCGACGACGAAGAGATCCGCTGCCGGGCGGCCCGCACCGCCACGCCCGGGTTCGTCGACGGAGGCAGGCTCTCGATCCAGCGCCGGACCAAAGCCACACCGGCCTCATCGACCCGGCGGGAACCCTGGATGGGCATCCGGCCCGAGCCCTCGGTGCTGATGCGGTAGAGGAGGACCGAGCGCCACGGGTCTCCGGGCGCGATGACGCGGGCGTCGGGCATCCCGAAGCTCCCCCGCCCTGGCGGAACGTCGAGCAGGCGGCTGTCGGCCAAGGGGCGATCGTGGTTGAGGAAGAGCGGCACCGCCCCGCCGGCTCCCCACCGGTGGCAATGGGCGCAGTTGGCGTGCAGCCATGAGCGTGCCCGCGATTCGAGGTCGGCCGTCTCGTCGGCAGGGGCTCGCAGGCGTGCGATCGGGGCCAGGTCGTCGTGGATCTCGATCACTCCGAGCGAAGCCAGTCGGCCGGCTTCTCCCGCATCGGACTTGCCCAGCAGTTGCTCGAAGTTGAATCCCAGCGGCGGACCGGCCCACGGATTGTGGCAGCGCAGGCACTCGGCCCGAGAGGCGAAGCGCCAGGGTTCGGTCCGGACACCCCCCGGCTCCTGCGGATCGCGGAGGGTCCATGCGTGCACCGCGCCGCCGGCGGGCACCAGTTCGGCATCGGTGCCGGCGTCGTTCCACCGGTAACTGTAGGCCTGCCACCCGTCGCCACTCTGGTGGAGCAACTGGGTCTCGATCGGGCGGGCCGACTCGGGACGCCCGGCCTCGCGGTCGAGGCTCAGGGTCTTCACCAGCACCGAGTCGTTCGGGAACTCCCAGCGGCGCTCGTGCGACTCCCGGCCGGTGCGGGTCTTCACGACGTCGCGGCCCGGAATGGCCACCCAGCGCCGGGCACGGGCATGGTCGGACCAGAGCGGCGCATTGACGCCGTATTCCACCACGCCCGGCGCGGGGACCTGCCGGGCCACATCGGCGAAGAGCCCGGTCTCGGACAACCGGCGCGGAAAGTCCCCGACCGTGGCCGCAGCCTTGCGGGCGGTGAGCCGGTAAATCCCGGCGTCGGGGCGGTAGTCCATCACCAGGAGTCCACCCGCAGGATCCCGGGCGAAGGCGATGATCTTCAGGGGCGTGTCGCAGAGTTCCTCGTTCCAGACGATGCGGTCGCCCTCCATCCGGAGCGCGCGGATCTTGCCGGTCTCCCAGTCTCCGAACACATAGGCGCCCTTGAGGGGGGCCAACCCGTCGGCGCCGTCATGGAAAAACCCGCCGGTGACGCTGGCGAACTCGCTGTGCGGCAACGATACCAGGGGCTCCTGGATGGGCGTGGGCGGCTGCTGGCTGGCGTTGACCAACTGGGGGCCCTCCATGCGGCTCCATCCGCCGTTGTAACCGCCGGCACGGATCCGGTGGATCGTCTCCCAGAGTTCCCACCCCACGTCGCCCACCCACAGGGCTCCATCAGGTCCGAAGGACATGCGCCACGGATTGCGGAAACCGTAGGCCCAGATCTCGGGCAGCGCTCCGGGGCGGTGGATGAAGGGGTTTCCTGGCGGGATGGAGAAGGCATTGGTGCCCGAGGGCCGATCGACATCGATGCGCAAGATGCAGCTCAGGCGGTCGTCGAGGTTCTGGCCGGTCAGCAGCACATCGGGCGGCTCGGGCGCGGCGGCGTCGCCGGTCGAGATGTAGAGAAACCCATCGGGGCCGAACTGGAGCGAACTGCCGTTATGGCCCCCACCCATCCACGTGAGGATCACCTGCTCGCTCGCCGGATCGATCCGTGGCGGTTGCGTGGGCTCGACGCGGAATCGGCTCAGGCGCGTACCGGCCGGATCGCGATCGCGCACCACGTAGACGAGGTACAGGAACCGGTTGGTGGCGAAGCCCGGGTGGAAGGCCAACCCGAGCGCCTGGGCGAAGGGATT
>CAYLTF010000140.1:0-7812 GCA_964386625.1 uncultured Akkermansia sp. | reverse complement strand
GGTCGCGGAAGGCCTCGCGGATCGCCTCGGGCGTGGCCTCGATCTCGGCCACCACCCGGCCGTCCTGGCTGAAGCGGCTTTCCAGATCCTCCACCCGGTCGGCTGCGACGATGCGCCCCTGGTTGAGCATCAACACCCGGGAGCAGGTCATCTCGACCTCACTGAGGATGTGGGTCGACAAGAGCACGGTGTGCGCCCGTCCCAACTCCTTGATGAGGGCCCGCACGGACCGCAACTGGTGGGGATCAAGACCGATGGTGGGCTCATCGAGAATGATCAAATCCGGCTCGTGCACCAGCGCGTCGGCCAACCCGACACGCTGCCGATAGCCCTTGGACAGTTGTCCGATGATGCGCTTCTCGACGTCCTTGAGTCCGCATTGCTCGATCACCCGGTCGACGCGCTGCCGGCTGCGACCGATCCCCAGGCCCTTGAGCCGGGCGCGGAACTTGAGGTAGTCGCGGACCCGCATGTCGATGTGCAGCGGGTTGTTCTCGGGCATGTAGCCGATGCGGCGGCGCACCTCGTCGGGCTGGTGGAACACGTCGAACCCCGCGATGCGGACGGTGCCGCTCGTCGCCGGCATGAACGACGACAGGATGCGCATGGTCGTCGATTTGCCGGCGCCATTCGGCCCGAGGAACCCGACCACCTCCCCGCGGCCCACCGTGAAGGAAATCCCATCGACCGCCGTGCGTCCGGGGTATCGCTTCGTGAGGTCCGCGACCTCGATCATGGGAGTGGAGTCAGACATCCGCCTTGGAGCCGAGAAAACTAGCCGGGAAGACCTGCGGCAGGAACAGAAAACCCCGGTCAAAAACGTCCCTCCGGTCGGCGTAGATCAGGCGATCCCGCAGAAAAATGCGGCTCGCGACCGGTTTTTCGACAGCGGGTATCGATGTCATGAGGGGCACGGAAGGCGCATTCATCAACTGGTTCATGACCCGAGGGACGACAGATCACCGGGAAGGTCACTGATCGGGTAGCCCAGGTGAAGCGCAGCCTCACGCAGGCGCTGGTCACCCGTGACCAATGGCCAGTCCTGCAATTGGTCGGCCGTCGCGAGGTGCAGGGCATCGAGCGATCGCAGGGGCACCCGCGGATGCACGCGGCCGAGGATCCACTGGGACCGCCGGATCACCGCCTCGGACACCGGCGAGAGGTCGACCACGCCCTCATGGGCCTGCTGCTCGAAACGCCGCCAAGCCTCATTGCGCAACGGTGACCGCAGGTGCCCTGCCCGTTCGCGGGCCAACAAGGCTGACCAGACTTCGGTGAAGGCCAGCATCGAGGAGGAGACGGGGTTGCCGTCGACCAGGCGGGCGTAAAACCCGCTGTCCGGCTCTCGGACCAGGAGTTTCACGAGGATGCAGGAATCTAGGTACATGGGTCGGGCGATCAATCCCACCGGGCGGGTTCTGCTGGATTTCCATGCTCAGCCCCATGGCCGCGCTCGGATCGATCGGCGGCGATGAGAACCTCGGCCGATGGACCCGCCACCAAGGGTTGGGATTCGAGCCAATTCCAATCGACGGAATAAGGTTTGCGGCGAGGTCGCACCGGAACCAACCGCGCCTTGGGTTCGCCATCGCTCGTGATGATCACCTCGCCGCCGCGCGACGCCTGTTCCAGCAGGCTCGACAGGCGATCCTTGGCCGCGCGCACATTGACCACCGCCGCGTCACCGGAGCGGGAGGAGGGGGCTTCGCGGAGGACGCGCCCCTTCGAGGCCTTGCCCTGGTCCGCGTCGGAAAACCGAAGCGGTTTCTTGGACGGTTTCATGGGGGCAACGTGGCTACATGAAGCCTCACATGCAATTGATTTGTGACCTCATGAGGCTACATGAACGACTCGCCGAAGATCGGCTGGCTGGCTGGCGCTCATTGATCGTGTCTCCCTCCCCCGGAAGGCGCGGCAGGCGTCGAAGCGTCACCTCAGCTTGAGGGTCGCGATGCCCGCCTGACGGTACACCCCGAGAGCGGTCCGCTGATCCACGAGGACCCCCACCTCCACCGTCTCGCCCTTGGGACGGCTGTACAGGTAGCGGGCCATCGCCACGACATCCGGGAACTCGGTGCGATCCAGACCGCGAATGAGATGCCCCCGCTTGAGACCGGCTGCCGCGGCCGGGCCGTTGGCGTCCACGCTCTGGACCACGAAGCCTCCCCCGCGGACCGGGGCCACCTTGAATCCGGCCCGGGCCGAGAGGTACTCGTTGTTGAAGAAATCGGTCTCCTCCACCAATCGCAACCGCAGTTCCTTGAGGCTGCCACCCCGGCGGATGGTCAGCGGGATCTCCCGCTCGTCGCCCGCCTTCACCAGCGCCCGGTTGAACTCGATGATGCCGCTCGGAGGGTCACCCTGGATCGCGGAGATGATGTCACCCACCTTGAGGCCCGCTTTCTCCGCCGGGCTGCCGGGCTGGACGGCCTGGATGGTCAGCGGCCGGGTCGCCGCCTTGAGGCGGGCCCCGAACCAGAACCGCCCCACCGACTCTCCGCTGAGCACCTCGGCCAGGGCTTGGTTGACCCGCTTGATGGGGATGGCGAACCCGATTCCCTGGGCCCCCATCTGCGGCCGCAGCGTGGCCACGTTGATGCCGATCAGGTCGCCCCGCAGATTGATCAGCGGCCCCCCTGAATTGCCCGGGTTGATCGCGGCGTCGGTCTGGATCCAGTCCAGCGTGTCGAGGTCCCCGCGCGACCGATCCTCATTGGGGCCGCGACGGGCGCGCGAACTCAGGATGCCCCGGCTCACCGAACCGGCGTATCCGAAAGGATTGCCCAGGGCGATGACCGTCTCGCCCAGCAGCAGGTCGTCGTCCTTGGCGAATTTGACGGCCTTGAATTTGCGTCCCGGGGCCTTGAGCCGGAGCAGTGCCACGTCTTTTCCGGCGTTGAGGGCCACCCGCTCGGCCTCGATGGGGTCGGAGCCGTCGTTGAACTTCACGAAGACCCGCTTCACCCCGTCCACCACGTGGACATTGGTGAGCACGTAGCCCTCTTCGTCGATCACCACGCCCGAGCCGCGGCTGACCACGGCCTCCTGGACCTGCTGGAGGCGCCACCCGAAAAACTCGGCCATGAAGCGGTCGTCGGCGCTGTTCGGATCGACATCGGCGGAGCCCTCGACGTTCACCACGCTGGGCATCACCCGCTCGATGGCCTCGACCGTGGCGTCACGGCGGACGTCCAAGGGTTCGGTCTTGGCGAGGTCGGTCTGCTGGGCCAGCGCCGTGCCGGCTCCCGATACGACTCCCAGCACCCAAGCTCCCAGGACCACGGCACGGAATCTCCTCCAACGGCTCGATTTCATGTCAGCAAGTATGGACGTTGCAACGCTCGGTTCGTTCAAACCGAGGATGACGTCGAAACCCATAATCCAGCCCGGCACGGGATCAACCCGGCCCGACCGGATCACTTCATGCCGACATACAACCGGTGCACGTCATCGTGGTCGTCGATGGCGTTCAAGAACTCCGAGACCTGCTGCTTGTCGGCATCCCCCAGTTCCACCGGGTTCTTGGCCACATAGCGGATCTCGCTGGCGAGCACCTTCCAGCCGGCCTTCGAGAGCCAACTGCTGACGGTGGCCAGATCCTTCACCTCGGCGAGGAACCGGGTTCCCACGTGACCCTCGGGGATTTCCTCTCCGTCGAGCGGTTCCAGATTCTGGGCGCCGGCCTCGATCGCGTCGGATTCCGCATCCCGTTTCGGGTCGGAATGGGTGGCCTCCACGACGCCCATGCGGTCGAAGAAGAACGACATGCTGCCGGGTTGGCCCAGTTGCCCCTCCTTGAAGAGGTGGCGGATCTCCGGGGCCGTGCGATTCCGGTTGTCGGTGAGGCACTCGATGATCACCGGCACCTTGTGGGGAGCGAAGCCCTCGTAGAAGACGGTCTCGAAGTCCACCTTCTCGTCCAAAAGGCCAGCACCCTTCTTGATGGCGCGCTCGATCGTGTCTTTGTACACGCTGGCCTTCTTCGCCTTTTCGACGGCGGCCGCCAGGCGGGCGTTGGTCTCGATCTCCGGCCCGCCCATCTTGGCGGCGACCATGATTTCACGGGTCAGCTTGCCGACCATCTGACCCTTCTTCTGCGCGGCCGCCTCGCGACCGGCTTGCTTCCATTGGGCTCCCATGGGTCAAGAGAAGCGAAAGACCGGCCCCGAACGGAAGCCCAAAGAAGCCTCAACTGACAATCGGCGGGGAGCCCGGGCTCCCGCACCGAAGACTCCGCCCGGGACTCCCGGCGTGGCGATCACCCGGTTCGTCGCCCTCGTCAAAAACCCTCGATCCGATGCTCTGCGGTCTTGGCGGCCTCCCGTTTCCGGGCGTAGCCTTGCCGGACTTCCATGAGTTTCCTGCACCGAGTCTCGGCCCCGTTGACCGCAGCGGCCGCCCTGTTCTCCGCCGTCCTCCCGTCTTGGGCCTCGATCCAGACCGGCGTTCGGTCGCCTTCGGTCGACCGCGGCACCCTGCTGGTGAGCGAATTGCAATGCGCCGCCTGCCACAGCGACCGGGGACTGCCGGCCTCCACGGCCATCCCCGATTGGGCCACCCCCAAGGGAGCACCGGTGCTGAGTGGCGAAGACCCGCTGAAGACCTCGACCGCGTGGCTGCGCCGCTGGCTGGCTGCGCCCCACCAGGCCAAGCCCGGGTCGGCGATGCCCGACCTGCTCCATGGCATGAACGAGGCCCAGAAGGCCAAGACGGTGGATTTGCTGACCCACTACCTGGTGTCACTGCGCAAGACCAATGAACCGTCCGGCCTGCGCTCCGATCCGGCCCGGATCGACCAGGGACGAGCCCTCTACCACACCGTCGGCTGCGTCGCCTGCCATGCGCCGGAAACCCGGCCTGAGGGAGTCACCGAGGAAGCGTTCAAGGAGATCCGCGCCCAATCCATCCCGCTGGGCGACCTCGCCCGCAAATACCCGGCTTCCGAACTGGTCCGCCTGCTGCGAGACCCGCGAGTGCACCGCCCCTCGGGCCGGATGCCCTCGATGAACCTCACGCCGGGCGAGGCTGGAGCCATCGCCCTCTACCTGCTGCGCGACCAGGGCACGGTCGCCCAAAACCCGACCAAGGCACCGACGCTGGTCGACGGACTTCAATACGAGTTCTTCGAAGGGGCGGCCAACTCGGTGGCTCAATTGGTGGCCATGGCACCCAAGTCCACCGGCGTCTCGGCGGCCCTCGACCTGAGCCTGCCCCATCCGAACCAGAACTGGGGGGTCCGCTTCACGGGCTTCATCGACATCCCGGCCGACGGCAAGTACCGCTTCTGGATCCGGTCGGACGACGGCTCGCAACTGTCCATCGACGGCAAGCCGCTGCTGAACAACGACGGGGTTCACCCGGCCTCCGAGAAGAACGGCAACCTGACCCTGAAGGCCGGCCTGCATGAACTGGAGGTCGTCTTCTTCCAGGGCGGCGGCGAGACCGAATTCCAGGTCGACTGGGCTCCCCCCGGCGAGAAGCGTGGGCCGATCCCCGGCGACCGGCTCAAGCACGGGGGCCAGGCGGTCCGACCGATCGGCTGGGAAGAATTCACCCTCGATCCCGCCAAGGTGGCCGCGGGCCGCGAGCAGTTCGCCGCGCTCAACTGCGCCGCCTGCCATGCGGTGACCGACGCGGCCGGCCCGGTGCAGCCTCGCAAGTCCAAGCCCATGGTCCAACTCGCCCTCCGCACCCAGGAAGGATGCCTATCGGACCTGCCGCCGGCCAAGGCCCCCCGCTTCGACCTCTCGGCCGCCGACCGGATGAGCCTCCGCAAGACCCTCCGCAACCCGGCTGAGGCCCAGAAGACGACCAGCGCGGCCTCGGCCCAGGTGGACCTGACCCTGAGCCAGTTCAACTGCCTGGCCTGCCACTCGCGCAACGAAGTGGGCGGACCTGCGGCCTCGGGGCGATCCGACTGGTTCACGGTCGTGGGTGAGGCCGATCTCGGCGATGAAGGCCGCATCCCGCCGCACCTCACCGGCGTCGGCGGCAAGCTCAAGGCGGCCGCGCTCGAGCAAGTGCTCACCCACGGCACCAAGGTCCGCCCGTACATGGCCACGCGAATGCCCGTGTTCGGACCGAAGGTGCACTCGCTGGCCGCCCAGTTGAAGCGCATCGACACCCCACCCAATGCGGCCCCGGCGCCGGCCATCACCCCGCAGGACGCGAAGATCGGCTGGAAGCTGGTCGGGCGAGACGGCCTGGGTTGCGTCTCGTGCCATACCTTCACCACGCACGGCTCCATGGGCATCCCGGCCCTGGCCCTCGACAAGATGGGCGAGCGCCTCGAGTGGGAGTGGCTGCAACGCTACTTGCCCAACCCGGCCGGGCTTCGCCCCGGCACCCGCATGCCGACCTTCTGGCCCGAGGGCAAGGCGGTGAACACCAAGATCCTCAACGGCGACACCGCGGGCCAGATCCGCTCGATCTACGCCTACCTGGCCGACGGGCCGAAGGCCGAGATCCCGGCGGGGCTCATCCGCGGCAAGAAGGAGATCGTGGTCGATGACGAGGCGGTGATCTACCGCAACTTCATCGACGGAGCCGGTCCGCGCGCCATCGGCGTGGGTTATCCCGAGCGGGCCAACCTGGCCTTCGACGCCCAGAACCTGCGCCTGGCCCTGCTCTGGCAAGGACCCTTCATCGACATGGCCCGCCACAGCACCGACCGCGGCGTCGGCTACGAACCGCCCCTGGGCGATCACCGCATCCGCCTGCCCGACGGCCCGGCCTTCGCCGCCCTCGCCTCGGCCACGGCCCCATGGCCAAGCGCGATCGACGCGGGCAGCCGCTTCCTGGGTTACCGACTCGACGCGCGTCAGCAACCCACCTTCCGGTACCAGGTGGCCGGCGCCACCATCGAAGAGACGCCCCTGGCCAAGCCGGGCAGTGTCGACATGACCCTGGTGCGGACCTTCAAGTTCCAAGGCACCCCCGAACGTCCGCTGACGCTGCGCCTGGCCAAGGGCGCCATCCAGCAGGCCGGCGCGGGCTTCAAGGTCGACGGCGGCCTGGTCGTCCAGGTCGGCCCCGGCGCCCAGGCCTCCGTGGTCGGCGACGAACTCCGCGTCGCCCTCGAACCGAACACCCGGGAACTCCGCGTGGAAATGACCTGGTGAATGCAGCCCGAGTCCCCCGATCCCAGACGCAACCCCTTCTCCTCGATCCCATGAAGTTCCTGAACCCCGCCGTGCTCATCGCCACCCTCGGGCTTGCGGCCACCCTGCCAGCGCTCGCGGCCACCAAGGCCGAGCAGGAGGCCGAATACTACCCCATCACCACGCTGCCCGTGCCGGAGGGCGTGGTGCTCGAGGCCGGCGCCATCCAGGTGCTCCCCGAACAGCGCATCGCCGTGTCCACGCGCCTGGGCGAGATCTGGTTCGTGGACAACGCCTTCGACAAGGACCCGTCGAAGGCCAAGTTCAACCGATTTGCCTCGGGCCTGCATGAGGTGCTGGGCCTGACCACCCGCGGCGACGGATGGATCTACGCGACCCAGCGCGGCGAGCTGACGCGCCTCAAAGACACCAACAACGACGGCCGGGCCGACCTCTTCGAAACCGTCGCCGACAGCTGGGGCATCAACGGCGACTACCACGAGTACGCCTTCGGCTCGAAGTTCGACCGCGACGGCAACCTCTGGGTGATCCTCTGCCTGACCGGCTCCTTCACCAGCGAGAACCCGTACCGCGGCTGGGCTTTGCGCATCACCCCGGACGGCAAGACCATTCCCACCACCAGCGGACTGCGTTCGCCCGGGGGCATCGCCACCAACCACCTGGGCGACATGTTCTACACCGACAACCAAGG
>CAYLTF010000139.1:0-7855 GCA_964386625.1 uncultured Akkermansia sp. | reverse complement strand
GGGCGCCGTCACGGGTGAAGCCCCGGGTGCCATCGGGCATCTGGACCTCCAGGAATCCGTCGCCCTGGATGGCCAGGTCGAACTTGTTGCCGGTGTTGGTCAGTTCCCCGGTCGTGAAGACCTTGGCGGTCGCCACCAACTGGGAACCGTGACCGATCTGGACCCCGGTCGGCGCGAGGTTTCCCGCCCCCTGATCGGCGCCGGAAGCCCGCTCGTTCTGGTAGAGCAAGTCCTGGAACTCCGGCCGGGATTTCTTGAACCCGGTGGTGTTCACGTTGGCCAGGTTGTTGGAGATCACATCCAACTGCGTCTGCTGGGACTGCATCCCGGCTGCGGAGGAGTAGAGGGCGCGGATCATGGGTTTCGGGTCGTGGAATCGGGTTCAGGCCTTCAGGACGATCAGTTCGGGGTGCCTCCGAGGTCGCTGATGGCCCGCCCCATCCGGTCGTCCTGGACGTGGATGACCTTCTGGTTGGCCTCGAACATGCGCATGGCGTGGATCATGCCGACCATCTCGGCCACCGCGGAGGTGTTGGAGCCCTCCAGCCCGCCACTGCGGAGGGAGGGATTGGCGGCGTCGGCCTTCTGCAGGTTCGGATCGGTGGCCTTCCAGAGACCACCCCCGGCGGCGGTCAACTGGCGCGGATCACCGAAGGCGACCACCCGGAGCTTGCCGCGAGGAGCGTCTCCCTTGGACACCGTGCCATCGGCCGCGATGGACACCGGTCCGGGAACGGTGTTGTCCAATTGGATCGGCCCGCCATCCGAGAGGACCGGAAACCCCTGAGAAGTCACCAGCCGACCCGTCTGGTCGATCGAGAACTGGCCGTTGCGGGTGTAGGCCAACTCTCCCCCGGGCAACTGGACCTCGAAGAATCCCGAGCCGTCGATCGCGACATGGGTCGGGACTCCGGTCGCCTGGAACTCACCTGCGGTGAATGCGGTCGAACCCCGGGCTGCCGGCAGCTGGTAGCGCATGCCCCGGTCGATCTGGCTCCCCAATTCACCCGGCGGGACGAATCCGGAGGCCAGACTCGAGAAGGAGACTTCGGTGCGTTTGAAGCCGGGCACCGTCGCGGCGGCCAGGTTCTCGGAAATGGCCTCCTGCCAGCGGGCATTGCCCGTCATGGCGGCGGCGGCCTGATACATTCCGACATTCACGCCTTCCCGGAAAGCAACCCGGATGCCATGCGCGTTTCAGGCCGATTTATCGGGTTTTCGCCCACCCGATCGGACCGACCGGCCCTTTCCGTCCGAGATCCACCGGCAACCGACGCTCGGGGGGCGGACAACTTTGCCGCGTCGGCCAAGGGCCATGGCGCACCCTCGTGCCGTCGACCCGACTCAGCGCAGGCCGAACTCGGTGGCCACCTGCAGGATGGCCTGGAAGAGGGCCTCCCAAGCCTCGGGCGGGGTGTCCCACCCGGCGCTGACCCGGATCATGCGGTCGCTGGCCCCGGCCGGAAAACCCATGCAGGCGAGGACCGGCGACGGCACTTCCTTGCCTGAGGAACAGGCGCTGCCAGTCGAGACGGCGAAGCCGAGCCGGTCCAACCGCACCACCCAACGCCTCCGGCAATCGGCCGCGGGGGGCATCAGCACCGAGACGGTGTTCCAGAGGCGGGGGGCCGTGCGTCCGACGACCGCGACCCCGGGAATGGCCCCCTCCAACCGCTCGATCCACGCATCGCGGAGCCCCTGCCGCGACCGGAGCGCCCCCGGATCGGTCTCGAGGGCACGCTCCCGTTCCTCGAGGGCGGCGACCATGGCGAGGATGCCCGCGACATTCTCGGTCCCGGCCCGACGCCCCTCTTCTTGCGGCCCACCCCGAAGCAGCGACTGGAACGTCTCGGGCACCTTCAGGAACCCGACACCGACCGGTCCTCCAAACTTGTGGGCGCAGGCGGAGACGAAGCCGCACGATCCCAGGCCCGCGGCCGGGAGCTTGCCGATCCACTGCGACGCATCGCAGGCGAACGGAACGCCCGCCTCACGGCAAAGATCCCGGACCTGCAGCCACGGCTGGAGCACCCCGGTTTCGTTGTTGGCCGCCATCAATACCACCGCACCGACGTCCCCTCGCCGAAGTCGCTGATCGACCCAATCGGGCGAGACAACCCCGTCCGGCGAGACCGGAAGGCTCTCGCAGCGCTCGCCCAAGAACTGGGACGCGGGCGCGCTCACCGACGGATGCTCGAGGCCCGAGACCAGCACCGCCCCCCGGGTATGCCGGGCCAGGTGGGCCACCCAGGCGTTGTTGGACTCGGTCGCGCCCGAGGTCCACACCACCGCATGGGCGGGGCAGCCCAGCCAACCGGCGACCCGCTCCCGGGCCTCGGTGATCGCCTGATCGGCCCGCGCCCCCCATCGATGCGGACTCGACGGGTTGGCCGGGAATCGCTCCACGGCCTGGAGCCACGCTTCCCGTGCGGCCGTCGACAATGGCCAGGTCGCATTGTGGTCGAAGTACTGCACGCGGGCAGTGTGGCCGGGTCTGCCCCGAGGGCGAGGGCCGATTTTTACCCTACCCCTCGTCCCTGGTTCCCCTAGCCTCCGGGGCGATCGTCCATGCCTGAGTCGCCCACCATCCTCTACAAGAGGGCCACGTTCGTGACCCGATTGCCGGTCGACCACCGGTACTCTCCCTCGCATTGCTGGCTGGCCCTGACGCCGGAGGGGCTCTGGCGGGTGGGCTTCACCAAGTTCGCCCTGCGGATGCTCGGCGAACTGGTGGATGTCCAGTTCGACCGGCCCGAGGGCGCGGCGATCCGACCGGGAGACGTCCTGGGAACCATCGAGGGATTCAAGGCCGTCAGCGATCTCTTCTGCGTGGGAACCGGAGTCTTCCGGGGCGGCAACCCCACCTTGCGGTCCGACCTGGAGGTGCTGGCTCGCGCCCCCTACGACGCCGGCTGGCTCTACCAGTTCGAGGGAACCCCCGATGCGCGCTGCCTGGATGTGACGGGTTACCAAGGGTTGCTCGATGCCACGATCGACCGCATCTTGGCCAAGCAACAGGCCGAAGAGAACCGATGACTCCCTCGACACCGCTCCATCCCACCCCGGCGGCCGCCGCCGCGCACTATTTCATGGTCGGCGGATTCCTCGGGGCCGGCAAGACGACCGCCGTGGCCGCCTTGGCCCAACGCCTGGTGAGCCAGGGGCTGCGGGTGGGACTGATCACCAACGACCAGGGCAGTGAACTGGTCGACACCGCCATGCTGCGGGCCCGCGGGTTCGCCACCGAGGAGATCGCCGGCGGCTGCTTCTGCTGCCGGTTCAATTCGCTGGTCGATGCGGCCCAGAAGCTGGACACGGCCACCCGACCCGATGCCTTCGTGGCTGAACCGGTCGGCAGCTGCACCGACCTGGTGGCCACGGTCACCTACCCGCTGCGCCGCATCTATGGCGACCGGTTCCGGATCGCTCCCTTGAGCGTCCTCGTCGATCCGGTGCGGGCCGAGCAGGTGCTGGGACTGGCTCCGGCCCGGCGGTTCTCCGACAAGGTGCTCTACATCTGGAAGAAGCAGGCCGAGGAAGCCGACCTGCTGGTCGTCACCAAGAGCGACCTGGTCGACGAGGCCCGGCTGGAGCGCCTGAAGTCGGCCTTGGCCGTGGCCTTCCCCGGCAAGGACATCCTGGCCGTCTCGGTGCGGAACGGCACCGGCGTGGACGCCTGGTTCGAGCGGCTCCAGACGACAGCCCCCCTGCTCCGGCCGGCCATGGCCGTCGATTACGACCTGTACGCCGAGGGCGAAGCGCTGCTCGGTTGGCTCAACGCCACCGTGTCTCTCCGGGGGCCCGCCTTCGATGCCAACCTGCTGATCAAGACCCTCGCCGAGGATCTGCGCAGCCGACTGGGCGAGGCCGAGATCGCCCACCTCAAGATGACGTTCAGCCCGGACGCCGGACTGGGCGACATCGCCGCCGTGAGCCTGGTGCGCAGCGATTTCGTCCCCGAATTGAGCCTGACCCTCGACGGCCCCGCCGAGTCCGGACAACTCATCCTGAATCTGCGGGTCGAGGCCGAACCCGCCACCTTGCGGACGGCGGTCGAGGCCGCCATCGCCGCGTTGCCCCAGCGTTGGCCCGGCCTCTCGGCCCGGCTCGAGCACGCCGAGCAGTTCCGGCCGGGGCGCCCCACGCCCACCCATCGCGACACCCACGCCGATCCGATCGCCGCATGAGCCAGTCCCCTTCACAGGCCCTCACCGAGCCCCCTTCCGCAGACCGGCCGCCCGCCCTGCTCTACTGCCATTGCCAGTACGCCCAGGTGGTCTCGGCCGAGGTGAAGGCGGCGGTGCTGAAGAAACTCTGCGACAGCGACCTGCCCTTCGAGGCGGTGCCCGACCTCTGTGAACTGTCCGCCCGTCGTGATCCTTCGCTGAAACGCCTGGCGTCGGCCGGTCCGGTCAAGATCGCCGCCTGCTTCCCGCGGGCCGTGAAGTGGCTCTTCGCCGCCGCCGACGCGCCGCTGCCGCTCGGAGCCACCGAGGTGTTGAACCTGCGGACGCAATCGGCCGAAGAGGTGCTCAGCGCGCTGTTCTCGCCCGAATTGCGGCCCAATCTGCCCGAAGGCAAGGTCACGGCCGCCGATGCGCCCACCGCGACGACCGCGCCAGTCCCCGTTTCCGTCCCCGACCCAAACCCGACCCACCCCTGACATGGCCCTCCTCGATCGTTCCCTCCGTGTCGTCCTCTACGAAGGTTCCGGCGCGCAAGCCGTGGACGCCGAATCGCGACTGGCCACGATGAACGCGCTGTTGGAGCGCGGATTCGCCGTCACGCGGGCCGGGGCGGAGCGGCCGCTCGCTCCCGCCGATGACACCCCGCTGCTGGTCCTCGGTCGTTGGGCCGACGGACGACCGCCGTCGGTCGAGGCCGAAGCGAAGGTGCGATGGGGCTCGCCCGATCCGGCCACCGTCGCCGAACAGGCCGAGGCCGCCCGCTCGGGATTCTCGGCTCCGGCCCCGGGTGCCTGGAAACCCTGGTTCCCGGTCATCGACTACGACCGCTGCACCAACTGCATGCAGTGCCTGAGCTTCTGCCTCTTCGGGGTCTACGGCGTCGATGACGCAAAGCGCATCCAGGTCCAGAACAACGACAACTGCAAGACCAACTGCCCCGCCTGCTCGAGGGTCTGCCCCGAGGCGGCGATCATGTTCCCGAAGTACAAGGCCGGCCCGATCAACGGCGACGTGGTGAGCGATTCGGACCTCAACCGGGAGAAGATGAAGATCGACATCTCGGCCCTGCTGGGCGGCGACGTCTACTCCCTCTTGCGCGACCGCAGCGAGCGGGCCCGCAGCCGATTCAGCAAAGAACGCGACTCCGACAAGGCCCTGGCCGAACGCCAGAAATGCCTCACCAAGCTCGCGGCCCTGGCTGGAGACATCCCCGCCGAGGTGCTCATGAGCCTGCCCTCGCCCGACGAGATCGCCCGCAAGGCCGCCGAGGCGGCCGCCAAGGCCGAGGCCGCCCGCGCCGCACAAGCCGCCCCCAACGCCTGAGCCCATGCTGCCTTCCCTCGTCTTCCGGACCCTCCGCAGCGCCGACCTCCGGTGCATCGCCAAGTTCGCCTGGAACTTCGGCGTGAAAGGACTCGTGTCGGTCGAGAAGTTCAAGAGCCGGATCCGCCGGGGCGAGTACTTCCCGCCGTTCCTGTACCTCTCGATCCTGAATTCCTGCAACCTGCGCTGCCAGGGATGCTGGGTCGACGTGGCCGCCGAGCGCACCGAGATCGACCTGGACACCCTCGATCGCACGATCCGCGACGCCAAGGCCCAGGGCAACGCCTTCTTCGGCATCCTCGGGGGCGAGCCCTTCATGCACCCGCAGTTGCTGGACCTGCTGGCCAAGCATCCCGACTGCTATTTCCAGATCTTCACCAACGGGCAGTTCATCACAGAGAAGGTGGCGCTCCGCCTCAAGGAACTGGGCAATGCCACGCCGCTCATCTCCATCGAGGGACGCGAGATCACCAGCGACGAGCGCCGGGGCAACAAGGAGGTGCTCAACCGCACCCTGCGCGGTCTCGACCACTGCCTGAAGGCCGGGCTGCTCACCGGCGTGGCCACCAGCGTGTGCCAGACCAACATCGGAGAACTGCTCACCGAGTCGTGGCTGCGCGAGCTCATCCAGCGCGGCGTGCACTACGTCTGGTACCACACCTACCGACCGGTGGGCCCCAAGATGAACCCGGCCCTGGCCCTCCGTCCGGAGCAACTGGTGCAGGTGCGGAAGTTCGTGGTGGAGATGCGCGCCAAGGTGCCCATCGCCATCATCGACGCCTATTACGACCACCAGGGCCAGGCCCTCTGCCCCATGAGCACGGGCATCAGCCACCATGTCGGCCCGTCGGGCGGCATCGAACCCTGCCCGATCATCCAGTTCGCCAAGGAGGACATCCGCGACCCGCGCGGGGTGCACATCGCCATGCGCGACTCGGCCTTCCTGCGCGATTTCCGGGAACTCAGCGCCCGCGAGACGCGGGGCTGCGTGGTCCTCGAGCGCCCGGACCTGGTCAAGGCACTGGTCCTCAAGCACGGCGCGCGCGACACCACCCTGCGCGGCACCGCGATGGCCGAGCTCGATGCGATGACTCCGCGCTTCAGCCAATGGCTGCCGGGCGAAGAGGTGCCCGAGAAGCACTGGATGTACCGTCTCTCCAAGAAGTACTGGTTCTCGGACTTCGGCGCCTACCACAACGTGGCGCACGACGCCGCCGGCAAGGCGCGCCAGCTGCAGCAACGGCTTGCGGCCGCGCCCAAGGCCTCCCAGAATCCGGCAACGTCCTCTTCAGCACCATGAGCGCCTCGCCCATCCAGTTCGTCGCCTCCTCCCCGGTAGGCCTGCCGCGTCTCGTGCCGCAACAGAAGTGGCGGCCGACCAAGAAGAACATTCCGCCCACCCTGGTCCAGCGCCAGCACATCCTCCAGGCGGTGCGCAACTACGTGGCCGAGTTCAACCCGGTGCCTCCGCTGCCGGCCCCCGACCTGAAGGTCCATGCGGACCGCATCGTGGCCCAGCTGCATTGCGACCCCATCTTCCGGGACTTCATCGGGGTGCTGCTCAACAATGAGATGTGGCGCGAACAGCTCGCCGGAGTGCCCTTCGAGCGACGCCTGCTCCTGTTGCCCAAGTGCCTGCGGGTCGAGGCCAAGTGCCCGGCGCCCTTCGACGAGTTCGGCCTGCTGTGCAAGCAATGCGGCCTGTGCTCCATCCAGGACCTCACCATCGAGGCGGAGAAGCTGGGCTACGCAGTGCTCGTCGCCGAGGGTTCTGCCATCGTCATGAGCCTCATCCAGACGGGCAAGATCGAGGCCATCGTCGGCGTCAGCTGCCTGAGCGTGCTGGAACGGGCCTTCCCCTACATGGAGGCCGCGGCCATCCCCGGCGTCGCCGTGCCGCTCCTCCAGGATGACTGCATCGACACCAACGTCGACCTCGACTGGGTCTGGGAATACATCCACCTGACGGCCGACGACCGCACCCGCCGCCTCGACCTCGGCCGTCTGCGGGACGAAGTCGACTTCTGGTTCACCCCGGCCTCGATGGAGCTCATCCTGGGCCCCGCCCAGGGCGACACCGAGCGCATCGCCCGCGAGTGGCTCATGCGGGCCGGCAAGCGCTGGCGCCCGTTCCTCACGGTGGCCGCCTACCAGGCCCTCAGCGGTCAACCCGACGCCGCCCTGCCCGACGACCTGCGCAAGGTCGCGGTGGCGGTCGAGTGCTTCCACAAGGCCTCGCTCATCCACGACGACATCGAAGACAACGACCGCCTCCGCTACGGCGAGAAGACGCTGCACGAGGAACACGGCGTGGCCGTGGCGCTGAACGTGGGCGACCTGCTCAT
>CAYLTF010000138.1:0-7889 GCA_964386625.1 uncultured Akkermansia sp. | reverse complement strand
TCATGGTCTGTTCGCCGCCCGACAGCAGCGAGATGCTCTGGAGCTGCTTGCCCGGCGGGCGGGCCACGATGTCGATGCCCGCCTCGAGCACGTCTTCGCCCTCGGTGAGCTTCAGGTCGGCGCGGCCGCCACCGAACATCTCGGTGAACATGGCCTGGAAGTTGGTCCGGATCTTCTCGAAGGTCTCGACGAAGAGCGTCTTGGTCTCGGTATTGATGCGGTTGATCACCTCCACCAGCTCGGTCTTGGCCTTGACGAGGTCGTCGTACTGGGCCTGCAGGAAGGTATGCCGCTGCTCCGACTCCTCGTACTCCTCGATGGCCACCAGGTTCACCGGGCCGATGTCGTCGACCTTCTTCTGGAGCGCCTGGATCTGGGCTGCCACGGCGTCCCAGTCGGTCGTCCATCCCTGCTGTTCCATGACGTCCAGGGGCACGACCTCGACCTTGGAGAGTCCCTCGTCGGAGGGCAGGATGCGGAGTCCCTCGGGCCGGATGTCTTCCAGCGCGACCTGGTACTTCTCCTGGATGCGGGTGCGGAGGTTCTCGAGGGTCAGCGTCTTCTGGGCCAGCTCGACCTCCAGTTGCCCGCGCTGATTCTGCAGGCCGGCCACGCGGGCCCGACGCTCCTTGAGCTGTTCCTCGCGGCTCTGGATTTCGCCATCCTGGAACTTCCGGTCACCCATCAGCTGCTGGATCTGGTCGGCCAGCACCGCTCGCTCCCCCGCGAGGCGTTCGATCTCCCGGCGGCATTGCCCGATGCCCGCCTCGAAATTGGCCCGTCGGTCCTCGAACTGTCCCTGCTCGGTCTGGAGGCGCTCGATGGCCGCACTGAGCTCGCGGATGCGGGTCTCGAGCGGTCCTCGCTGACGCTGGTGCGAAGCCAGCAGCTGCTCCTCGGTGGCGAGGGCGATCTTGGCGTCGTTGAAGGTCTGGCTGGCGGCGTCCCGCCGATTGCGCAGGTCCTCGAGCCCGCCGCTGAGTTCGGCCACCTGGGTGGTGGCATAGAGTTCGCGCTGCTCCCACTCCGCGACCTGGGCCGCGAGGGATTCCCGCTTCTGCACATTGCCCGCCTCCTGGCTCGCCAGGGTCTCGAGGTCTCGGTCCACCTGGTTCAGGCGCACCTCCAGCGACCGCTTGGCGGCCTGGAGCGCGTTGAATTCGCCCTGCCGAGTGGCCACGGCGACCTCTTGCTGGCGCAGCTCGACCCGCACCTGTTCCAGGGTGACCTGCAGGGCCGTCTGCTCGGAATGCAGGGCGCCTTGCTTGCGGCTGGCCTCGGCGATGCTGTCCTGGAGGACCGCGATCTCGGCCTGGAGCTCGGCGATCTGGTTCTTGCGCCCCAGGATGCTGGCCGGGGCCTTGCCCGAGGCCCCCTGGGCCCCGCCGGTGAACACTCCCAATCGGTTGAGGATCTCTCCCGAGGGGGTCACGAAATCCCAGCCGGCCCAGGCCCCGGCCGCCAGGGCGAGGGCGGTGTTCAGGTCGGGCACGATGAGGGTGCGGCCCAGCAGTCCCGCCACGAGGGGCGACACCGAGGTCTCGACCTCCACCACCGACAACGCCGCCACCACGCCTTCAGGCAACGCGGGCACGGCCTCGGCCGGGGCTGCCGACGCCAACGACAAGGCCGCGATGCTCGCGCGCCCCTTCCGGTTGGCCGAGAGGTCGGCCAGGATCTCCGAGGCGGCCGACGGCTGCTCGGTCAAGACGATCTGGAGGTTGTTGCCGAGGGCCGCCTCCACCGCGAGCACGTGGGCGTCGGGCACCTTCAGCCGGTCGGCCAGAGACCCGAGCACGTGTTTGCTCTGCTTGAGCGCGGCCAGCGCTCCGGCGCCGAATCCCTCGTGCTGGGTGGCCAACTGCTCGAGCACCCCCAGCTTGGAGCGCTTCTCGGCCTGCTGTCGCAGCAACGCGTCGCGCTCCTGGGTGGCCTGCACGATCTCGGCCTGGAGGGCCTTCAGGCGCTGCTGGCTCTCTTCCAGCGTCATGCGTGAGGTCTGCACCTGCACGCGCTCGGCCTCGACCTGCTGGGTGAACTCCACGCCCTGCATCTCCAGGCGGACGCGCTCCTCCTCGAACTGGATCTTCTCGGAATTGAGCTTCTCGAGGCGGACGACGTTGCCCTGGAGCTGCAGTGCCAACTGGTTGATCTCGTTGCGGATGCGGCCGAGACCCTGGGTCGCCGAGAAGGCCTCGGCCTGCGCCTTGCGGAGATCCTCCTGCCGGACCGACAGCTCCCTCTCCACTGCCGAAAGGGCGTCACGGCGGACGGACTGCTCGACCCGCAACCGTTCGACCGCGGCATTGGACGCGGCCGACCGCTCGCCCAGCGACACCAGTTCGGCCTCGGCGATGGAACGCCGTTCCGTGAACTGCACCACGTCGCTGCCGGCCCGGGCATTCTGGTCGGCCAACTCGGCCAACCGTTGCTGGTTGAAGCCGATCACGCTCTCCTGCCGCTCGGTCTCGGCCTTCAACTCCAGGCCCCGCTGCTGTTGCTGCGAGATCTGCTGCTCCAACTCGGAGAGCCGTGTGCGCAGCTGGAGGATCTCCTCCTCGAGGCGGATGACGGTCTCCTGACCCACCTCGATCTCCAGCTGGGACCGCTCGACGGTCTGCCGACGCAGGTGGATCTCCTCGGTGAGCACGTCGAACTGGCGTCGGGCCCATTGCGTCTCCAGGTTCTGCAACTCGGCCTGGAAGGCCTTGAACCGGCGCGCCTTGCCCGCCTGCCGCTGGAGCGATCCGATCTGGCGCTTCACTTCGCGGATGAGGTCCTCGACGCGCAACAAGTTCTGCTCGGTGCCCTCGAGCTTGCGCAGGGCCTCGCGCTTCTGCTGCTTGAAGCGGGTGATGCCGGCCGCCTCCTCGAACACCAGGCGCCGGTCGTCGGGCTTGCTCGAGAGAATCTGGGTGATGTTCCCCTGGGCCATGATCGAGTAGCTCGTCTTGCCCATGCCGGTGCCCGCGAAGAGCTGCTGGATGTCGCGAAGCCGGCAGGAAGTCTTGTTGAGGAAGTACTCGCTGCCACCATCGCGGTACACGCGCCGGGTCAGGGTGACCTCATTGAACTCCACCGGGATGCCCGCGGCCCGCAGCGGTTCGGCGTCCACGCCGCCCAGCGTGAGCGACACCTCGGCCAACCCCAGCGGCCGACGCGTGTCGGTGCCGTTGAAGATCACGTCGGCCATCTCCCCGCCGCGCAGCGCCTTGGCCGACTGCTCGCCCAGCACCCAACGGATCGCGTCCGACACGTTGGATTTCCCGCAGCCATTGGGGCCGACGATCGCCGTGACTCCCGGCTGGAAGTTCAGGCTGGTCTTGTCGGCAAAGCTCTTGAACCCGAGAACGGTCAGGTTTTTGAGGTACATTGGCGGGCAGACTGGGAAAGGCCGCCCCGGGGTGGCAAGCGGCAACACACAATCCCTAGGGGCAAGTTGTTCACAACCCCACAAGATAAGGTGGCTTATTGTGAATAACTCCTCCTGAGAACTCCTTGACGGGATATCCATCCCCCGGACCGGGCTGAGCCTTGGAGAGGCTTCTTCCCGACCTTCCCAAGGCGGCGGGGCGGGTCCACTCTTGGGGCATGAAACTGATCGGTGTCATCCCCGCGCGGTACGCTTCGACCCGGTTCCCGGGCAAACCGTTGCACCCCATCGCCGGAATCCCCCTGGTCCAACGGGTGGTCGAGCGGTGTCGGTTGTCACCGGCCCTGTCGGAGGTGATCGTGGCCACCGACGACGAGCGGATCGCCCAGTTCGCCCGGACGTTCTGCCGGGTCGAGATGACCCGCGCCGACCACCCGAGCGGCACCGACCGGATCGCCGAGGTGGCCTCTCGGGTGCCGGCCGACGGATACATCAACATCCAGGGCGATGAACCCCTGATGGACCCGGCGGTCATCGATGCCGTGGCCGAGGCGCTGCGCGACAGCGACATGAGCACCGCCTCCACGCCGATCCGCGACCTGGCCGAGTTCGACAACCCCAACGTGGTGAAGGTGGTCACGACGACCGGGGGCCGCGCCCTGTACTTCTCGCGCCGCACCATTCCCTACCTCCGCGACGCCGCCCAAAAGCCCCTGCCCGAGCAACTGGCCGGCTACCCCTTCCAGAAGCACCTGGGCATCTACGGATTCCGCCGCGACACCCTGCTCCGCCTGGTGGGCTTCCCGGTGTCGCCGCTCGAGGCGGCCGAGAAGCTGGAGCAACTCCGCGCACTGGAAAACGGGTTCTGCATCTCCGTGGCCCGGGTGAACCACGACAGCGTGGGGGTGGATGTGCCGGCCGACGTCGCGCGGGTCGAAGCCCTGCTGGAAGCGGCGGCCGCCACCACGTCGGTGCCTCCCCGCGCATGAAGTGGCTGATCCCCACCCTGCGGATCTACCAGCCCGAGGCATTGCGCTGCGCCGGGGCGCTCGGATTGGTCGGGCTGACGACCGCTGCGGCGGTGCTCAAGCCGTGGCCGATGGCGTGGATCCTCGATGCGTTGTCGGGCCGCTCGGGGGAAGCCGACTCCATCCCGCGATGGACGCTGGCGCTCCTCGGGGCCTACCTGCTGCACGGCATCCTGGGAGCCGCCCAGCAGAGCCTGGTCATCACGCTCGGCCTGCGGGGCCTCCAACGCATCCGGCACCGGGTCTTCGAACGATTGGTGCGCCTGTCGCCGCGCGAAGTGCAAGGTACGGCGGCGGGTGACTGGATCTACCGGGCCACCTGGGACACCTACGCCTTCCAGACCCTCTTCACCCACGGCATCTTCACCGCGCTGACCGCCGGGGCGGGCGTGATCGCCATGACCGTGGTGATGGCCCGCATCCACCTGCCCCTGACCGCCGTGGCACTGGCCACCGTGCCGCCACTGATCGGGGTGATGCGGTTCTTCGGTCCGCGTCTGCAACGGGCCGCCACGGAGGCGCAGTCGACCGACTCCGGGATCGCCGCGGCCGTCCAGCAGGCGGTGGCCAACCTGCCGCTCATCCAAGCCTTCACCCGCGAAGCCACCACCACCGCCGACTTCGACCGACAGGCCGGCGATGCGTTCGTGGCTCGCCGCAACCAGCATCGCTCCGAGGTGGTGTACCTGGCCGCGGTGGCCGCCATCCTGGCCTCCGGCACGGCCGGGATCGTGGCGCTGGGATCCCGGGAGGTCTCGGCCGGGCACCTGACGCTGGGTCAGTTGATGGTCTTCCTGGCCTACCTGGCCCAGCTCTACGAACCGTTGAACCAGTTGTCTCACCTGGGCGGCACCGTCGCCACGGCCCAAGCCAGCGCACAGCGGGTGCTTCAATGGCTCGACGCGCCGGATCCGCTCCCTCGAGGCGGCACAGCCCCGCCCCGCCCCGAAGCGGGCGTCGATCTGGAGTTCTCCGGGGTGGGCTTCGCCTACGAGGCGGGGCGGCCGGTGCTGCGCGGCCTGGACCTCCGCCTCGAACCCGGCGAAATCGTCGCCATCGTCGGACCGAGCGGTGCGGGCAAGACCACGCTGCTGCAGCTCATCCCCCGCTTCCTGGACCCCGACTCGGGCGCGGTGCGCTGGTGCGGAATGGACCTCAAGACCCTCGATCGCGAGATCCTGCGCCGGCAGGTGTCGTGGGTGCTGCAGGAGCCCCTGCTCCTGCCCACCACGGTCGCCGAGAACATCGGGTTCGGGCGCGAGGGCGCGACCCGGGCCGAGATCGAGGCCGCGGCCCGAGCGGCCCAGGCCCATGGATTCATCGAGCGCCTGCCGCAGGGGTACGACACCCGCGTGGGCGACGGCGCTGCGCGTTTGAGCGTGGGCGAGAAGCAACGGATCCACTTGGCCCGGGCGTTCCTGAAGGACGCCCCGGTGCTGCTGCTCGATGAACCCACCAGTGCCCTCGACGGCGAAAGCGAGGCGGCCGTCCTGTCGGCCGTCCAGCGACTGACCCGGGGACGGACCACGCTCATGGTGGCGCACCGACCCGAGACCCTGCACATCGCCCACCGCATCCTGCGGCTGGAGCACGGCGCGTTGGTCGAAGTGCCCCCTGGCACCCGTCACTGATACGGACTCAGGGAGGACGGCGTTGACGCACCGGGGCCCATCCGGCCACCCGTCTCCAGCGCGGCCTAGTGTCCTGAGTGAGAAATTCGCTGCATCATGCGGCAAGGGATTTTGGGCTCGGGCTAGGCGCGAGCGACGAGCATATCCTTGAGGATCTGTGAGGAGCGAGCAACACAGCCCGAGCCCAAAAGCCCTGCCGCCCTCCGGGTTGCGCCCATATTGATCCGCGGCTTCGTTGTTCCTCAGTCACAGCCCCACGAGGGGATGCTCTTTCGTCACGCCTCGCCCCAGATCAATCTGGGCGCAACATGATGTGGCGAATTTCTCACTCAGGACATCAGCGCTGCACCACGAAGCCGGCGTCGGCCCAGTCGGCGAAGTCCTCGCGGCTTCCGTCGCCCGCGTCCATCGCCACCAGGCTGATGCGACGGGATCCCTCGGGGATCGGCACATCGAAGCGCCAGGCGGAGGTCTTCACGCGCATGACCGGGCTGACGGCGGCCTCCCGACCATCGATCAGCACCTTGAACACCACGCTGGGGAACTTGGCGAGGTTGGAGCCGTTGCTGACCTCCACGAGGTTCTCGTCGGCCCCGGCCAGCGCCACGAACCGCCGGAACTCGGGCTTCAGGTCATAGACCACCTCGCAGGGCGCATGCACGCCGAGACCCCGGGCGTAGGTGGTGCGGTTGACGCGCAAGGGTCCGCCCAAGTTGGCCCGGTCGGTCTGCGGGGCCTGCGTGTTGCCCGAGTAGCGCACAGTGCCGCCGTAGGTGTGGCCGAAACCCACACTGCGGATGGGCTTCAGGGCCGAGAGGAGCACATCCGGCTGGGGCGGCATCGGCCCGTTCTTGGCGAAGGATCCCTCCGACTCCAGGCACACGGCCCGTCCCTTGTGGAAGGCGATGGCCCGCAGGTGCGTGGTCTCGGACACGGTGATGGGCTGGGTGTATTTCAGCGACTTGGCCGTGGGAGCCGAGCCGTCGAGGGTGTAGCGGATCTCCGCCCCCGGCTGCAGCGGCGCGGAGAGGGTCACGGTGATGGGCTTTTCGAACACATGGGGCCGCATCCGGGTGCCCCAGGGCGTGACCCGCACCGGGTCCAGCACCCAGTCCTTGCGCCAGCGACCGAGGCGGGACAGCTCTTCCTGGAGGTGGACGGTCGGCGCCAGGTGCTTCTCGAAGTGGGCCACCACCTGCTCGGTGTTGAGGTCCGGCGTGAATCCGCGAGCCGGGTCGTACCCGGGGTGCGCGTCGGTCATGTCGCGCGCGAGCATGCACTTCAGGCCGGCCGACTTCATGGCGCGCAGGCCCATGGGCTTGCCCAGCAGGCAGACCTGGGTGTGGAAGCCCACGTAGATCAGGTGCGTGAGGCCGTACTTTTGGCAGAGCGCGTAGACCTCGGCTTGGCTGTCAGGCATCCAGTCGTCCGGGCCGATGACCAGGTCGGGGTGCATGCCGTCCCAGCCGTAATTGCCGCCGCAACGCTCGGCCCCGCAGGCGCATCCGCCGGCATCGGGCACGGGCGGGCAGCTCACGTGGACGGCCGCCGGGACGGTGACCTTCGGCAGGTTGAAGACCCGCTCCCGCTGGGGGAACCCGACGTAGTTGTCCACCACGTCGCTGGGGCACAGGAACACGGGCATGCCCAGGTCACGGGCGGCCGCCAGCGCCTTGTTGATGCGCGGCACGAAAGCGTCCACCCGCATGGTGGCCGTCTTGCACCAGTGGTAGTTCCAGATGTCCACCGCCACCACGCCGATGCGGGACGAGTCCACCACCTCATGGGTGATCCGCACCTCCCCGGACTGCGGGTCGCGGGTCTGCAGGCTCCAGCGGATGGGCACGGCCGACAGGC
>CAYLTF010000137.1:0-7899 GCA_964386625.1 uncultured Akkermansia sp. | reverse complement strand
CAGGGGTTCACCTGAGTCGTCATAGCGTGAGGAAGGCGTGGACGAAGCCGCAGTGGGCGCAGATGAGGGCGTTGGCGGGGGCGTCTTGCCACTCGGGTTGCATGCCTGCGGGGCTGGCGGTCTGGAGGCGGAGGCGCCGTCGGTGGAACTGGTCGCGCTGGCAGTGATGGCATTGCAGGTGGCGGCCATCGATCTCGATGCGCGTGGGGGCGGCAAGCAACGTCCTCATGGGCGATCCATTCTTCGGGGATGAATTTGGATAAGACGGCTAAACCACAGGATCAACAAAAATGATGAACACGAGGGTCCGGGAAACACCCTTGAGAACAACAGGGCTTGATCCGGGCAACCGGTTCGGACTTCATCGTCCAGCGTCGCCTGAACCTCCCCCGATCGGCGGAGTTCGTCGGGGCGGAATCATCGGGGGAAGCATGCGTTTATGGTAAGATTGAAGGACATCGCTGCGGTGGCTGGGGTCTCGGTCATGACGGTGTCCAAGGCGCTGCGCGACAAGCCCGACCTGTCGGCGGGCACCAAGACCCGGATCCAGACCCTCGCCCAGCAGATGGGCTATGTTCCGGATGTCTCGGCCAGCGGTCTGCGGAATCGCAAGACCCGGTTGCTGGGGCTGGTGATCCCCGCACCGACCGATCCGGTCTATTCCCGGGTGCTGCTTGCGCTCGAAAACCAGGCCCACGAGCGGGGATTCGACCTGCTCCTGGCGCATTCCCTGGGCAAGCCCGAGCGCGAAGATGCAGTGGTCCGTCGCTTCATGGCCCGTCGCGTGGACGGGATCTTCATCGCGCCGGTTTATCGCATGGGGTCGTCGGTGCCCATCTACGACGACCTGCTCAAGCAGGGCATCCCGACGGTGCTGCTCGGGCACCGCGCTCCGTTCTGCGACCGGTTCGTCAATGTCGAGACCGACGATCTGGCCGCCTCCGAGGCCGCGACGCGCCACCTGATCTCGCTGGGCCACCGTCGGATCGCGTTCTTCGCCGGCCCGACCCATTCGCCGTGGGCCCAGGAACGCATCGAGGGCTACCGCCGGGGATTGCGTGAGGCGGGCATTCCGGTCGATGACCGGCTGGTGTTCCATGCCGGATCCACCCTGGAAGAGGGAGCGTCCGCGGCGCTGCAGCTGATCCAGGAGAACCCCGGGGCGACGGCGATCCAGACGGTGAATGACCTGGTGGCCATCGGCGCGGCAGACACACTGCTGAACCAGGGGGTGCGCATCCCTCAAGACCTCAGCATCGCCGGGTTCGGGAATGTGCTCGTGAGCGAATTCTTCCGGGTTCCCCTCACCACGGTGCGGCAACCCAAGCTCCGGCTTGGATCCGTGGCCATGGACCTGATGCAGAAGCTCCTCGAGGGCCAGCGCCCGGACCGGGTGCGGCTCTCCGCTGAATTGGCCATTCGCTCCAGCACCGGGCCGGTTTCGGCGGAGGCAACGGCAACGGCGCCCACGACGCCGGGCGGCGCCTGAGAGCCCGGCCGAAGACTCGATGCTCCCGAAGGGCTCGGGCACTCAGCGCCACTTCTGGGTCTTCAGCCACGCCAGCAGGTCGGCGGTCCACGGATGCGGGTTCTCGAATCCCGGCGGTTTGGCACCAAGGCCGATACCGTGCGGTTTTCCGTCGTAGAGGTGCAGTTCGAAGGGAACCTGGAATCGACGGCAGGCCAGGGCGAAGTTCATCGAATTCTCGATCGGCACGGCGGCGTCATCGCGCAACGACCACAGGAAGACCGGGGGGGTGGTCTTGCTCACCCGGTTCTCGTTGGAGAGGTCCTCGATCAGTTCCGCAGAGGGGTGGTCGCCGAGCAGATTGCGTCGGGATCCGGCATGGCTGAACGGGCCCATCGAGATGACCGCATAGCACAGCACCCCGAGGTCCGGGCGGCTGCTGACCCGCTCCACAGGATCGGCCGCCTGCGCGTCTCCCGCATCATGATGGGTGAGAAGCGTGGAGGCCAGGTGACCACCGGCGCTGCTGCCCATGATGCCGATGCGATTCGGGTCAACCCCCAACTCGGCGGCGTGCGAGCGCACCCACCGGACGGCCCGGGCGGCATCCTGCAGCATCGACGGGTGCCGGTATCCATGACTGCCCAAGCGGTACTTGACCACGAATCCGTGCACGCCTTCGCGATTGAGGAACTGCGCATAGTCGCGACCTTCATGGGAGGCGAGGGCGCCGTAGCCGCCGCCCGGCAGGATCACCATGGCGGGCTGGGCAGCCGAAGTGCGTGCCGCCGGATAGGACGTCAGGGTCGGGATGTCGACATCATTGGTCCCCCGCGATCCCGGCACGGATCCGGCGGGCCAGAGAGGCATCGGGGTGGGGTCGGCGCGAAGCAGGCCCAGCATCAGGGCGGCACCCGTCACGAATTTCACAGGGGACATGATGCGGTGGACGTTGCCCGAACGGCCGCGGCGGGGCATCACAAATCCAAGGCGGGATGCCCCGCCGGACGTTGGGGCGATCCGTCACCGATCCTGCATCGGACACCCCTTCATGTCTGAAGTCGCGCCGCCCAGGCGGGTGGGCCATTCCGCATCGGGTTCTCAGCCCAGGAAGTCCTTCTCTTCAGGCCGCACGACCAGCACCGGGCAGGTGGCGTGTCGGACGATCTTCTCGGCGACGCTGCCCATGAGCATGTGACGGAGGCCCGTGCGGCCATGGGTGGTCACCACCAACAGATCGGCACCCAGTTCGCCGACGGCGTTCACCACCTCATGCCACGGGCGCCCAACCCGGACCACCACCTCGGTCCGGCGCGCCGAGTCGAGTCCCGCGGCCTTCTCGAGCAATTGCTTGCGGACCACCTCGACCTGCAGGGCCTCGTCTTCCGGGGAATACGGGGGCAGGTAGCCATATTCAGGGGGCAGCACCATCGGTTCGATGACATGGATCAGGGTCACCCGGCTCTGGAAGGTGGCGGCAAGCGCGTCGGCGTAATCGAGGGCCTTCTTCGATGCGGCGGAGAAGTCGGTCGGCACCAGGATGTGCCGCGGATGCACTTTGCTGGTCGGTTCCGGAGGCAGGGGGCTGATGGCCCGATGTCCGGTGGGCGTGGTCACCAGGAGTTGGGCGGTGGCGGTGTCCTGGGGGCTGGCCTGGGGCGAGGTGTGGTTCTTCATGGGAATGAGTTGGGATGGGGTTGCAAGGGGGCTCGTGTCATCGGACGCTCACACAGCAGTTGATGCCGCCGAAAGGGTTGGTGACGGTGACCGCGGATCCAGGATCGGGCACCCAGCGGCCGTCCACCACGAAGAGATATTCGTAGGTGCCGGGCCTGAGTTCGAGGGTCTTGGCCCAGCGTCCTTGGCCCAGCGGAACCATGGGTGTGGCCGACGGATGCCATTCGTTGAAGGTCCCGGCGATCGCGACGGCGGAGGCCTGCGGATCGTTGAAGTGGAAAACCACGGGTCGGGTTTCCGAAGTCGCCGGCTTCTTGGGGGGCTTCGCGGTCCGGGCGGCTGGAACCGGGTTCCGGGTGGTGGTGCGGGCTGCAGGCTTGGTTTTCAGCGTCGTTTTCATCGAGAGGCGGGACTTCTCATCCAAGATCGGCTTCCCGTCGTCCTGTCGCCACGCATGGGTTGTTCGGGGTACCGCCAAATTTGCGAAGAAACATCGGGATCCGGTCCGGAACCTGTTCACCGATGACTGCAAAAACGGGGCCACACCCTGCAAAAGTCGGAGGGCCTAATCGCAGGATCTGTCCGAGTCTGGCGAAGTCCACCCGGATGCGATCGAGGAGGTTGAGGTGCATCCGGGGGACCACTCGAAGCCCATGAACGCCATCCCCACCGGCCCGACCGAAGGTACCCGCAGCGCTCGACCGGCGCGTCGATCGGATCGTTCCGTGGGACGGGATTATCAGGGGCGTCGCTGGGTCTACACCCAATTGTCGGGGCAGGCTCGCGGACTCACGGTCGGCATCAATCTGTCGCCCGAGGGGGCGTGCGATTACCGGTGCCGGTATTGTCGTGCTGCCGAGGGGGCACCGCTCGGTCCGACCCCGGTCGACGGCGTGGAGTTGGCCCGCGAGTTGGAGGAGACCCTTGAATCGATCCGCACCGGTCACGCATTCCATCAAGCGCCCTACCTGAGGTTTCCCCAGGAGTGGAGGACCCTGAGTCAGGTCATGCTCAGCGGCGAAGGGGAACCGACCTTGTGCCCCAATTTCGTGGAGGTGGTGGAGAAACTCATCCATGCACGCGCCCGGGGGAGGTATCCGTTCTTCAAGCTCGTGCTCGAGACCAACGGATCCGGACTGGATCGTCCGGAGGTGCGACAAGGCTTGGACCTCTTCATCGCCCAGGACGAAATCTGGATGAAGCTCGATGCCGGCACGGAAGAGCGGTTCCGCTTCATTGCCGGCGTGGACCAGCCGTTTCAGGGGGTGTTGGCCCGCATCCTTGCCCTGGGACGACAGCGTCCGGTGGTCATCCACAGCCTGTTCGCCAGCATGGCCGGCGTTCCGCCGTGTCGGTCCGAGATCTCGGCCTACCTGCGGTGTCTCGGAGAGATGCGGGAGCACGGGGCGATGCTCCAGCGAGTCCAGATCTACTCCGTGGCGAAAGGCGCGGGGTCCTCGGAGGTCTCGCACCTGCCCTTGGGCAGTCTCTCGGAAATCGCCCGTCAGGTGCGTCGTGAAGTCGGGGTCGATGCGGAAGTGTTCTGAGTGGTTGCCGGGCTCTCTCGACTCCCGATCACAGGCACGAGGGTGGTGCGTGCGGGTTCCCAATCCCGCAGATCTCCGCCGCCGCGGATAGGTAAATCACCTAGACCCAGTGCGGAACCTGCCCGCCTTCCGATCAGTCGGCCCGCCCAATAGGCAGCCGAGCCCGACCATGGATACTGGACCCAGTCACCCGATCCGGGTGTCGGTCACAGCAAGAAAGGCAAAGCACATGAATGGCGACGGCGAACTGATCGAGACACTGGAACACTCCTCCCTGTACCAAGGTTATCAGCGGGCCTTCACGGCGGCGACAGGCCTGCCTTTGGCCTTGCGGCCCATGGTCACTTGGCAACTGCCGCTGCACGGCAAAACGGGCGAGAATCCGTTTTGCGCCATGACGGCCGAGAAGAGCCGCACCTGCGCGGCCTGCCTGCAAATGCAGGATCGCTTGGCCAAATCGGCGACGAGTTCTCCCTGCACGATGACCTGCGGTTATGGTCTGAGCGAGACGGCGGTCCCGATCCGCCTTGGGAGCCAGACGATCGGCTATCTTCAGACAGGGCAGGTGCTGCTCAACAAGCCCACCCCGGCACGCTTCCGCCAGGCCGTCCAGGAGGCTCAACGGATGGGCGTGGACCTCGATACCCCGCGGGCCCGCGATGCGTATTTCGCGACGCCGGTGATGTCCCGACAGAAGATGGAGTCGGTGGCGAGTCTCCTGGGGGTCTTCGCCGATCACTTGGCCATCCAGAGCAACCAGATCGCCGTGCAGCAGGCCAGCGCGGAACCGCCGGTCATCACCCGGGCCAAACGTTTCATCGAGGAACACCACCGGGAGGACCTTTCGCTCGGCCAGGTCGCCGCGTCGGTCCATACGAGCCTCTTCTATTTCTGCAAGCTCTTCAAACGCCACACGGGGGTGTCGTTCACCGAATACGTCTCCCGCCTGCGCACCGAGAAGGCCAAGAAATTGCTGTTGAACCCGAATCTGCGTGTCAGCGAGATCGCCTACGAGGTCGGGTTCCAGTCGTTGACCCACTTCAATCGGGTGTTCAAGCGCATCCTCCATGAGTCTCCCTCGGAGTACCGCGCTCGGTTGCAGCCGGCTTGATGGGAAACTGTCGCGTGGCCACGGCCTTTGAGTTAGTCTGCCGCCGTGGCGTTGAAGCGGCGGACATCCCCGGCGAAGACCGGTTCGGCCCGGCGAGCCCGAGTTGCGGCATCAGGCCGGCCGGCCCCGAGGCCGAGGTCGCCTGGGCCGAACACCCCGTTGGCCCCGGCCGCGACGGCCTTGGCCGCGTCGGTCGTCTCGATGGTGCCCGTGCCCGGGGATGGAGGGCCTCGGCCCGATGATCCCGAGTCCGTCATGAGCGCCACTCGACGGGAACTCCGGGACGTGAAGGCCGCCCTCGATGAGCATTCCATCGTCGCGATCACCGATGCGGCCGGCACGATCACCTACGCCAACGACAAGTTCTGCGAGATCTCGGGTTACCTGAGATCGGAACTCGTCGGGAAGAACCACCGGATCCTCAACTCCGGGCATCACCCGCGCAGTTTCTTCGTCGACCTGTGGAAGACCATTGCGCGGGGCCGCATCTGGAGAGGGGAGATCGTCAACCGCTCGAAGTCGGGGCAACTGTATTGGGTTGAGACGACGATCGTGCCTTTCCTCGGGGATTCGGGAAAACCCGTCCAATACGTCTCCATCCGCACCGATGTCTCGTGGCGCAAGCAATTGGAGCGGGAGATTCTGGAGGCCAGCGAGCGGGAACGCCGGCGCATCGGCCGCGACCTGCATGACGGGTTGGGGCAGAGGTTGACCGCACTCGAACTCTGCGCGCAGGGACTGGTCGAGACGGTCTCCGGGCTTTCGCAGCCGGCGGGCCAGTCGCTGCGATTCCTGGCTCAGCATCTTCGGGAGGCTGTCGCCCAGACACGCCAGTTGTCGCACGGGTTGTCGCCGGTTTCGTTGGAGGCCGGCGGGCTCATGCATGCGCTCCTCGAGTTGGCCGAGAGCACGTTGGCGCTCACCCGGGTCGAGTGCCAGTTCGTCAGCTCCAAGATCCGGGATCTCCCGGGTGCCTCGACCGCCAGCCATCTGTACCGGATCGCTCAGGAGGCCGTGGCGAATGCCCTCAAGCATGGGCATCCCCGGCGGATCACGATCTCGCTCGCCCAGAAACGTGACCGACTCGTGCTCGAGGTGGTCGATGATGGACAGGGGTTCGTGGTCGATCCACGGGCCACGGCTGGCCTCGGATTGCGGGTGATGCGCTATCGGGCCGGGCTTTTCGGGGGTGAACTGCAGGTCAAATCGGCACCGGGCAAGGGAACCTGCATCCGTTGCACGGCCCCCATGAATCCATGAAGCGCCAGCCAGCCACATCCAAGGCAGCGGTCCCATCGGCTCGGGCCGCATCGGCGAGTCCTCCGAGGCGGCGGGTGTTCCTGGTCGATGATCACCCCATGATGCGGGCCGGCTTGGCTGGATTGATCCAGTCGCAGCCCGATCTCGAGGTGGTGGGCGAGGCTTCGGATGCGCCATCCGCATTGGAGGGGGTCCTTGCCTGCCGTCCCGACCTGGTGTTGACGGACCTGACGCTTCCGGGGCGTTCCGGGGTGGAGTTGATCAAGGACCTGCTGGCACAGCGGCCGGAACTGCAGATCCTCGTGCTCTCGATGCACGATGAGATGGTCTACGCGGAACGGGTGCTGAGGGCGGGGGCCCGGGGCTATGTGATGAAGGAGGCCGGCGGTGAACGGTTGATTTCGGCGATCCGGGAGGTGCTGACGGGCAGGGTGTCGGTGAGTCCGAAGATGGCATCGGTGCTTCTGGATTCGCTCAGCGGGTCCCGGTCTCGGGGTGGAAACTCGCCGATCGGCAAATTGAGCGATCGGGAGTTCGAGGTGCTCCAGCGGATCGGGCAGGGGATGACGCCGCGGGAGATCGCCGGCGAGATGGGGATCAGTCTCAAGACGGTCGATGTGCATCGGGCTCACTTGAAGTCGAAGCTGGGTCTGAATCACATGAGCGACCTGGTGCGGTATGCGGTGAGTTGGGTGAACGGGAGGTAGTGGCGACCGCGGGCCAAGGCCTTCGCTCGCAGGGAACGCGGATCCTTCTAGCCGACGCGCGTTGCGCTTGGGAGAGGGTGCCACGTTCCAGAGCTCGCTGCGGCCTTGGCCCGCGGTCGTGGTTGGGGG
>CAYLTF010000136.1:0-7924 GCA_964386625.1 uncultured Akkermansia sp. | reverse complement strand
ACATCGTGGATTGCACTTAGGGTTCCGAACCACCCGCAAAAACTCCGCTCCGCCTGTTGCTGGTCCCTGGACCCTAGGACACGCCAGGCCGGAAATGTGCTTCGCGGGCTCCCTTCGAAGTATATCGGATGAAAGCGATTCAACTCACGGATCGCCCGATAGGTGGACACCGCGAATTGTTGATCCTGATCGCCTCGCCGCATCCATCTTGGACTAAGAGCCTGTCCCTAAGTTGCGAGGCTCCGAATCCGGAAATCGGCTTCCTCGGGGAGCTCGGGAGTGGTTGACTGCGCGGACGGATGAAGGTTCTTGTCGTTGGGTCGGGAGGTCGCGAGCACGCTCTTGTCTGGAAGCTCGCAAAATCGCCGCATGTCACCGAGTTGGTCTGCGCCCCTGGAAATGCCGGCACCGCCAGAGTCATCCTCAGGTCGGGAAACCCGGTCACGAATCTCCCGGTGGCTGCGGACGCTTTGGACACCCTTCGCGACCATGCGATGCGTCACAAAATCGATCTGACGGTCGTGGGTCCCGACAATCCGCTGGCTCTGGGCATCGTGGATCATTTCCAGGCCGCAGGGCTTCGAATCTGGGGACCGAATCAACGCGCCGCTCAATTCGAATCCTCCAAGGCGTTTTCCCAGGATTTCATGCTGCGGCATGGCATTCCAACCGCACGATCGGGGGTGTTCACCGATGCCGGCGCAGCACGTCGGTTCGTGGCGGAACTCGACGGACGGTGCGCGGTCAAAGCCGATGGCCTTGCGCTGGGCAAAGGCGTCTTGCTCACCCACTCCGTCTCCGAAGCCGAAAAAGCGGTGGATGACATGCTGCTCCGCGGTACGTTCGGCGACGCAGGCTCTCGGGTCGTGATCCAAGAACTCTTGGAGGGGATCGAAATCTCACTCCATGCGTTGTGTGACGGAAAAACAGCCCGCCTCTTTCCCTCGGCCCAAGACCACAAACGCATCTCGGATGGCGACCAGGGCCTCAACACAGGTGGCATGGGAGCCTACTCCCCCGCCCCGTTCCTGAATGATCCCGAGCTCGAGCGTGTTGGTCAGGCCATCTTGGGTCCTTGGTTGGCGGGCTGCGCTGAAGAAGGCATCGATTTTCGCGGTCTGCTCTACCCGGGAGTCATGCTCACCGCGTCCGGCCCGAAGGTGCTCGAATTCAATGCGCGGTTCGGCGATCCGGAGACACAGGCCTATCTGCCTCGATTGGAGAACGATCTCGTCGAATTGCTTTCCGCCAGCATCGACGGAACGCTGGACCGAACACCTCTTCGATGGTCACCCCTGACCAGCCTGTGCGTGGTGATCGCCAGCGCCGGATATCCCGGATCCAGTCCGAAAGGTCTCCCGATCCATGGTCTTGAAAACCTCGTGGGCCGACCTCGGTTGGAGGTTTTCCATGCGGGCACGACTCTCAAGGATGGCAAACCGGTCACGGCGGGTGGCCGCGTTCTGGGGGTCACGGCTTGGGCGGAAACGCTGCTGGATGCCAAACAAGCGGCATATGCGGCCTGCGACCAGATCTGCTTCGAAGGGATGCAGTTCCGTCGAGACATCGGCGCCAAAGGGCTTTGAGTCCAAGGCGCTGTCATCCCAACAAAGCCCCAGCGGTTCGGCGACGCTCCAGGTGCTGGCTTCCGGGCTGCATGGGGCTTTTGAGAATTGCAGGCTTCTTGAGGCCAGTGCCTGCCCTCCAGGTGCCTCGGGCAGGACTTCGACAAGACTCGGATATCCATCTTCCAGCAAGCGCTCTGGCAGCAACGGCAGCCGCTCCCCGAGCTGAAAAGGATCGAGCCTGTCCCCGGATCAGGCCTCAAGATTTTCTCCGATTCTTCCGATGCCCCCACCAAGGGTTTCGTGACGGGTGAAACCGTTCCTCGATCGAGATCTATGGAGGCCGGATGCCAAACATCTTCGAAGGAGCCCATCTTTCCGACAACGCCAAGGTGACCGGAGACGCCTTGGTTTTCGGGAATTCCCGCATCTATGGAAACGCCAGGATCTACGGAGACGCACAGGTCTACGAAGATGCCCATGTGTCGGGAAATGCCCTGGTCTACGCCGACGGGCGTGCCTACGGCACTTGCAGGATCTACGGGGAAGCCCAGGTCGCTGGTCAGTCCAGGGTATTCGGAGACGCGAGGATCTTCGGCAATGGATTCATCCATGGGCAGGCGCAGATCCATGGAACCGCCCAGGTGACAGGGAGCGCCCAGGTATTCGGCTCGGCTCAGGTCTTCGGCGATGCCTTGATCGCCGGGAACGCCCGAGTCTATGGCAATGCCAGGATCTCCGGTGATGCTAGGGTCTACGGGGATGTGCAGATCCGCGGTTTCGCACTGATCGAGAGAAGTCAGCACTGGTTTTCGTTCACCCAAGGCAATGAGACCATGAGCGTCTACCGCTCTTCACGACCAGGAGGATTCGAGATCAATATCGAGGGACAGGAAGCCACGATCGACCTGCTGGACGAAGACCTCGGACGCTTCGTGCAAAAGACGATTGAGGCCAACTTCGACCTCGTGAGAACCAACACCTCGGTCACCTCTGCGCTACGTCGCTGATCCTCGGATGCCGCGCCGCTCCAACGGTCCCTCGCCCCGGATGACTGGGTCCATCATCACCGGCGCCGGATCGAACCGGGAGCGCTTTCGGCGCGGGTGCAAGCCCTGCGGAATCGCCCGAGAGTGGCTCACGGCGACTCAGCCGTGACGGCCACCAGAGACACGGAACCCGTCCGGGCTTTCTCCTCCAATTCTTCCCGGTCGATCAGCAGCGTCATCCCGGCCTCGAAAGCCAAAACCCGGATTCCATTCTGCATGCAGATGTCGACGGTTTTCGGTCCGACGCAGGGAATGTCGAACCGCAGGTCATGCCCGGCACGGGCGAGTTTGACCGCGACCGCATCTCCGGATTTTCCCGCGAGGCGCCCACCCCGCTCGAGACACGAGTCCGTCCCCTCGAACCCTTCCACCGCCAAGGTGGTTCCCCCTTTGACCACCACGGTCTGACCGATCTCCAACCGGGCGATCTCCTTGGCGATCCCAAAACCGAAGCGGACATCCTCCAACGCCTTGGCGGGCAGGCTGGCGCCGGAGACATAGCCAGGACCCGGCATCCACGACGACAACCACGGCACTGCGGGAATCAGTTCGACTCCATCTTTGGCCAATTCGTCGCCGATCGCACCGAACAGCGTATGGGCGTTCTTTTCTTTGAGCCGCAGCAGCAAGCCCATGGCACGGAGGTCCGGGCGGACATCGAAGAGATTTCGGGGGGCTATCTGGCCCAGCATGACACAACGACCGACACCCCGGGAGGTGAACGCCCGGATCATGCGGGACAATTGCCCGACCTTGACCCACTCCATTGAGGCGACCTCGGACTCCAGCGCCGGATCCGTCTCTCCCTCGAAGGCGACCGCCACCACGGTTTCGCCGCGGCGACGCGCTTCTCGCGCGAAGAGAAACGGAAGGGATTTGCTCCCGGCAATCAGGCCAATCACGGGGTCAGACTACACCAGGCATGGGGGTTGGAGAAGCCAGGGCTCAGGGGGCAACGGCACAAACGATGGAATCTCCGCCGGTACGCTCGGGAGTTCTGTCTGGAGAGGGCGGAGATTTCACATCATCCCGCGATCCGATCCGTCGTTGCCCTGGCAGTGCCGCAGGTTCGAACCAGCAGTCCCCAAGAGCCGGGCTCCTGCGTTCCGGAACTGACCGTCGTTCCATCGGGAGCAACGCTCGCGACGAGCCCGCACTCTTCTCAGAGGTCCAAACCCCTTCCCGCAGCGCCCGGTTCGACAACGTCATTCCCCTCCGCGACTCCCCCGGTGCCAGGGGGAGACCTTTCTCGAAGCCTGTCCCCGATGCTCGACGTCACTCCCTCAAGCGAAGGCCTGCCTGAGCTTCCGAAAACTCTTCGGGACGGCCGTCTCTGCCGGTTCCTTGCCCTCCATCTCCAAGGAGACCCAACCACGGAATCCCGACTCGCGGAGAATCCCGGCGATGCGCCGATAATCGAGGTCGAGGGTGTACCACTCGCCACCACCCGGATAGTCCTTGGCTTGGACCATGATCGTCCGCGGAGCGATCCGACGGAGACGATCATACGGATTCTCCAGGAAGTTCCCGGTATCCATCAGCAGCCCAAAGTAGGGCGAATCGATGGCCCCGGCGATGCGAAGCATCCCCTCCACAGTGCGGGTCAAGCCCCAGTGGTTCTCGACGGCCAGCGTGACACCGGACGCAGCGGCATGCGGCAGACACTGATTGAGGCACTCGATGCACCACTGGAATCCCTGCTCCTCCGTGTAGCCAGGAAGCACCGGCTCTTCACCGCGCGCCTTCATCAGGTCATCGAAGGATGCGATGGTGTTCCAACGCCCCGAATTGATCCGGACACAGGAAACACCGAGGAGCGCCGCGATCTCGATGCATTTGATCGTATGCTCGACCTGTTTGCGACGGAACGCCGGGTCGGGATCGACGAAATCCTGGTGGATCGACAAGCAGACCAAGGACACCCCGTGGCGGAATGCATGCCGTTTGAGGTCGGCCAAGTAGGCCCGATGTTGCTGGGTCAAGGGTTCCTTCTCCGGAATGTCCATCTGACGATGCAGGATGTCCACCCCCTCGGCACCCAATGCCGCGGCTCGCTCGACCACCTGATGAATGCTCACCTTCGGATCCCGGAAATGCCAATAGGAGTAGGAGGCGATGGCCAACCGAATCCTCGGAGCAATGGCGACGGGCGCTGCCTGCAGGACGGAGGACGGGACGGCAGCCGCACCGGCCAGAGTGATGGCTGTACCGGTGGTGGATGCGAGAAAACCGCGGCGCGAAAGAGGCCGAGTCGTGGAGTTCATGGACCGCACGGTGACGAGCCTGTCCCTTGACGGCAACCGGCAATGACGCCGAGCCCCTGCGCCCGACGTCGAACGGGTTCGAATCCGCAGAGCCTGTCCCTCTCTCTGCTGGATGCCATCGGATGCAGGGATCCCATCCAGGCGAGGCACCCGATGGACGGCCAAGGGCACGCCCGACCCTCCTTTTTCCAGGATCCGCCGGGTCACACGCCTATGCGAAACGCCTCGCCAGCATCGAGCGGACTCTGGACCTGTCTGGGAAGGCGCGTGGCCTGAGGGGCAGAGAAGCCTTGCGAGGAGCCTGTCCCTCAAGACTCGTCCCTGCGAAGGGTGGAGGAAGAAAAGCTCCCCACGATCCACGTTGCCGAAACTGGACAACGAGGCACCCGACGGATGCCCGGGCGACACGCAGGGTCCCGATGCATTCCGGAAGGCAGAACCGACGACGCGGATCGGGATCGGCGCAGGATCCAACCGACTCTGCCCCAGGCGAATGGGCAGGCTGACAGGCTTGGAGAACCAAGCCCGCCCTCCCGTCGACAAGGCCTTATTCCTTAAGTTGCCGCTTGGCCTTGCGGGCCTCGGAACGTTCGTTGCTCTCGAACTCCTTTTCAGCGACTCGCACACCGGGCAACCGCTGACGTTCCTGATCAGCCACTTCGCCGGCGTCGGCCGGAGTGGCGAGGATGCTCGGACGGATCAGGATCATCAGTTCAGTCCGGGCATTGTTCTGGCTGCGCTTGGAAAATGCAGCCCCCAGGTACGGGATGTCCTTCAGCAACGGGACCCCGGACTTCTGCTTGTCGGTGCTGGTGGTGATGTAACCACCCAACAGCACGGCATCCTTGTCGCGAACCGTCACGAAGGAGCTGGCAGAACGGGTCTGGGTGGTCGGGGCGCTCAGCCCATTCCCGAGATCCAGATTAGACCCCAGATTGTCCACGGTCTGGTCGATCTGCATCACCACCAGATTGTCCGGGGTGATGAAGGGCGTGACATTGAGGCCGACACCGACCTGCTGGCGGGTGATCGACTGGCTGTTGCCGAAGGTGCCGCCACCAAAGAAGGAGCCAGACACGAAAGGCACCTCGGAACCGACGAAGAAACTCCCCGGGGTCGCGTGCGAGGTGATGACCCGCGGCCGCTGGATCACATTGACCCGGCTGTCGGCGGCGATCGCGCTCAAGGCGATGTCCCAATTCTGTCCGATCTGCGCGAAGTAGGAGAGACCGGATCCGGAGGTGGCCGGGATCCCGTTGATGACATTGGTGCCCGTGGCTCCACCCGTCGAGCGACCCAACTGCTTGAGGAAATCCGAGCCGGTACCCAAGGGCGCACCCGAGGGATTGTTGATCACCCCGCCACCCCGGTTGTTGGCATTGTCGCCGAACTGGGCCGGACGCTGGGCGGCGCTGATGCCGTAATTCCAACCCGAGCTCAGGTTGACCTCCATGATGATCGCCTCGACCAGCACCTGCGGCAGAAGGGTGTCCACCTTGGTCAACACCTCACGCAACTTCGCGATGTCCTTCTTGTTGCCGTAGACGATGAGAGAGTTGGAGCGTTGATCGGCGGTGATGCTCACGGTCTGCAACAACTCCGCGAGGCCACCATAGCCAGCCCCACCGCCGGCACCGCCCCGCCCCATGGAATTGAACCGGTTCTGGAACGTGCCCGTGTTGACCGCAGAGCCCGGCTGATTGAGACCGCCTCCCAATTGCTGGCCACCGAGTCGACCGGTGTTGCCCAACCGGCTGGAGCCTCCCAACTGGTTCGCACCGCCGAACTGACCGGCACCGCCGAATTGGCTGTTGAAACCCGTGTTCATCCCGCCAACGCCACCTCGACGACCGGCCATTCCCCCGCCCATCCCGCCGACGCCGCCGGCACCTCCCACTCCGCCCCCCGGGGTGCCACTGACTCCACCGCCACCGATGACACTGGTGAGGGTCGCGTAGATCTCGTCGACCTTGCCGTACTTGATGGGGATGACCTCGAGTTGGAAGTCCTCTTCCACCTCGATGTCGATCTTGGCCAACACCTCCAGCATGCGCTTCACATTGATGGAGTAGTCACGCAGGACCAGCGTCTTGGTGCTCGCCAGTGCGACGATGCCATTGGCGTTCTTGGCGAACGGCGTGATCGTCGGGACAGCTTCCTCGATGGCCACATGCTTCAGACGGACCACGTGCGTCACGAACTGGCTCGCCTCGGAGTACTGGTCCGCGGGCTTGTCCGAGAACTTTGCGCCCTCCTGCAAGGCTTGGGCTACGGGCACGGCGGTGACGAACTTCTCGCCCTGCGGAATCATGGTGATGCCGTTCAGGGCCAAAACGGTGTCCCACATCTGGACCTCTTCATCCTCGGTGAGGGCCGTCTGGGTATCGATGCTGATCTTGACCTGGGGCAACCCCTGGGCACGCAGCACGGTTCGCTTGACCAAGGGGCCATACACCTGATCGAGGAACACATTGAGGTCCTGATCCTTGAAGACGATCGAGTCGCTGGGCTGATTGGTGCCTCGGCTTTCGCGCAAGGCCTTGAGCGTGGCCTCGTTGGTGGCCTGGTCTTCCTCGGAAGGCTGGCCCGCCTTCGCCGCCGCACCGGGAGCAGCGGCCCCCGATTTGCCGGCCGCAGCGGTCCCCGCCTTGCCGCTTGCGGCAGTCGAGGAGGTTCCCGGAGGAGCCGGTGGCGCGGACACCGCCGGTCTGGGGAAGGCCCTGGGCAGGGCGGAAGGGAAGTTGGTGGAAGCGACCGCGGCTGGGGCCGCAGCATTGGTGGTCTTCCGGAGTCGGGCCGGCGGTTCAGGGAAGGCGGGGATGCCCGAAGCCGCTGCGGGGCTGGCCGGGGCGGAAGGAGCGACCGAGGCCGCAGGCACGATCGGAGCCGGGGTCAGCGGAGCGCCTGGCGCCACGGGCGAGGCAGGAGCCTGTCCGAAAAGCCGGCCCGCGGTGATGGCCGCGACGACCGCGAGGTGGATGGGACGCGTGTTCACAATCGGTTACTTCTGGGTTGGCGCGTTGGTTCCGGTGACGCGCGACGAGGC
>CAYLTF010000135.1:0-8347 GCA_964386625.1 uncultured Akkermansia sp. | reverse complement strand
CCAGCACTGGAGGCAGGGCTTGCACCACTTCGCACGCCGGGTCTTCCAGCCGGCACCCACTCTGTGACATCTGGCATTCGGGCTGGTCGGGGTGCGGGATTTGGCCGATAGAGACGGCATTCCCGACATGAATCCTTTGAGAATCTCCGCGAGGCCATGGTTTCAGTGGTTGATCCTGTCCTTGATCTGGATCCGCGCAGCGGCTGCGGGACCGCAGGCTACGACGGCGCGGCCTCCGCAGGGCGCGACCGATCAGGCCGAGTGGTTGGAGAACATGATCCGCTTCCATCGGTACACGGCCGACGAGGTGCGGGCCGCGACCGGGCTGGGGGAGGAGGTGATCGCCGAGGCGCTGAAACGATGGGGTGCGCCCGTGGAGGCATCGTCGAACTCGTCGTCAGATCCTGCGGCGGCAGGATTGGAGTCAGTGAGCGCGGATGGCGCGATCCGCATCCTACCCTATCCCGGCGGTCGACATCCCCGCCTCGGATTCTTCGAAGGCGCGGTCGATCCCCAGCGCGACACCAAGGTCAGCCTGCTCACCCCGTGGCATGGCGGCGGCTATGTGGTCGTCGATGTGCCGGAGGCGATCTGGTCCCATCTGGGGTTGAACTACCTCGCCCACCGTCACATTCCAACGATCTGGGAGAAGGCCGGCCAACCCTTGGAACCCGTGGAATGGAGCCAGCGGGCCGACGGTTCGCTGGCCATGACGCGGACGCTTCCCGACGGGGTGGCCTTCGGGGTCCGGGTGACGCCGGGGGTGCGCCACGCGGCGTTTCAGGCGTGGATTCGCAACGGCAGCTCCCAAGCCTTGAGGCAGCTCAGCGCCCAGGTCTGTGTGATGCTGGGTCGGGCCAGCGGGTTCACCAACGCCGCGGCGGGTCGACGGATACTGGAGGCACCATTCGCGGCCGCGTCGGATGCCAGCGGTCGCCGCTGGGTCATCACCGCATGGGACGGGCTCAACCGCGTCTGGCAGAACCCTCCGGTGCCCTGCATCCATGCCGATCCCCGGTGGACCGACTGTCCGCCCGGTGAGACGCGCGAGGCCCGCGGCTGGGTGTGGTTCTTCGAGGGTGACGACCCGGCCCCGGAGTTGGACCGCCTCCGTCGGGAGTTCCTGGCGCGGCCGCTGCCGGAGATCCGCCGACGTCAGCCCATCCCAGACAAGCTCGTGGTGCTGACCTTCGACGACTCGGTGGCCTCGCTGCATGGCAATGTGCGGCCGCTGCTCAAGGAGTTGGGTTTTGGCGCGAGCTTCTTCATCACCGAGGGCTTCAGCTTCCTGACCAACAAGACCGACTACATGACTTGGCGCCAAATCGCCGAGCTGCACCGCGACGGATTCGAGGTCGGCAACCACACCCGCAGTCACGTGGGCATCGGCCCCGACGTGCTCGGCCGCCTCCGCGAAGAATTGACCCACATCGACGAGTTGTGTGTGCGGCACGGCATTCCCAAGCCCATCAGTTTCGCCTACCCGGGCAATGCCATCCATCCCGGGGCCTTGGCCGTACTCCGGGACCTGGGCTTCCGCTGGGCTCGCCGGGGTGCTCAGCCTGAGTTCGCCTACGAGACGGGGCGGGGCGTGGCCTACGAGCCGGAATGGGATCATCCTCTCCTGATCCCGACCACCGGTGATGCCCGGCCCACGTGGACCCTGGAGGATTTTCGACGTGCGGCAGAGCAGGCACGGGGCGGCAGGATCGCGGTGCTTCAGTTCCACGGGGTGCCCGACCGGGATCACCCCTGGGTCAACACCCCCCTGGAGCGGTTCCGAGAATACATGCAGTGGCTCAAGGACAACGGATACCGCGCCGTAGCCCTGCGCGACCTGGACCGGTATGTGGATCCGTCGGATGCCCCGAAAGATCCCTGGGCGGTCATCCGCCGGCGACAGCATGCCGCATCGGTGGAGGCTCCGAAATAGCGGCCCGTCTGCCCGCCAGTCAGGGTTGGTTGCCTGGAACAACGCACCAGCGGGCCCGGTCCGCCGGTGGGGTGTCGCAGCCGGCGTGCAGGATGGCCCCGAAGCGCAAGGTGAACGGCTGCCCGCGCGCCACGGTCACCCGGCTTTTTTCCCCCTGCTTCAGGGCTTCCCGGCCAAAGGGGTTGGCCACGAACACGCCGTAGTCGCGGTTGTGCCACCAACTGGGCCGGAAGTTCGAAGGATCCGCGACGAGCTGGATGCCCAACCTGCGTCCGTCCACCGTGCCGGAGTAGTCGCACCAGGCGGCCGCCCGTCCCCAGGTCGCCGCCGCCGAAGTGCGACCCTCGCTGTTGGTGAGGAGCCCGCCATTCTTTTCCGTCAGCGGCGTGGCCACCCGTGCCGCAAAGCCCATTTCCTCTTGGTCCCCGAACACGAGGTCGCCCACGTCGCTGCGGAAGGTCGCCTGCCAGAGCAGCACCGTGGCCCCGGGCTGGACGAGGCAGGTGATGTCATGTCGCAACTCACCGACCACGACGCCCTTCGGATCCACCAGCTGGTTGTCGGTCGCGAAGGTGAGCCGTCCGTCGCGGACCTCCGGCCGGCGGGTGAATTCCCGGTGCACGATGCGCCCACGGTTGCGCCAGAAGTCCACGCCGTTGATGTCGCCGAAGGCCATCCACAGTCCGGGGTGCATGGTGTCATGGTCCACGGCATCCAGAGAAGGCACTGGAGGGTGGTTGCGGCTCACGCGATGGCCGCCGGGGGCGTGCAGGTTGGCGAAGTGCGGCCGCAGGATCCGCTCATCCTGGTGGACGAAGTCAGCCACCGGGAATCCGCCCCGGGTGATCCGGAGCCGCCCCGGGAGTCCGGTGACGGCGAGCAGGTCCGTGGCCGAGGTCGTGGATGCACTCGACGGTGCGACGGCACCGGCGGTCGGGCCGGCCCCCGCGGAACCGCCCGGGGCCATCACCACCTGTCGGACGAGATACGCGGCGAGGTCGGCCACGGCACGGGCGGGCAGGACCGTGTCATAGGCCGGCATGGCCGATTGGGCCGAGGACCCGCGGGCGGTGATGCTGGCCTTCGGGATCGTCTCACGTCGCCCGTTGGCCAGGCCCAGCGTCACGCTGAGGCCGCTCTCCTCGATCAGGATGCCCGAGAGTTCCGTGTCGGCGGTCGCCACCCGATGCAGGCTGAAGCCCTCGGTGATGACAGCGTTGGGCTCGAGGATCGATTGCACGAGGTGCTGCACGGGAGCGCGAGCCCCGACCACCGACAGGTCCGGGCCGAAACCCTGGCCATGTCCGTCGAGCCGGTGGCATTGGAAACAGCCGGCTCCCTGCGGGTGGTGAAAGAGCCAAGCCCCCCGCCGCGCATCTCCGTCCGGCACCCGCTCCAGCGCCTGGGCCACCGCCGTTTCTCGGGAGGGCGGTGCCGGCATGGACATCTTGGCTGGGTACAGGTGCTTTGGTTCAGGCCCGAGATCGGTCCCGGAACCCGGCTCCGCCGAGGAGCCGCTCAAGGGGCGTCCGCGCACCATCAGCGACAGCCCGTCGCCGGTGACCTTCCCGATCCAGCGGGCGGCGATCGCCTGCACTTCGGCGTCGGAGTCGCCGGCCAGAGGGCGCACATCGGCCTCGCGTAGGGCATGGTCTTCGAGCAGGGCCAGGAGGACCGCCTTGCGGACCCGGGCCCGGGCATCCTTCAGCAGCAGGCGCAGCGCCCCGGGTTCCGAAACTGCCCGCAGGGTCTGCCAGCCGGCATAGAAGACCGTGGGATCGGTCTCCCGGGCGAGTGCCTGGAGCAGCGCGGGCTCGGCGAGCCGGCCCGAGGCCGCCGGTCCGCGCCCGATGGCCTGCACCACCTCAAAACGGATCCGCGGCTCGCCATCCGTCAACAGCGACACGATGGCCGCCGGCAGCGCCTCGGACGCCTGCCGGACCGCGCGTCGATGGGCCACGATGCGGATGGCCTGGATGCGCAGGTTCAAGGGTGCCTTGGCATCGGCGGCCTGCCGTCCAAACCAACCGTCGCCAGCGGCTTCCCGCTCGCCCATCCGGCCAAGGGTCCATGCGGTCCAAGTCTGACGTCCCTCGGGTGTCCCGGGTTTGGCGAGAGCTGTGCGCAGGGCCGAGGTCACCGAGGCTCCCCGGCGCAGCAATTCGTCCTGGGCCTCGACCCGGAGGACGGGCAGGGGGGAGTCGAAGGCTTCGAGCAACTGCGGCACCGGGCGACGAGCTGGTGGGAGAAGATGCGGAGGGTTCGTCCTCTTCGCGCCGGCGGACCGGATGGGGGCGATGCGGAACACGCGCCCCTCGCTGGCGAATTGCCCATCGCGATACTCCGCGCCGTAGCCACGGCCCCAGCCCAGCACCCAGAGCGCGCCGTCCGGGCCGAACTCGAGGTCCGTGGGGCGGAAGAGCGCCTTGCCGCCGTCGATGAACGGCTGCCAGTCGCCGCCGTCGGGTCGCATCAGGGCACCCTCCCAGCGCGGCCGCCAGACGAAGGTGGTCTTGCGCAACCAGTCGTTGATGAAGAAGACCCCGCGATGGGACACCGGGAACACCGGCGAGTCGCCGAAGACGATGCCGGTGCCCGAGCCCTCGAACAGCGGCCCGCTGACCGGGGCGGAAGGCGCATGTGGTTCGGCACCCCAGTGGGCGCTCCAGGGGTGGTTCCAGCCGAAGTGGGCCCGGTCGAAGGGCATGAAGACCCGATCGCCGGTGGTCTGGTCGTTGTCCGTGCCCAGCCAATGGAAGCCCGTGTCGAAGGCGATGTCCCACGGGTTACGGCAGCCGCGGGAGACGATCTCCAGGTTCCGGCCGTCGGGGTCGCAGCGCAGCACGCCGCCCTCGCGACCCCAGTCGTCCTCCGGGTCGTGGTAGTTTCTCTCGTACCGGCCCTTGGCGAAAGTGCGCGGGGCAGGATGGTCGGGCGAACCCGGCGGCGCGGTGACCCCCCAAAGATCGCGGAAGGCCTTCGGTGCCACGCGCCCGGGCTGGGACAACCCCTTGGAGTTGCCCTTGCTCATGTAGAGCTTGCCGTCCGGGGCCCAGTTGAGGCCGTGCAGGCCGTGCTCGAGATTCCCGAGGTCGGTGTAGAGGCGCACGTACTCATCGGCCTCGTCGTCGCCGTCGAGGTCCCGGACGAGGGTCAGGTCGGGCGCATTGGCCACCCACAGGTCGCGGCCACGCCAGGCCAAGCCCTGGATGGCGTTGAACCCGGTGGCGAAGACCTTCGTTTGATCGGCCTTGCCGTCGCCGTCGGTGTCCAGCACCCAGACCACGCTGTCTCCTGGGGTTTTTGGGGTCGGGTTCCGGTACTGCGGTCCCATGCCGACGCAGAGTCGGCCCTGCAGGTCGAAGGCCATGGAGCAGGGCTGGCGAACCAATGGGTCTCGGGCAAAGGTGGTGATCTCGAAACCCGGCGGCACGGTCGGCATCGCATCCTGGTCGGCGTTGGGATCCTCAAAATCGCCTCCGGCCAACGACAAGGCCGACATCCAGATCATGAGCGCCGCGTTGGAGAACCGCGGTCCCACATCCAATGCCGCCCACACGGACGGCCCCCTCCTGTTGTTGCGTCCACCGGGAATCATTCTTGCCCAAGATGACCGGAATCCCGGGCCCGGACACTCAAAACCCTCTTGCGATGCCGGACGCCGAATCCGCAGGCTGGGGTGATGCCTGTCCCTCGATGCTCCGGATCCCTCATGGGCCTGTGTCTCGGCCTCCTGATCGCCATCGGAGGCTCGGACCCAACTCAGCTCGCCGCGGCGGAGGCCCGCTGGTGGAAGGGCAATCTCCACACGCATTCCCTTTGGAGCGACGGCGATGATTTTCCGGAATCCATCGCGGCCTGGTACAAGGAGCATGGGTACCACTTCCTCGCGCTGTCGGACCACAACCGGATGCTGGAGGGGGAGCAGTGGGTCACCGAGTCCAAGAAGAACCATTTCCCCGAGGCCCTGGCGAAGAATCGGCGACGTTTCGGAGCCGACTGGTTGCAGAGGCGCGACCGACAGGGCACCAACCAATTCCGGCTGAAAACCCTCGAGGAATTCCGAGGAATGCTCGAAGAGCCGGGGCGCTTCCTCATGATCCCCTCGGAGGAGATCACCAGCGGGCACCTTTCGTTCCCGGTGCACATCAATGCCACGAATCTCCGCAAGAAGATCTCAGCCCAAGGCGGCACCAACGTGCTCGACGTGATGCAGCGCGGCGTCGATGCGGTGCTGGAGCAACGCCGCCTGACCGGCCAACCCATGTTCCCGCACATCAACCACCCGAATTTCGGCTGGGGCATCACTGCCGAGGACCTGATGCAGGTGAAGGGCGAGCAGTTCTTCGAGGTGTACAACGGACATCCCTCGGTGAACAACGAAGGCGACACGACCCATGCCGGCATGGAGCGGATGTGGGACATCGTCTTGGCGTGGCGGATCGGCAAACTGGACCTGCCGCCGATGTTCGGCCTGGCGGTCGACGATTCCCACCACTACCACAGTCACGGAGTGGGCAAGAGCAACCAGGGCCGCGGCTGGGTGATGGTCCGATCCGAGCGGTTGGAAGCCCCGTCGCTGATCGCCGCCATGGAAGCCGGTGATTTCTACGCCAGCAGCGGGGTCTCGCTGCGCCGGATTGATCGGACCGGCAACACGATGCACCTCGAGGTGGATGCCGAACCCGGCGTGACCTACACGATCCGATTCATCGGCACTCGCAAAGGCTTCGATGCGAACCGCTCCCCGGTCCTGTCGGCCAAGGGCGAAGCGGTTCGGGCCACTCAGCGCTACAGCGACCAGATCGGTGAAACACTCGCCGTGGTGGTTGGTCCTCGTGCGCAATACACGGCCCAGGGCGACGAATTGTATGTGCGGGCGGTGATCCGATCCTCCAAGAAGATCGCCAATCCCTACCGGAAAGGTGAGACCGCCGCGGCATGGATCCAACCGTGGCAACCGAGGTGAACACCGGTCTCCACCGGGCGGCGGTCTGTCCGATGGAAGACCGGGGGCTCAGCCCAGGATCCAGAAGAACACGATTGCGATCAGCGTCGGAGGCAATGCCCCCACCAGAAGGCCGACAGGGCTGATCCCGGTGGCCTTGAACGCCTCGGAGTTCTGGAGGATGCCGGCCCCGGCAGGATTTGGGGCATTGGCGATGACCGTCAGACCGCCCCCGGTCACGGCTCCGGCCACCAGCGCATACTTGAGCGGTTCGCCGATCCCTTCGACCAGAGAACCCAGGTAGGTCAGGGCCGCGTTGTCGGTGATGGCGGTCAGCGCGGTGGCGCCGAAATACAGGGTCGCACCGTTCATGCCTGTGATCAGCGGCTTGAGCCACCACGATTGCAGCGAACCGAGCGTCACGAGACCGGCCAGGAAGAATCCGACCAGCAGGCCTTCCCGGAACTTCAGCCCATCCTGATGGCGCAAGGTGGCGTACACGATCCCCAGAAAAATCATGAAGACGCCGAAGAAGACATCCGGGTGATGGGCGAAAGCCACGACAGCCCCAAGCGAGGCCAGGTGGGTGAGCGTCAGCCAGACTGGAATCCGGCCACCGCCTCGAGTCTGGGTCGGAATCCGGCCCAGTTCTTTCCGGAACACCGCCACGACCAGCAAGGTCGACATCAGGCAGGCCCCGGCAGCCCTCCAGCCGAAGTGCGTGAAGAGGTAGGGGGTGTCCCACTGCCACTTCGAGGCGACCATCAGGACCGGTGGCGCCGCGAAATGCGTCAAGGTGCCGCCGATGGAGATGTTGACGAAAAGCAGTCCCAGCGTGGCGTAGGCCAGACGCGGGCTGATGCCCCGGTCGAAGTAGCGCTGCTTGAGCAGGATGGCCAGGAGGGTCATGGCCGCAGGTTCGGTGATGAACGAGCCCAGCAGCGATCCGAACGACAATGCGGCGATGTAGAAAGCGGTGCCTTCGCGAAGCGGGATCAGTCGGGCCAGCACCAGGATCAGCGATTCGGCCAGCGTGACCACCGGGCGGGTCGCGGCGATGACCATGACCACGAACACGAATTTCGGTTCGGTGAAATTCAACCCGTCGATGTAATGCACGGCTGTTTGCATCGACCGCCCGAGGATCGCGATCCCGAAGAACAGCACCGCCGCCCAGAGTCCGAAGACCACCTCGGTCTCGGCAAGGAAGTGCAGCAGGGTCTGCTGAACCGATCCTTGCGGTTGATGGTGCGCCCAATTGGCGAAGCGCTTCACGGAAAAGGTGTGCAAGACCGCCAGGACGAACAGCACCGTGGCGAGGATCTCAGTGGGAGTCGGATTCATGGCGGCGACGAATTGAGGCACCATCTTCATAAAACCGGGATTCGTCGATCCGAACCCGTCGTCCGGTGCAAGGCCCCACCGACTCTGGTGCCGTGTTGCCCCTTTCCTTGGCCGGACCGATC